>NZ_CP071795.1:2738750-3077500 GCF_017498485.1 Polaribacter batillariae | reverse complement strand
TCTGTGAAATTATCTTAAGACAAGAATGACACAAATTTGCCCATTTTAAGTAATTACCAACGCTTTTTACTACTGCACATAGCTTATAGGAAGGCTCGTGTTAGGGATTGCAGCATTTGTTTGAGCTCTTTTATTTGCCCCTAAAAGCAAATAAAAAGCGAGTGCGGAAAGCCCGACCGCGATTTTTCGAGCGGGAACACCATGAAAAAATTAATTCTTTTTCTTTCTAATTTTTCCTTTTTTGCGCATTTTGGCAAACATTTTCTTGTATTCTTCTACATTTATTTCTCCTTTCTTTTTTAGTATAATTAAAGGGAAGTCGTAGTCGAGTTTGGATTTTTGTGATTTTAACACGCCATCTTGGAAAGATCTTTGGAGAATGTCTTCGATTAAATAATCTTCGTTAACAGATTCTGGATGGTATTCTGTTTTTAATGATAGTTTGAAAAGATTTGCTGTGGTGTTGTACCAAAATGCTTTCCAGCCGCTTCTAAGTCCTTTTATATTGTCGAAAGCGGTTTTGCCTGTTTGGCGATGGATGAGCTTGATTAATATTCGACCTTCTGTGGTGGTCATCTTTTTCATTTGGTCTGTGAATTCGCCTTCGATATATTTTTGAACGAGTTTTGTGTATTTTCTTCTTTTTCTTTTAGAGTCTATTTTTTTTAGTCTTGCGTTTAAAGTGTCTAACCTTTCTGATGCTAATTTTGCGTATGGGTATGCTTTTTGGACTTTTTTTCTAAACCATAAATAGTAACGAATATCGTCTCTAGATTTAAATTTGTGTTTTGGCAATAGTGCAAATTCATTTAATTCGATTGTTAGTGTGTCGCCTGGTTTTACAAAAACATAATCGTTTATATTATTTGGTAATGAATCTACTTCTCTTCTTTGTGAAAAAGTGAGAAACGAAATTGACATTATATATATGTATAGAAGTTTTTTTATCATTTTATGGTAACAAACAACAAATTTGGGTTGCTAAGGCTTGATTATTTTATGCAAATTGAATACCAAAGTTACTTTTTAACTGATTTTATCTATAAAATCTTGTTCGGAAATTATTGGAATGCTTAAATCTTGTGCTTTTGCAAGTTTGCTTGGCCCCATGTTATCGCCAGCAACTATAAAATTTGTTTTTTTAGATATGGACGAACTTACTTTGCCTCCATTGTTTTCGATTGCTTTCTTGAGTTCGTTTCTACTCATTTGATGAAAAACGCCTGAAACTACAAAAACTTGTCCTTGTAATTTATCGGATTGATTTTCTAAACTTTCTGCAGAAACTTCTAATTGAACTCCGTAGGTTTTTAAACGGTTTATTAGCTGAATATTGCCTAAATTGTTAGAAAAATCGACAATACTTTGTGCGATTCTGTCTCCGATTTCATCTACATTTATGAGTTCTTCGAAAGTTGCTGCCATTAAATTGTCTATGGACTTGAAATGTTTTGCTAATTTTTTTGCAACAGTTTCTCCTACAAAACGAATGCCTAGTGCAAATAATACTTTTTCAAATGGAATTTTTTTGGATTTTTCGATTCCGGCAATTAAATTTTGAGCAGATTTTTCTGCCATTCTTTCTAACGGAATGATTTGTTCTATTTTTAAGTCGTATAAATCTGCATAATTTTGAATTAGCCCAACTTTACGTAATAAATCTACAGTTTCTCCTCCTAAGCCATCGATATCCATGGCTTTTCTGCTGATAAAATGTTGAATTCGCCCGGTAATTTGAGGAGCGCAACCAAATTCGTTTGGGCAATAGTGTTTTGCATCTCCTTGTGTTCTAACCAATTTTGTATTACATTCTGGGCAATTGGTAGCGTAAATGGTGGGTTGAGAGTTTGTTGGGCGTTTTGTAAAATCTACTGCAATAATTTTCGGGATAATTTCCCCTCCTTTTTCAACAAAAACGGTGTCTCCTTCTCGTATATCTAACTTTTCGATTTGATCGGCATTGTGCAAAGAGGCGCGTTTTACAGTGGTGCCTGCTAATTGAACAGGTTTTAAATTTGCTACTGGCGTAATTGCACCTGTTCTACCTACTTGATAGGTAATTTTATTTAGAACCGTAGCTACTTGTTCTGCTTTAAACTTATACGCAATTGCCCATCTTGGTGCTTTTGAGGTGTAACCTAACTCTTCTTGCTGCTGTAAGTTATTTACTTTAACAACTACACCATCTGTTTCGTAAGGCAAATCGTGTCGTTTTTTATCCCAATGGTTTACAAACTCGAAAACTTCGTCAATCGATTTTGCTAACTTAATTGTTTTTGGCACTTTAAAGCCAACTTTTCTGGCATTTTCTAAAATCTCGAAATGTGTTTTGTACTTACGTTCTTCTGTTACTACTTGATACAGTAAACAATCTAAAGGTCTTTTTGCGACCTCTGCACTGTCTTGCAATTTTAAACTTCCGCTTGCGGTATTTCTTGGATTCCTGTATTCTTCTTCTCCATTTGCAGCTCGTTCTTCATTCATTTTATTAAAACCCTCTAATGGTAAAATAATTTCGCCACGCATTTGAAAATTCGACACAAAATCTTTTTTGATTGATAATGGAATGGAACGAATTGTTTTTACGTTTGCAGTAACATTGTCTCCTTGAAAACCGTCTCCACGAGTTACAGCTTTAATAAATTTCCCGTTTTCGTAGGTTAAATTTATGGAAGCTCCATCGAATTTTAGCTCGCAAGTATATTCTAAATCTTCTCTTCCTAAACCTTTTTGCACTCGTTTTTCCCAATCTAACAAGTCTTCTTTTGAATACGAATTGTCTAGAGAATACATTCTGTTTTTGTGTACCACTGTTTCAAAATTTTTGGTAATGGCTCCTCCTACTCTTTGTGTTGGCGAGTTTATATCGAAAAACTCTGGGTTTTCTGCTTCTAACTTTTCTAATTCTTTTAGTTTGATATCAAATTCGAAATCAGAAATGGTGGCATTGTCTAAAACATAATAGTTGTAATTATGATTATTTAATTCTTCACGCAATAATTGTATTCTTTCTAAAACAGTCATAATTATATCTAAAAAAACTTGTTTTTAATGTTGAAATTTTGTACTTTATATATTCATTCAAAAATGAATTAAAAAAATGAAATACGCTATAAAAATACATAAAATTTCTACAGTTGACGAACTTGAAAATTCTTGGAATATTGATGATTACAAAGAACTTTTAGAACGTTTTGAATTGCCTGGAACAGAAACTACTGAGGTTAAAGAGTTAAGAGAATTGCTTTTTATGGCAATTTCAGATAAAGAGCCTCCTGAAGCTGCTGCTATTGTGTTGGATTATAAATTGTCTGAACACCTAAATAAGGGCCAAATCGATTCGCTTTCTTATGAGATGTTGGTTGATAAAATTTCTGAGGAATATCCTAAAATAGAACTCCACCAGCAGCTTTTTAACATCAATCAGTTATTATACAAGGCTTACAATGGGAAGTTCCCAAACACAAAAGCAACAATTGTAGATTTTGAAATTACACCGAAAGCAAATGCCGATGAAAAAATTACTAAAGAAATTGTTTTAAAATGTTTTGCTAAAAATTTAGACAGCCACAATGTGGTAATTCGTTTGTTTGGACATCAACTAAATGCAGATGAAGCTTTTGAGGAAGCAAACGACGTTATTTGGGAATTACAAAAAAAAGATGTTGGTTATAGATTTATTACTTCGGAATATTTTATGAGTAAAGAGGAATTTTTAAGTCCAGAGTTTGAGGCTAAAATCGACTTTTTTGAGGAGGAGTAGTTTTTTTAAACCATAACAACATAGAAAACATAGAGTTTTGTGGGGCTAAAGTTTGCAGACCCTTCAGGTTTTAAATGCAGACCCTTCAGGTTTTTGCAGACCCTTCAGGTTTTTAAAACCTGAAGGGTCTTTTTTTCTACTCTCTAATAGTTCCAGAAAAATAGTTTATTTTTGAGTTGATTGGGTTTCCTGACGAACGTCTAAAACTAGCAATTTGTCCTGTGTGCCAAATAGCATCTGCAATGGGACCATTGATGATGTTAAAAAACGGAATGGTAATTTTGCCTTCTTTTTCAACAGAAAATTCGGCCAAATCTTTGCTTGCTTTTATGCTGTTGCTTAAGGCTTGGAAATTTAGCAAGGTTTGTTTTCTTATTTCTGCAAAGGTCATTTTATCTTTTTCCTTTTCTTGTTTAAAATCGGTTTTTGTTAAACGCAACATTGCATTAGATAAATCGTATATGTGGGTTATGGTTGCTTGGCAATTTCTACCTTCGCCTTTTGGCTGATAGGCTAAATCTTCGGCTCGCAAACCTTCTGTGGACCAATAATATCGAAAACCTAAACCATCTACCATTCTTGCAACTGTGTTTTGTGCAGTATAGTTTTCTTTGATTTTCGGAATTTTGTAATAAGGGAGTTTTTCTTGAGAATTCATCGAAATTGTAAAGAATAATATGGTTATTAAGAGTGTTTTAAATTTCATAATTTTTGTTTTTTGCTAAATTAAGTTTTTTGCCAGATAGAAGCATTAAAAATATAGATTTTGTGAATGTAATTGCATTTCTTATGCTAAAAATTGGCAAACAAGTCTAGCCCAGATTGCAGCAATTGTTTGAGCTCTTTTTTGCTTTTTCAGCAAAAAAAGCGAGTGCGAAAAGCTGGAAATAGCTCCAAAAAGAATAGCTAAAATTAGTTTTGCGAATCTATAATAGCGTCTTGTATTGCTTGTTGAATTTTTGTGCGCATATTGCTTTTTATCAACCCTCTATTATCCATATGCGGAAAAACTCTGTTAGATAAAAATACATAAACAATTTCGCTTTCTGGATCTGCCCAGGTATAGGTTCCTGTAAAACCAGAATGCCCAAAACTTGTATCGGAAACGCAACCACAAGTGGCTTTTATTTTTGGGTTTAATTGTGGTTTATCGAAACCTAAGCCTCTACGAACTTTTTTATCTGCATAATAACGCATGTTAAATTTGTTTATAGTTTCTGGTTTTAAATAACGTTTACCACCGTAAAAACCTTTCTGTAAATACATTTGCATGATTTTACCCACATCGTTGGCGTTTGCAAATAAACCTGCATGACCTGCAACACCACCTAACATTGCTGCGCCCATATCGTGCACATAACCTTGTAAGAGTTGATTTCTGTAATAATCGTCTATTTCTGTAGGAACGATGTCGTTTCTGGTAAATTTTTCTAGAGGTAAATACGTGGTTCTGTTTGCGCCTAAAGATTTGTAAAAAGTTTCGTCAACTAATTTATCTAGCGGTTTTTGGTATTTGGTTTCTAGAGCTTCTTTAAATAAATAATAGCCTAAGTCGCTATATTTATAGCCAGGTTTTTTTCTTTGGTCGGCTACTTTTATGTATTTGTAAATACTGTCTTTATAGCTTTTGGTAATAAATAGTTTTTCGGCTACTTTTATTTGAAACTTGTTCGATTTCTTTTTGCGATAAAATGTCGATAAGTTTTTGCCTGTTACACTGTCTTGTGTGTCTTTGTAAAAAGGAATCCAGGCTTTTAATCGGCCAACGTGAGATAGAATTTCTTTTACAGTAACTGTACTTTTGTTTGAGTTTGTAAAACTTGGTAAAATATCTCGCAAACTTGCTGTTAAAGGTATTTTGTGCTCTTCTTCTGCTTTCATAATTAAAGGCAATGAAGCCAATATTTTGGTAAGCGATGCCAAATCGTACAAATCTGAATTTTTTACTTTAAATTTTTTATTGTAGGTGTGGTATCCGTAACTTTTTTGCAGTACAACTTTTCCTTTTCTTGCGACAAATACTTGAAAACCTGGCGCCATTTTTTCTTTTAAAATAGTATCTGCATATTGGTTTATAATGGCTAATTTTTTGGAAGACAAACCTACTTCTTCTGGAATTGTATATTGCAACCTGCTTAACTTACTTGTAAACAAACCTGTACCTTCTTTAAAATTTTCTCTAATAGAAACTGGTAATTTTCCTTTGGCTTCGAAAGCGCCAAATAACATTTGTGCAGACAGTTCTTGCGATAGTTTACTGTTTTGATAAGAAACCATTAGCCCTTCTATATTGGTAAAACTTTTTAGTTGCAATAAGCTATATGGACTCGTAAAAACATCTAAAACTACTTCTTTTTGACGAGCAATTTCTTGCAACCAAACCAACTCTTTGTTCTTAAATTTATAACTTTTCCAGGGATGATCGTTCGATTTATGAAAACCAATAATCACAAAATTGTAAGGCTTTAATTTTCTTGTGATTCCTGCTAAATTATTATCTGAAATTACATCTATTTTGGTGTAATTTTTAAGCATATTTACAAATGAATCGTTTTTTGCATCTCCTAATTTTACGTAAGCTATTTTTTTACTTTCTAAATTTCTAATAGGAATATTGCCATTTACATTTTTTACAACTGTAAGTGCATTTTTAATTAGTTTTCGATGCAATAGTTCGTTATCTACGGCATTTAAATCTTCGTGAAGATGTTCTTCTTTTATAGGTTTATAGTTCTTTAAACCTGCCCAATATTTTGCTTTTAATATTTTTCTTACAGAAAAATCTAAACGTTCTTCTGTAAGTGTTTTTAATTCAAGGGCTTTTTTAAATAATGCAATAGAGGCCGGTACATTTTGTGGAATTAATAACACATCGTTTCCTGCTTGTATGGCAGCCAAATCTACTTCTGCAGAAGTTGCGTAATTGGTAGCACCTTTCATGTTTAAACCGTCTGTAATAATTAAACCATTAAAACCCAATTCTTGCTGCAACAATTTTGTAACCACATTTTTAGATAGCGAAGTTGGCAAATTTGTGTTGGGCTCTAAACTCGGAATGTTCAAATGGGCAGTCATCACACTGGTTACGCCAGCATCAAATATTTTTCTGTAAGGATACAGTTCTATCGAATCTAAACGCGCTTTATCAAAATTTAAAACAGGTAAAGTATGGTGCGAATCTGAAGCTGTATCTCCATGTCCTGGAAAATGTTTTGCATTTGCTAAAACGCTATAACTTTGCATGCCTTGTGTAAAAGCGATTGCTTTTTTTGTAACGTTTTCTTTACTTTCTCCAAAAGAACGATTACCAATAATTGGGTTTGCAGGATTTACATTTACATCTACAACTGGTGCAAAATTTATATGAATGCCCAATCGTTTGCAGTGCTTACCAACTTGTGCACCAAATTCTCGAATTAAAGAATCGTTTCGAATTGCACCCAGGGTCATGTTCCAAGGAAATTTGTAGGTATTGTCTAAACGCATATTTAAACCCCACTCTCCATCGAAACCAATTAATAGCGGAACTTTTGCTGCATTTTGGTATTTATTATTTAATTCTGCCTGTTTTTCTGGAGTTCCTTGCATAAAAATTAAACTACCTACATGATATTTTGTAATCATTTCTGTAATAAAATTTTCGTGTTTCTTGTCTAAATTAGAATAAGCTTGCACCATAAATAACTGGCCAATTTTCTCGTCAATCGTCATGTTATTTAAAATACTATCTACCCAAACTCTTTGTGCTTCTACATCTTTCGTTAAAAGTGGATCTAGAGTTTGTGCGTTTACATACGATGCAAATAGTATAAATAATATAAGTGCTAACTTTTTTTTCATTCTTTTTTAAAAATATTTTTTTTGATGTTTTTTTGGGCGTTTTAACAGGCTTTCCACTATATCTTTTTTGCTTTGTTCTCGATACAAATTTGTTCATTCTTCACAAATTCACTCGAACTGACAGCAAAAAAGGATGCCGTTTCAATCCTTAACGCAACTTACTTGCAAGCCAAGTACAATAATTTAAAAACAATAGTTATACCAAAAAGCGTTTGTGCCAGCTTTCTTTTGCAGGAACTTCCCAATTATTTTCGAAATCTTCTTTCGAGTTTACCATATTGTTAAACACAATGGTTTCCGAAGTTATTTTCTTCTCTTTTGCAAACTGCTGAAAGTCGTGTAATTTTACCAAATTAATATGTTTATCATCTTTAAAAGTAACATTCATTTTATTCATTAAATCTACTTTTAGTTCTTTCTCTAATTCTTGTATAAAACGTACAGAACTATCTATAGAGCAACCAGAAACGTTGTTAAAACTTTCGTCCACAGCCAACACCAAAAACTGGTTGTATTTAATGGTAAACGAGCCTTTTAAATCGTCTCCATGACGTGTCCATTGATTGATAAAATCTTTTGCTTTCTTTGAAATTACAGCCATTTCATTTGTTGTAAATTCTCTATCTGATTGATAAATCCAAACTCGAGAATTATTGGGTAAATTTTTATATTCTGTAAACATATTTTAAATTGTGTATTCTTTTAATTGTGTATTTGTGTTACACAATTGGTTCATTCGTTTTCTTACCAAGCATTTAAAAAAATAGTGTTTTTATTCTTACCGTATTCAATTAATCCAGACCTGTCAGGTTTTAAAAAACCTGACAGGTCTAAAAAGCGCTATCTCAAATTAAACTTCTGTTGCAACGCTTGTAATTTTTCTGCATTAGACATGGTGTCTTTTGGTGCAGACATTCTTTCTTTTATTTCTTTTAAAACCTTTTTGGTATATAATGGAAAATCGGCATTCTGAATCCAATTATTATATCCTGGGTTTTCTTTAAATACCTCTTCTACAGTGCGTCCTTTGTATTTTCCGAAAGAGAAAATTTCTTGTTTTTGTTCGTTCATTAAAATAAAACCTGCAAAATCGGCTCTTTCTCCATGTGTAGAAAATTCGCTTAACGCATCTACAGAGTTTTCTATGTCGTCGTATTTCTCTAACTGAGCTAACAAAATTTCGTAGGTTGCATTGGTATCTGCTTCTGCTCCATGAGCGCCTTCTAATTCTTTTCCGCAGTAAAATTGATACCCTGCACTTAATGTTCTTTGTTCTTTTTTATGAAAAATCACTTGTACATCAATTGCTTTTCCGTTTTTCATATCAAAATCGATTCCTGCACGCATTAACTCTTCTGCCAATAAAGGAATATCGAATCTGTTTGAATTGAAACCCGCCAAATCGCAACCTTTAATTATTTTACTTATTTCTGGAGCCAATTCTTTAAAAGTTGGTTCTGTAACTACTTTTTCGTTGGTTATTCCATGCACGTCTGTTGCGGCTTGTGGTATTTCGATTTCGGGATTTACCAACCATGTTTTGCTTTCTTTATTTCCGTTCGGAAACACTTTTAAAATAGCAATTTCTACAATTCTATCTGTGGCAATATTTACGCCAGTGGTTTCTAAATCGAAAAATACTATGGGTTTTGTTAGTTTAAGGTTCAAAGTTTAAAATTTAAGGTTCGAGTCCCAGTCTTGAATTTTGAATTCAAAATCTTGAACTTTTTATGTTTATTTATTATTTATCCTCTCGGCTGTGCTCGAGGAGACAAACATTTGTCAGTTCGAGCGTAGTCGAAAATAATTTTTATGCTACTCGTTATTTAATTGTGCTTTAAATTCTTCTATTCTATCTGCTACTTTTTTAGACAAAACAGGTTCTTTAAAATTGTATTTCTCAAATTCTTTTACTAATATTTCTGCTAAAATGAAACGTGCAGAGGGTTTATCGTCTGCAGGAATCACAAACCAAGGTGCATCTTCTTTAGAAGTTCTATTTAGTACATCTTCGTAACAATCTTGATATTTATTCCACAATTTGCGTTCTTTTAAATCTCCTTCAGAAAATTTCCAGTTTTTTTGTGGTAAATTTAGTCTTCGTAACAATCGGTTCTTTTGTTCTTCTTTAGATAAGTGCAAAAAGAATTTTAAGACAATGGTTCCGTTTTTTGCCAAATGATTTTCAAACTGATTGATTCTTTCCATTCTATCGTGGTAAAATTCGTCGTTTATATCTTTTATACTTTTTATATTCGGAATATTTTCACTTAAAATATACTCTGGGTGAACTCTTGTTACCAACACGTTTTCGTAATGGGTTCTATTAAAAACGCCCAACTTTCCTTTTGCTGGCAACGCAATATAGTGCCTCCATAAAAAATCGTGTTTCAATTCTAATTCGGTTGGCACTTTAAAACTATGTACCTCTACTCCACGTGCATTTACATCTTTAAAAACTTCGCGAATTAAGCTATCTTTTCCAGAAGTATCCATTCCTTGCAAGCAAATTAAAGCACCATATTTGCCTTCAGCATACATTGTATTCTGAATTTTACTTAACTTTTTACGTAACTTTTTAAGTTTTTTTTCGGCATTATCAACTACTTCTTTTGTGTTTATTTTTTGTAATTGAATCTTCTTGGAAATCTTATATTTTTCTAAATTCATTATGAAATTAATTAATTTTTAAAGATAAAAAAAATATCGTTTTTAATACGGTTTTACAGCATTGTTTAACAAAACATTTTTGTACTCGAAATAAAGATTTAAAATTATGTTAACACAATACCTATTTTCTATTTTTTATCTTTGGGTATTCACTAATAAAATTAAAACTATGAAAACTTTAAATATTTTAAACAAAATTGGAATTTTACTATTGGCAATCGCGACTTTAAGTGCCTGCGATGCAGATACAAAAATCGCAAAAGCTACCATCGATGCAAAAAGTGGAAGCAATGTTTCTGGAACTGTAACATTTACAGAATCGAACGGAATTGTAACCATGAAAGCAGAACTTGCTGGACTTTCTAAAGGAAATCATGCAATTCATATCCATGAAATTGGAGATTGTACTGCTTCTGATGGAAAATCTGCTGGTGGTCACTGGAATCCTACCAATAAAAATCACGGAAAATGGATGGAAGAACCTTTTCATATTGGAGATATTGGAAACTTAGTCGTTGGTGAAGATGGAAAAGGAACTATCGAAAGAGAAACCAATTTATGGTCTGTTGGCGGAAAAGATGCCAAAAAAAATGTGGTTGGGCATGCCATTATAATTCATGAAGGTCCAGATGATTTTAGTTCGCAACCTTCTGGAGCAGCTGGGCAAAGAATTGGTTGCGGAGAGATTATTAGAAAGTAATCGTACCTAAAAAACATTTATTATTTTTAATTTTATGTTTTCTCGAGCACAATCGAAAGTTTATTAATTATCTAAATTACCAAAAAAATGGTCTCGATTTGAGCCTATTTTAGACTTGTCGAAAAGCTCGAGCAGACATTAAATAAGAGCTGATTTATTGTGTACTAACTAACTTATTAAAACAAAAAGAGATTGTTACTCAATCGACTTTTTGAAGTCTTTTAATAATTTTTGAATTTTTTCGTTTTCGTAAACTAACGGAAACAATTCCTTTAAAACACTGCTGTACTCATAATCGATTTTCATGCCATTGATCAAATGATTAAAAGCATATTTTTCTTTATCTAAAATAAAAAACAAACCCGCCAATCGATATTCGAATTCAGCAAAATCTTTGTAATTTTTTTGAGCATTTAACACAACTTTTAAAGCATCGTTAAATTCTCCTAAAAAAGACAAAACATCTACCAAGCCTAAATAAATTTCTGGTGATTTATCTCCCAATTTTAAACAATTTCGAAATCCGGTAACAGCCTCTTCAAAAAAACTTAGTTTTAAATTAATTTGAGCATAATGTCTCCAATAAAGTGCATTGTCATCTTCAATTTTTAATGCTTTAGAAATGTAATATGCCGCTTTTTGGAAATTTCCTTTTTCGTAGTATAAACTGGTTAACAAAACCCAACCTTTATCTAACAAAGGGTCTTCGTGAACTGCTTTTTTATAGTAAGAAATTGCTTTTTCAATTTTTAATAATTTCTCATAACACTCGCCAATTCTAATGTAAACAAATGCTGTAGGATCGTCTAATTCTAAGGTAATTAAATAATTATCTATCGCTTCTTGGTAATTTTCTAATTCTTCTAAAGTTTTTGCCTTTTCTAAATAAGCTCCAATAAAAAATTCGTCAATTAAAACTGCGTAATCAAAAGAAATTAAGGCTTGTTTATAATTTTCTAAAATAAAATATTGTCTTCCTAATTGGTGCCAAGCCACCTCGCAATATGGGTTAATTTCTAAGTAAGAATTTAGGTATTTTACAGCTGCTTCATGTTGCTTTTCCATATCGAAGCAATACATAATATTATAAAGTGCAGAATAATCTTCATAATCTACATCGATGCATTTTGCAAAATTTAAACGTGCGTTGTCGAAATCATCTAAATACAAATATTCCATACCTATAAGCGACCAAACATCTACTTTATCTTCGGTTAATGCCAATGCTTTATTAAGTAGAAGAATGGCATCTTTATGCAACCCTTTTTTAGATTGAATGGTTGATTTTTGGATAAAAACCTCTTCGTTATTGGGCGCTAATAGTTCAATTTTTTTTAATAATTTCGAAGCTGCATCTAACTCGTTATCACACAAATGAATCTCTACTCTTAGTAATTTTAAATCTACAGATGCAGGGTGCTGTTCTAAACCAAGTTTAATTGCTTTTTTTGCAAGTGAAATTTTTCCAACATCTAGATAATGTACCACAATCTCTTCAAATTCGACCAAATCGAAAAAGAAAACACTGTTGGTTTTTAACATGGATTCAAATTTTAATAAAGACATAATTAAGATATTTGAATGAATACTTAAATGTACTACAACTCTTAGATTACTTCTAATGTAAACACAATTGTTTTCAACAATTTAATTAACAAAATTCTTTGTTTGCATTTAGTAACGTATAAATTTTGCGCATACGTATATTTACATTAATTTTGATTTTCAATAACTATCTACCAAATTGATAGGATTCTTATGAGCAGAAAAACCTTACTTAACTCAAAAGATATTGAAATTATTCTTCATCGTTTGGCGTGTCAGTTAATCGAAAATCATAACGATTTCTCGAATACTGTACTTATTGGTTTACAACCTAGAGGAACTTTTTTAGCAGAAAGATTGGCAGAATTGTTAAAAACAGCATACAATATTAAAGAACTAGAATTAGGTTTATTAGACATTACTTTTTATAGAGATGATTTTCGTAGAAAAGATAAGCCTTTGGCGGCAGAAACCACTCAAATGAACTTTTTAATTGAAGACAAAAAAGTGGTAATTATAGATGATGTGTTATTTTCTGGAAGAAGTATTAGAGCTGCTTTAACTGCCATACAATCTTATGGAAGACCCAAAAGTATTGAGTTATTGGTTTTAATCGACAGGCGTTTTAGCAGGCATTTGCCCATTCAACCTAACTATAGAGGAAGACAGGTAGATGCTATTAACGAAGAAAAAGTTTTGGTTACTTGGAAGAAAACGCATAAAAAAGATGCGGTTTATATAGAATCGAAAGCATAAAAACAAACATATAATATTGTTTAACTTAAATAAAATGAGGTGCAAGAATTAAGCGTAGAACATTTATTAGGAATAAAATACTTAAAACCTAATGATATAGATGTTATTTTTAAAACTGCCGATCATTTTAAAGAAGTGATTAACAGGCCCATTAAAAAGGTACCTTCGTTAAGAGATATTACCATTGCCAATTTATTTTTTGAAAATAGTACCCGTACAAAATTAAGTTTCGAACTTGCAGAAAAAAGACTTTCTGCAGATGTTATTAATTTTTCTGCAGGACAATCTTCCGTTAAAAAAGGAGAAACCTTAATAGACACCGTTAACAATATTCTTTCGATGAAAGTAGATATTGTGGTAATGCGTCATGGAAATGTAGGGGCAGGTGTTTTCTTATCGAAACATGTAAACGCAAAAATTATAAATGCGGGTGATGGAACTCACGAACACCCAACACAAGCCTTGTTAGATTCGTATTCTATTCGTGAAAAATTAGGAACTGTAAAAGGGAAAAAAATTGTAATTGTGGGTGATGTTTTGCACTCGAGAGTGGCACTTTCGAACATTTTTGCACTAAAACTACAAGGTGCAACAGTAAAAGTTTGTGGACCAACAACCTTAATTCCTAAATACATTTCGAGTTTGGGGGTAGAAGTAGAAACCAACTTAAAAAAGGCCTTGGAATGGTGCGATGTTGCCAATGTTTTACGTGTACAACACGAACGTATGGACATTAAATATTTTCCATCAACGAGAGAGTACACACAACTTTTTGGAATAAATCAAGAGATTTTAGACAACCTTGGCAAGAAAATTGTGATCATGCACCCAGGCCCCATTAATAGAGGCGTAGAAATTACAAGCGATGTTGCAGATTCTAGCGAAAGTATTATTCTAAATCAAGTTGAAAACGGTGTTGCTGTTAGAATGGCAGTTATTTATTTATTGGCGCAACAAATTAAAAGATAATATGCAAATTGATAAAAAAGACCATTACACTTATATTTCTTCGAATGAAACTACATTTGAAGAATTCTACAAAGCATTTTTAAAAAAAGTAAGCGAATTCGAAAAAGAGCATGTAGTTTTACACATTTCAGACAATATTAACATAGCTACTAAAGATTTTTTGTTATTTTTGAACATAGCTGAACAAAAAAACAACAATGGTACATCTTTTGTTATTATAAATTCGACTGTAAATGTCGATGAACTTCCAGAACACTTAAATATTGTACCTACTTTAATTGAAGCAGAAGATATTTTAGACATGGAAAACATCGAAAGAGAATTAGGATTTTAAAAAAATATATGATAAAAAAAATACTTTTTATTTTATTTTTAAGCTTTTCGTTTCTAGGTTTTTCTCAAGAAAAATCAATAGACGTTTTGTCTGCTGCACCAAATCCTTTTACAAACTCCACTAAAATATCTTTCAATTCTAAAGCTATTTCTTCGGTTAAATTTACCGTTAAAAACGTTTTAGGAAAAACGGTTTTTAAGAAAACTTTCAAAACCGTAAAAGGTAAAAATAGTTTCTCTTTTTACAAAGATAATTTAGCTACAGGAATGTATATTTACAGTATTCAAGACAAAAAGAAAGTAATTTCTAAACGTTTTGTGATTAAATGAGTCTAAACTTAACTATTTTAGGCTGTCATTCTGCTACTCCACGTGTAAACGCTTTTCCTACTTCGCAATATTTAGAAATAAATAATCGACATTTTTTAATAGATTGTGGCGAAGGCACCCAGCGTCAAATGCGAAAATATAAGGTTGGTTTTTCTAAAATCAATCATATTTTTATTTCTCATTTACATGGAGATCATTTTTATGGTTTGGTGGGTTTATTATCTACTTACGGAATTTTAAATCGAGAAAAAGACATCCATGTTTTTGGTCCAGTTGGCATCAAAAAAGCAACTTTATTGATGTTAAAAATCTCGCAATCTCACGCGAAATTCAACATTATTTTTCACGAATTATCTTCTTCTGAGAGTGAACTTATTTTTGAAGACGATAAAGTAATTGTTCGAACCATTCCACTACATCACAGAGTATATACAAACGGGTATCTTTTTACAGAGAAAGAGAAACCTCGTAAATTAAATATGCTTAATATTAGTGGTTACCAAGAAATTGGAAAAGCAGATTTCTTAAACATAAAAGCGGGAAAAGATGTAATTTTATCTAATGGTGAAGTTGTTCGAAATGCTGAATTGACAATCGATCCTAAAAAACCTTTAAGCTACGCTTTTTGTAGTGACACAAGTTATAAACCAGATATTGTACCTATTATAAAAAATGCAGATTTACTATACCATGAAGCCACTTTTTTAGCAGATAGAACCGATTTGGCAAAAAAAACCAAACATTCTACATCTTTTGAAGCGGCTCAAATTGCCAAAGACGCAAATGTTGGTGAACTAATTGTTGGGCATTATTCTGGCAGATATAAAGACATTTCTCTTTTTCAAAAAGAAGCGGCTAAAATTTTTAAAAATGTTTCTTTATCGGAACCTGGAAAAGTGTTTTCGATAGATTAAGAAATATTTCTAATACTGGTTTGTACTTAATAAAACCAACGTACAAGCAATTTCACTTTCAATATTATTATTCTGTAATAATTTTACAAACTCCATATTTTCTGTACCTGGGTTAAAAATTACTCTTTTTGGTTGTAAGCTTATTATATAATTGTAATATGCTTTTTGCCTTGTTGGATTTAGGTATAAAGTAACTGTATCTATCTCTTTAAAATCTACTTTTTCTGTTGTAATAGTTACATCTGCCACTACTCCAACTCGCAAACCAATTGCAACTACCGGAATTTCTTTTCCTCTTAATCTTTTTATAGCAATGTTCGAATATCTGCTTTCTTTTAAAGATGCTCCTAAAACTAAAGTTTTCTTTTTCATATGTTAAGAATGTGTTAAAGACAATTAAATACAGTAACAAATATAAAGAATAAAGCGTCTATAAAATATCAATCAAATCTAAAAAACTAATTTAAAATGAAAAACTTACTGCTTCTTGTCTTGTTTATTTCCTCGATAACTTTACAAGCCCAATTGCCAAAAAGCAAGCTATTAAAACCAGGAACTATTACAGGAAAAGTAGTAGATAATACATCCAAAGAACCTTTGCCTTATGTAAATATTGTGGTAAGAGATTTTGCTAAAAAAATACTTACTGGAGGAATTACAAACGAAAACGGAATTTTTATTATTAAAGACATTCCTGAAGGAAATAGTTTGGTAGAAGCCCAATTTATTGGTTACAAAACCTATTCAACAAAAATAAACATCTCTAACAAAAACAATCAAGTAGATTTAGGAACCATCTTTCTTTTAGAAGATAGCTCGCAATTGAACGAAGTGGTAGTAAGAGCAGAAACATCGCAAATTGTACAAAAAGTAGATAGAAAAGTAATTAACGTTGGTAAAGATTTAACAGCCACAGGAACTACAGCCTCAGAACTTTTAAACAATGTACAGTCTGTAAATGTAGATAGCCAAACAGGAAACATTAGTTTGCGAGGCAATGAGAATGTTCGTGTTTTAGTAGATGGTAAACCCACCAACATTTCTGCTGCCCAATTGTTAAAACAAATACCTTCTACTTCTATAAAAAGCATCGAATTAATTACAAATCCTTCTGCAAAATACAATCCAGAAGGAATGAGTGGAATTATTAACATTATCTTAAACAAAAATGCCAATATGGGCTTTAATGGCTCTATAGACACTGGAGTTACTGCTGGCCATTATGTACGTTACAACGCTTCTACAAATATGAATTATAAAACCGGAAAAGTAAACTTCTTTGGAAATTATGGTTATAATGGAGGCAATAATTACAATTATGGTTTTGTAAACAGACCAGCTGTAGGCAGACTGCAAGATTTTATTTTTCAAAACGATAACCAATCTCATTTGATAAAAGCTGGTGCAGATATTTATTTAGATAAAAAAAATACGCTGTCTTTTTACACTACCCAAAACTGGTTCGATGGCGATGGAAATGGAAGAACTTTAGTTACAGAAAACGGAACCATTGTTTCTAAAGCACCCAATGTACAGTTACAAAACAACCAAACAGGCGCTTATAATGTAAATTATAAAAGAGAATTCGAAAAAGAAGGACACAATATAGAGTTTGAAGCCACATATTCTAATACAAGAGCTCCAGAGGATGCAGAAAATAAAGATGTAACGAAAAACCCCAATGATGTAGATTTTAAAGTTTTAAACTTTTTTAACGATATTACCAATAAAAGTAATAATACTTTATTAAATGTCGATTACACAAACCCTGTTTCAGAAAAAGGTAAATTAGAATTGGGCTTGGAGTATAGAGAAGACAATACTTCTAACATAAACATTACCAATCAAGATGAAATTGTTTTCGACAATCAAGGAAATCCTACAATTCAACCTTTAGGAAATTCTGATTTCGATTATGGTAGAAAAATATATTCTGCTTATGCGAATTACGGTCATCAATTTGGAAAAGTAACCATGCAATTAGGGGCTCGTTTCGAACAATTTAAGGCGACAGGAAATTTTAATCGCGATGGAAACCCTTCAGAAAATGTAAACCAAGATATTTTTAGCGTATATCCTTCAGCATTTTTTACTTTTAATCTTTCTGATAAAAATCAGTTTCAATTAAGTTATAGCAGAAGAGTTGATAGACCTGGAATTTCTCAAGTAAATCCAATTAGAGAGTGGAGCACACCTTTAATTACCTCTATTGGAAATGCAAATCTTTTACCACAATTTACCAATTCTTTTGAAGCAAATTATACACGACAAATTAAAAACGGATCTGTAACTTTTGGTACTTTTTACAGAGCAATAAACGATAATATTTCGCGAGTAACTTACAAAGACCCTAACGATCCTTCGAATGTAAAACAAGTTTTATCCTGGACCAATTTCGAAGACACAAATGCTTACGGATTAGAGTTTTCGTTCAATTATAAAATTGCAAATTGGTGGAGAGTAAATTCTAGTATGGATTTTTATTCTCAAAAACAATTTGGTACTGTAGATTTGGTAAACGCAAACGCACAAAGAATAGAAGTTACCAACGAGGTTTTTAACGCAAGAGTTAGCAATAGCTTTAAAGTTTCTAAAAGATTAAATTTGCAACTATTTGCTATGTATAGAGGCCCACAAGAAGACATTCAGTGGAAAACAGAAAATATGTGGATGCTAAATACAGGCGCAAGTTTGCGAGTTTTAGACGGAAAAGGAAGTATTAATTTTAGAGTAAACGATATTTTTAGAGGAATGAAATTTGCTTTTAATTCCGAAAATCCATTTGTACAAAATGGGCGATTTAATTGGGAAAGCCAAACTGCTTATATTGGTTTTAACTACAGGTTTGGTAGTGGAAAAAATAAAGCAAAGCAAAGAAGACAACGTGACGATAATATTAAAGAAGGTGGCGCAAGTTTTTAAACAAAACTTAAAAATACCATTTTTAAAACCGAAGTTAATACTTCGGTTTTTTTATTGCTAATTTTTAACTACTTTTAGGGCATTATAATGCTATGTAAAATTAAAAGACAACCTTACTATGAAAAAACGAATCGTATTTTTGGTTCTTTTTTGCTCTTTAACTATTTTCTCACAAAATAGCAACACAAAATTAGGTGTTGGAGTTTTAAATGGAACAATCTTAGACAGTAAAACAAAACAGCCCTTACCTTATGTAAATATTATTTGCAAAAACACACAGCAAGAAATTATTTCTGGCGGAATTTCCGATAAAAAAGGAAAATTCAGTATAAAAAAACTGCCTTTAGATTCTTTGTTGATAGACCTTCAATTTATTGGCTACAAAACCATTAAAAAGAAAATTAAACTTTCTAAAGAGCATCAAATAATTCGTTTAAATACTATTCTATTAGAAGAAGAAATCTCTCAATTAAAACCTGTAGAACTTGTTTCTGAAACCTCTTCTATAGTTCAAAAAATCGATAGAAAAGTGTTTCATGTAGGTAAAGATTTGGCATCTGCAGGAACAAATTCTTTTCAAATGTTAGAGAATATTCCTTCGATTCAGGTAGATTACCAATCTGGAAACATTAATTTAAGAGGCAACCAAAATGTTCGTGTTTTAATCGACGGAAAACCTTCGAATTTACCTGTTGCACAGCTTTTAAAACAACTGCCTTCTTCCGCAGTAAAAAGTGTTGAAATTATTACGAATCCTTCTGCAAAATATTCT
This sequence comes from Polaribacter batillariae, assembly GCF_017498485.1. Classification (NCBI taxonomy): domain Bacteria; kingdom Pseudomonadati; phylum Bacteroidota; class Flavobacteriia; order Flavobacteriales; family Flavobacteriaceae; genus Polaribacter; species Polaribacter batillariae. The sequence continues at coordinate 3,057,986 of NZ_CP071795.1, read as the reverse complement.
CCTGAAGGAATGAGTGGAATTCTTAATTTTGTGCTTAAAAAAAATACAACCATTGGCTTTAATGGAAGTTTTTCTGCTGGTTTAGAACATAGTATAAACACAAGACCTACTACCTCTTTAGACTTAAATTACAGAACCGGAAAATTTAATTTTTACGGGAGTTATTATTTAGACTGGGGAGATTTCGAAACATTTTCTAATTTCGAAAGATTGGATAAAAACCTAAACCAGAATATTAATTTTTTAGACAGCACAACCTCTCATTATATAAAATCGGGTGTCGATTTTTACATCAACGAAAAAAACACTTTGTCTTTTTACATAACTAAAAGCATTGCAGATACCGATTTTTCTGTAGATACAGAAACTACATTAGACAACAATGTAATTTTTGATGCAAGAAATATTTCAGTATTCGATATTCAAGAAACTGCTTATAATTTAGATTATAAAATCGATTTTAACAAAAAGGGCGAAAATTTAGAATTAGAAATTAATTACTCTAAAAACACAAATCCGCAAGAAGATAATAACAGAGAATTAATAAATCCGAATTCGGAAGTGTATAACTATACAAATTCCATCAAAAATAATAATAACATTTTTTTAGTAAATTTAGATTATACAAAACCTATTAAAAACGGAACTTTAGAGTTAGGTTTAGAAACAAGAATTCAAAATGCATTCAATAAAATAAATACCAATCAAGAAGTTGAAACGAATGGAAACCCGCCAACAAAACCCAGAGGGAACACCAATTTTACTTACGATCGAGATTTATATTCTGCCTATATTAATCTAAATAAAGAATACGAAAAGTTAAGTTTCCAAGCAGGTTTACGTTTTGAACAATTTAAAGTTGATGGCTTATTTTCTAATACAGAACAAACAAATTTAGACCCTTATTCAGATGAGATTTTTAGCATCTATCCTTCTGCTTTTATTACTTATGCTTCATCAGACAAACATCAATTTCAAATCGGGTACAGTAGAAGAGTTGATAGACCAGGAATAGACCAAGTAACCCCAATTCAAGAATGGAATACACCATTATCTATCTCTGTTGGAAACAGAAACCTAAGACCACAGTTTACCAATTCTTTTGAGTTTAATTATACGAATTCTTTTAAAAAGGGATATTTTACATTTGGCACTTTTTATAGAGAAACCAAAGATATTATTGGAAGAATTTTCGATATCGATAATACAAATGCAGATAGGCAATTATTATCGTACACAAATTATAATTCGTCTAAAAGCTACGGTTTTGAGTTTGCTTCGAGTATAAAATTAACAAATTGGTGGACATTAAGACCAAGTTTTAATAGTTATATTCAGGAAAACCAAGGGTTGGTTAACAACAATTTTATTCAAGTAGAAAACGTGTTAACAACGGCAAGATTAAGCAATAGCTTTAAAGCGAGTAAAAAATTACGTTTTCAACTCTCTAGTTCCTACAGAGGAACTTATAAAAATGTGTTGGTAAAAGTTAAACCTTATGTTTTAATAAATGCTTCTGCTAGATATACTATTTTAAAAGGAAAAGGTTCTCTTTCGCTAAGAGCAACCGATATTTTCGACAACTATAAATTAGATTTTTCTACGACAAATCCATTTCCACAAAATGGACAATTTACTTTAGAATACAGTTCTATTTATGTTGGATTTTCTTACAATTTCGGAAGTGGAAAAAACCGAGAGCGAGATCGAAAATATAGAGAAAATAACGAAACCGAAAGTAGTGGCGGTATTTTGTAAAGAATGTTGTATTTTCGTCAAATCAATTAAAACATAAGTAGGTTATGAGATATAAAAACAATATAAAACTTACATCTTTCACGTTTTTATTACTGTTATTGGCAGCTTCGTGTGCTTCTCCAAAAGAAGAAAAAGCAGCTCCAAACATTATTATTTTTTTAGTAGATGATATGGGGCTAATGGACACCTCTGTTCCGTTTTTAACAGACGCAAATGGCAACCCTAAAAAGTATCCACTAAACAACTATTACAGAACCCCAAATATGGAGAAACTTGCAGAACAAGGCATTCGATTTACTAATTTTTATGCACACTCGGTTTGTTCTCCTTCAAGAACCTCTATATTAACTGGGCAAAATTCTGCCAGACATGGCGTAACTAATTGGATAAATTCCGAAAGTAATAACAGAACCAAATTTGGCCCAAAAAATTGGAACTGGAAAGGGCTTGCCAAAGAAAATGTAACACTTCCAAGAATTTTACAAAAAGCGGGTTACAAGACAATTCATGTTGGAAAAGCGCATTTCGGGCCTCTTAATAGCGACGCAGAAAATCCATTAAATTTAGGTTTTGATGTAAATATTGCAGGAAGTTCTATAGGGCATCCAGGAAGTTACTATGCCAAAGATGGTTTTGGGCACATTGCTGGAAATAAATCGAGAGCTGTTCCAGATTTAGAAAAATACCATGGTAAAGATATTTTTTTAACAGAAGCATTAACTTTAGAAGCCAATTTAGCAATATCTAAAGCTAAAAAAGAAGGCAAACCTTTCTTTTTAAACATGGCACATTACGCTGTACATGCGCCTTTTCAATCAGACCCTCGTTTTGCAGATAATTATAAAGATTCAGATAAATCTAAAAAAGCACAAGCTTACGCTACTTTAATTGAAGGAATTGACAAATCTCTTGGAGACATCTTACAACACGTAAGAGATTTAGGTTTAGGAGAAAACACACTTGTATTATTTTTGGGAGACAATGGTTCTGATGCACCACTTCCAATTGTAAACGGTTACAGCAGTTCGTCTCCTTTAAAAGGAAAAAAAGGAAACCACTGGGAAGGTGGCATGCGTGTTCCGTTTATCGCTTCTTGGGTTACCCCAAATAAAAACACTCCTCTTCAAGAAAAATTACCAATTGCACAAAATAAGGTGCAAGAACAAATAGGATCTATTTTAGATTTTTTCCAACACTGTCTCAAATAACCAATGTAAAATTACCAGAAGATATCGTTTTAGACGGTTTTAATCTTAAAGAGCAACTTAGTGGAAAGCAAAATGGAACTCGTAATGAAGAGTTTCTAAATCATTTTCCACATGGAATGCATCGTTCTAAATATTTTACAAGTCTCGTAAAAGACAATTGGAAAATTATTTACCATTATCCCATTGTAAATGAAGAACCAAAATACGAACTTTTTAACCTAAAAAAAGATCCTTTTGAAGTTGAAAACTTAGCTGAGAAAAATCCTGAAAAATTAAAAGAATTAATGACAACTTTATCCAAGGGAATGAAAAACATGAATGCAAAGTACCCCGAAAAAGATGGAGAGATTTTAAAATTAATGATTCCTGAATAATTAGCAGATAAAATATTTGTATTAAGAATTTACCCGAAAAATTATAAAAAAGAGACTGCCCGAAAAGACAGTCTCTTTTTTTTTGTAATGAATATTTATATTTAAAACTTAAAGTTACCAACGAATAATTACGCTTCCCCAAGTAAATCCACTTCCAAAAGCCGCTAAAACAACCAAATCGTTGTCTTTAATTTTGCCTTTTTCCCAAGCTTCTGTTAAGGCTATAATTACAGATGCAGCTGTGGTGTTTCCATATTTCATAATGTTGTTATAAACTTGATCGTCTGAAAGCTGAAATTTCTTTTGAATAAATTGTGCAATCCGTAAATTTGCTTGATGCGGAATTAACATATCAATATCTTCCTTTTGTAAATTGTTTGCTTGCAAACCTTCTACAATTGCTTCAGAAAAACGAGTTATGGCATGTTTAAATACAAACTGACCATTCATGTAAGGATAGTAAGAAGTATCATCAGGATCATTATTTTCCATAATTTCTGGTACCCACCTTTGTGTAGAAGGCCCTTCTAAAACCAACTCTTTGGCATGCTTTCCTTCCGAATGTAAATGAGAAGACAAAATTCCTTTTCCTTTTTCTTCAGTTCGAGACAATACTGCTGCTCCTGCTCCATCTCCAAAAATAACGGTAACTCCTCTTCCTCTTGTTGATTTTTCTAAACCTCCAGAATGATTTTCTGCACCAATTACCAAAATGTTTTTATACATGCCTGTTTTTATAAATTGATCTGCAACAGACATTGCATAAATAAATCCAGAACATTGGTTACGAACATCTAAAGCACCAATTGTTGGCATGTCTAATAAATCTTGCACTTGCACGCCACCTCCAGGAAAATACATATCTGGACTTAAAGTCGCAAAAATTATAAAATCGATATCGTCTTTGGTTAAACTTGCTCTTTCGATTGCAATTTTAGCTGCTTTAGATCCCATAACTGCGGTTGTATCCTCCGTTTTTGGGTCTATCCAACGTCTTTCTTTAATTCCTGTTCTTTCTTGAATCCATTCATCTGACGTTTCCATAAATTTCTTTAAGTCGTCGTTTGTTACCACATTTTCTGGAACATAATATCCTAAACCAGTTATTTTTGAATTATACATGTAATATCGAAATTTATAGTTAATGTTGTTAGTAATTAGCTAAAATAATGAATTTTATTCGGATAAAAAACTACCAAAAAAGACACCATCCTGTCATCTTGTCATAAAACACTTTTGGTATTTTTTTTGACTATTGTTATTCAACTTGTCATTTTGAGCGAAATGATAATGGAGTCGAAAAATCTTACATTTTTTTTTTGAGATTTCTCCACAAGATCGAAATGACACTTGAAACAAAATAAATTAAAACAAATAATAATTATGGCAAAAGGAAACATTAATGTAGCAGTAGAAAATATTTTTCCGCTGATTAAAAAATTCTTGTATTCTGATCACGAAATCTTTTTACGTGAATTAATTTCAAACGCAACAGATGCGACTACAAAATTAAAACACCTAATTTCTATCGGTGAAGCAAAAACCGAACTGGGTGATGCTAAAATTGAAATTAGCATCGATAAAGACGCAAAAACTTTAACGATAAAAGACCAAGGTTTAGGAATGACAATGGATGAGGTTGAGAAATACATTAACCAAATTGCATTTTCTGGCGCCGAAGAGTTTTTAGAAAAATACAAAGACGATAAAAACGACACTGGTGTAATTGGGCATTTTGGTCTTGGTTTTTATTCTGCTTTTATGGTGGCAGAAAAGGTAGAAATTTTTACCAAATCTTTTAAAGACGAACCTGCAGCTCATTGGTCTTGCGATGGTTCTCCAGAATACACCTTGGTTGAGCACGACAAAAAAGACAGAGGAACAGAAATTGTTTTACACATTGCAGAAGATTCTACAGAGTTTTTAGAAGAAAGTAAAATTAGAGGATTACTAACTAAGTACAACAGATTTAACCAAGTACCTATTAAATTTGGCACAAAAAAAGTAAACGATCCTACTCACGAGCCAAAAACCACCAAAGATAAAGATGGTAAAGAAGTAACAGAACCTCATAGACAAATTGAGGTTGATGATATCATTAATAACACAAACCCTGCTTGGACGAAAGCACCTGCAGATTTAAATGATGAAGATTATAAAAACTTCTACAGAGAATTGTATCCAATGCAGTTTGAAGAATCTTTATTTCATATTCATTTAAATGTAGATTATCCTTTTAACTTAACAGGAATTTTATTTTTCCCTAAGTTGTCTCAAAACTTAGATATGCAAAAAGATAAAATTCAACTATATCAAAACCAAGTTTTTGTAACTGATAATGTAGAAGGAATTGTACCTGACTTTTTACAAATGTTAAAAGGGGTAATTGATTCTCCAGACATTCCATTAAATGTTTCTCGTTCTTATTTACAGGCAGATGGAGCCGTAAAGAAAATTTCTGGATACATTACCAAAAAAGTTGCGGATAAATTAACGTCGTTATTTAAAAAAGATCGTGCAGATTTCGAGAAAAAATGGAACGACATTAAAGTAATTATCGAATACGGAATGTTGTCTGAAGATAAATTCTTCGACAAGGCGAAAAAATTCGCTTTGTACCCAACAGTAGCAGATACTTATTTTACGTTTGACGAATTGATTGAAAAAACAAAAGACACACAAGTAGATAAAGACGGAAACCACGTTATTTTATATGCCGCAAATAAAGATGCACAACACAGTTACATACAAGCTGCAAAAGATAAAGGATATGAAGTATTAATCTTAGATTCTCCTATTATTTCGCATTTAATGCAAAAATTAGAAGGTGGAGATGCAAAAGTGAAATTTACAAGAGTAGATGCAGATCATATAGATAATTTAATTAAAAAAGACGATAACGTAATTTCTAAATTATCGGACGAAGAAAAAGAAAAATTAAAGCCAATTATAGAAAGTGCTGTTCCTAAAGAAACTTACACTGTTCAATTAGAGGCCATGGATTCTAACGCTTCTCCATTTATGATTACTGTACCAGAATTTATGCGTAGAATGAAAGAAATGCAAGCTACTGGAGGTGGTGGAATGATGGGAATGGGTAACTTCCCAGACATGTACAATTTGGTTGTAAACACCAACAGTCCGTTAGTTTCTGAAATTTTAAACACAAAAACAGAAAAGAAACAACAACGTTTAATTTCGCAAGCTTTTGATTTGGCAAAATTATCTCAAAACCTTTTACATGGCGAAGAGTTAACCAACTTTATTAAACGTTCTTACGACTTGATAAAATAAGCGACACAGTTGCTTTAACTATTGTAAACCTCCTTGTAAAAACTGGGAGGTTTTTTTTATGCATAATTTTAAACAAAATCGGTTAAATTATTTTAATTTGCGAACGAAACATAGAAATGTATTATCATTCGTTTTTTACCACTTCAATCAAATGAAAAAAATACTTACCTCACTTTTAATAATTGCTCAAATTACCATTTTTGCACAAGAACGATTAAATGTTGTACCTGCTGTACAAAATTGGCAATATTCAGGGAAAGATGTTCTATTTAACTCGGTATTTGTAAATTGGAGTGAAGGAACCTCATCCAAAGAAAGCCTCTTTTTAAATCGATTTAAAACCGAACTTAAAAGTTTGAATATAAAAGTTCGCAAATCGAATAATAAGAATGCACTTTCGATTTTCTTTGACACAAAATATACTCCTGTAAACAAACATAAAGATTCGTATAAAATAATTTTCGGTCGAAAAACCATTGTACAAGCAAGTTCTTACAAAGCACTTGTTTATGCTTCGAGAACAATACTACAATTAGTTTGTCAAAATAAATATAAACACGCAATTCCAAAAGGTATTATAGAAGATTTTCCTAATTACGAAAAGCGAATGTTATTGATCGATGTTGCTCGAAAATTTGTCACTTTTAACGAATTAAAAGATTTTATTAGAATAATGGCTTGGGTTAAAATGACGGAACTCCACTTACACTTAAGTGATAATTCTTGGGGTGGTTACAGCGCTTATCGTTTAGAAAGTAAATTGTACCCAGAACTTACAGCTAAAGACGGGCATTATTCGTGGAAAGAAATTAGAGAATTGCAAGATTTTGCACATTCTTACGGAATTACCATTACTCCAGAAATAGATTCTCCAGGACATTCTCTCGCTTTTACAAATGTAAGGCCAGATTTAAAAAGTAAATGGCTAGCTCCTAAATATTTAGATATTACAAACCCAGATGTGTATCCATTTATGGAAAAAATATTAGAAGAAGTTATTCCTCATTTCGATGCGCCAGATTTTCATTTAGGAACCGACGAATACAGAATAAATAGTATTAAAAACGATTCTTTAAAATTGCATATTGGAGAAACTTTTAGAAAGTACATCAATCATTTTAATAAAGTCGTAAAAAAGAATCATAAAACAACTCGAATATGGTCTGGTTTTGAGCACATGCCTGGAGATACAGAAATCGATAAAGATATAATTATAGATATGTGGGAAACAAGCGACGCTCAAAATAAATCGAAACGTGGTTATAAATTTATAAATTCTACTCATTTTTACACTTACATCGTTCCTGGTGCGCCTTATTATGGGGTAAATAATAAATTTATTTATGAAAGATGGACTCCTGAAATTTTTAGTAATAAAGATTCTCAAAATTTATCTAAAAACAGCCCTGGACTTTTAGGAAGCAAACTGCATATTTGGAACGATTATGGTCCAACTGGTTTTTCGATATCTGAAATTGCACGATTAAGTACGCCTTCAATTTTAGTTTTTTCAGAAAAAATGTGGGGAACAAAATCAGATTTATCTTTTGAAGATTATAAAAATAAACTTAAAAAGTTAACCAAAATTCCAATGACAACTATATTGGAAAGAAATTTTACTAAAAAAAAGGAAATTTATTCTAAAAAAAGAAGCATTAATTTAGCCAAAAAACAAAGTGTTTTAATAAATAAAAAGATTAAAAATATCGAATATCCTTGGACATTAGAATTAACGGTTTATAAAACAAAAGAAGGCACAAAAGATAACGTTCTTTTTTCATCTAAATTGGCAACGATATATGCTGACTTAGAGTTTGATTTCAAAAAGAAAAAAGAAGTCATTACCAAACGAGGAATTGCAATCGTAAGAGCAAACCAAACAGAAGGCAAATCGCCAATAACCTCTTATAGACCACAAGTTATTGTTTTCGATTATCAAATTCCATTGAATAAAAATGTAAAAATAAAATTAGTAGGAGAACAAGGAAAAACGAGTTTGTATATAAACGATAAACTTATTGGAAGCGAAAATATACAAATGCTTTGCCCTGTTAATTATATTGGTATTTCTAATGGAAATGTTTTTAATGGAACCATTAAAGAGGTAAGTATTATGCAGAATGCACACAATTATAACTACAAATAAAAAATGGTACTAAACCAAAATTTCACTTCATAAACCACCAAAAAATTATTTTAAAATTTATTTGTTTTGAATATAGGCAGAAACCAATACATACCCTTCTTGGTCTTTAAACTCTGCCTCTGGTACATTAATCTTAAAACTATGTTTTCCTTTTTCTAAAGTTCCCAGTTCAATTACACGAATAGGAACTTTATCTCCAGGGCACCAATTATTCCAGCTTTCCCATTCTTTTTTTTCTCCTGTAGAAGAAATTTCCTTTCCATAAATTCCATTTCTTTGAGTGTTTAATTTTCTGAAAGGTTCGCAAGATTTTCCTCCAGGTTTATACTCCAACACAATTTTATGATCCATAGAAATCATATGATTTCTACGAATATATTCTTCTCCACCTCTATTAGCGCCATGGTTGGAAGTTATTAAATAAAGTTTGGCGTTTTTCATTTTTTCATCTAAAGTAAACTCTACTTTTTTTATTGTTTTTCCAACAACATCTGTTCCTTTATAATTGTTCAAATGAAAAGAAGTTAGTAAGGGTTTAAACTGTAATTTTTGGGTTTTATTTTTAGTCGCATCGTAAGTGCTCGAAAACTGCAAACTACCAATAAAAGTATCTATTCTGCCTTTGCATCCTTTAATTTGTTTTTGAGCTGCATAAGGCACGCCAAAAAGATGAAACTGCAACCAAAAATCGTACTTTTTATTCATGTTTTTATTGGAAAGTAATTTACCAATATTATCTAAATCGTACTTATAAACAGTAAGATTTGGAGCTACATTTTTATCCATAAAAGGTGTTATAAAGCGAGCAATTTCTATATTATAAATGGCTTTTTTTACATCAAAATTTAAATTTTTGGGCAACACAAACAACGCAACATTACCTATTCTATCGTAGTTATCACAAGCAGCGTTTACTCTAATTTCTAGTTGCAAACGATTACTTATTTTCTCTAAATCTTTTGTATTTAATTTTGTAACATAAGTCGAGTTGTTTATTCTTTGTACTCCTTTTTGTGTAGGTTTATTTACCGTTTTTGCATAACCATCATAAAATACTACTTCGTTAAAAGGAGAAAAATTATGTGACTCTGTACTTATATTACTAACTGTTTTACAAGAACATAACGTAAAAACAAATACGCTTAAAAGTAAGGGAAAATATTTCATGGAAAAAGATGTATTAATTACAGAAAACAAATTTAGTTAAAATACTGAATAATCAGATACTTAAACATTAATGTTAAACAAACGAAACTTATAAACTAACTCAAACCTCAATTTAACAATCTAAACAAGCCACTTCAAAAACCTATTGATAAAACTAAAATTCAATTAATAATTTTAAAAAATTCCAAAGAAAAAATAATCACACCAAAAACTGAATTAAAAGAAGAAATACTTAAGCTAAAACATCAATTTGATAAAAAGGATTTTACGATGTGCATTTAATGTACAAAAACAAAATTTTGGCAACTTATACTTTTGATGTGAAAAAATAGTTTTCAAAACAATTCAAAAAAAACATTAAATTTAGCCATTTAAATTTAATAAATATTTTTAGTATGAAATGGAAAGACAGAAGAAGGAGTTCTAATGTAGAAGATCGAAGAGGGCAATCTTCTTCTGGCAGAAGAATTGGTGGTGGGTTAGGCACCATGCTTATACCTTTAATATTGAAGTTAATTACCACAAAAAAAGGACTTATTATTGTGGCAATTGTGGCAGCCTTAATGTATTTTACAGGTACAAATCCTTTACATTTTTTAACAGGTGGAGGAAACTCAAACAACCAAATTGTAAATTCTGGTAGCTACAAAGGCACTCCTAAAGAAAATGAATTAGCAGCATTTAGTGCCACAGTTTTGGCCGATACAGAAGATGTTTGGAATAAAATTCTTTCGAATTATAGAGAACCTGTTTTGGTTCTTTTCTCTAGATCTGTTTCTTCTGCTTGTGGTAATGCATCTAGTGCAACTGGCCCTTTTTACTGTCCTGCAGACAACAAACTGTATATCGATTTAAGTTTCTTTGAAGAAATGGAAGTTAAAATGAATGCACCAGGAGATTTTGCGCAGGCCTACGTAATTGCGCACGAAGTTGGGCATCACATCCAGAATATTACAGGAATTAGCGGTAAAGTACAAAGAATGCGTGGTCAAGTTAGTAAAACCGAATACAATAAATATTCTGTAATGTTAGAATTACAAGCCGATTTTTTAGCGGGTGTTTGGGCACATCACTCTCAAAAAATGAACAGAATGATGGAAAAAGGAGATTTAGAGGAAGCTTTAAATGCCGCTTTTGCCATTGGAGACGATCGTTTGCAAAAACAAGCCACAGGAAGGGTTGTTCCAGATTCTTTTACCCATGGAACCTCTGAACAAAGAATGCGTTGGTTTAAAAAAGGTTTCGATACTGGAGACATCAACCAAGGAGATACTTTTAATGCACCTTTTTTGTAACAGATTTCTTTTTTATGCTCTTAATTAGAAAAGCAACTCCAAAAGACATCACTTCTTTGGCTTTAGTGGGTAAAAAAGCATTTGTGACACCCCACAAAGAGGCCATTCCTAGTGAAATTATGACAAATTATTTAAATCGTAGTTTTAGCAAAAAAACGTTGTTAAAAGAAATTACGAACCCAAATTACCAATACAATTTAATTTTTGTTGATGATAATTTAGCCGGATTTTCGAAAGTTGTTTTTAATGAAAAAAACGAAAATATTAAAGAAACAAATGTAACCAAAATGGAACGTTTGTATCTATTAGAAGAGTTTTATGGTTTGGGTTTGGGGAATAAATTATTTCAGTATAATTTAAATTTATCAAAAAATAATCTGCAAAAAGGAATTTGGTTATATGTTTGGATAAAGAACTTTAGAGCCTTAGAATTTTATAAAAAAGCAGGGTTTAAAAAAATTGCCATGTACGATTTTCCTATTTCCGAAACAGCAACAAGACCCAATAATGTTTTGTATTTAGAATTCTAATATCGTTAAATCTTATTGGATTTGAGTTAATAGGAACTTTACTTATCAATTATTTTTGTAGAGAAGATAAAAATTTATGAAAAAAACAGCATTAATTACAGGAGCAAGCAGTGGTATAGGAAAAGAATTTGCAAAAATTCATGCAAAAACTGGTGGTAATTTGGTAATTGTGGCCAGAAGTAAAGACAAATTACTGCAATTAAAAGAAGAGTTAGAAAAAGAATACGGAATTCATGTGAGCGTTATCGAGAAAGATTTAACCGAAAAAAATGCTGCACAAGAAATCTACAACTTTGTAAAATATAGTAAAATCGAAATCGATTATCTAATAAACAATGCCGGTTTTGGCGGTATTGGAAAATTTCACGAAAGAGAGCTAAAAAAAGACATTAACATGATTCAATTAAATGTGGTTGCCTTAACTGCATTAACTCATGTTTTTCTACCAGATTTTGTATCAAGAAATAGTGGTAGAATATTAAATGTATCTTCTACTGCAAGTTTAATGGCTGGTCCAATGCAAGCTGTATATTTTGCTACAAAAGCTTACGTGACTTCTTTTAGTAATGCAATTGCGGAAGAATTAGCAGACACAAATGTAACTGTAACTACATTAATGCCAGGAGCTACAGAAACCGATTTTGGAAAAACTTCTGGAATGGACAAAACAATTTTATTTAAAAATACTGCAGATGCAAAATCTGTCGCAAAAGACGGTTACGATGCGATGTTAAATGGCGATTTAGACGTTATTTCTGGAGTTACTTTCTCTCAAAAAGTTATGATGAAAGCCATCCCTTTTACACCCAAAAAAGTATTGCTAAAACAAGTTAAGAAAATGCAAAACCCAGATAATAATTAATTATTTAAACTTCAGCAAAATATAAAAAATTAATGCTAAGAAACAACATCTAAACTAAACTGTTTGTCATATAAGTTTTTATAGTAACCATTTTCTTTCTCTAATAATTCGGAATGAGTACCTTCTTCGACAATTAAACCTTTGTCCATTACAATAATCTTATCGGCTTGCTTAATCGTTGCTAATCTGTGCGCGATTACAATGGAAGTTCTATCTTTTGTAATGGTTTCTGTTGCATATTGAATCATTTGTTCTGCATGCGTATCTACAGACGAAGTGGCTTCATCTAAAATTAAAATACTTGGTTTACTAACATAGGCTCTTAAAAAGGCTATTAGTTGCCTTTGTCCAGAAGACAACATTGCTCCACGTTCTTTTACTTTGTAATTGTACCCTCCAGGCAGTGTTAAAATAAATTCGTGAATTCCTATTTGCTTGGCTGCTTTTTCTACTTCTTGCAACGTAATTCTATCGTCTTGCAAGGTAATATTATTTAAAATAGATCCCGAAAACAAGAAAACATCCTGTAAAACAATTGCTACTTGATCTCTTAAGCTTTGCAGCTTGTATTGGTCTATAGACGTTCCATCTACAGAAATTACACCACTATCAATTTCATAAAAACGGTTTATTAAATTTATTATAGTCGATTTTCCTGCGCCTGTAGCTCCTACAATTGCAATTGTTTGTCCGCTTTTTACTTCAAAAGAAATCCCTTTTAAAACTTCTTCGTCTTTAATGTAACTAAACCGTACATTTTTAAAGGAAATATTTCCTTCTAAATTTTTAGCAGTGATGGTTCCGTTTTTAGTAATTGAGCTGTTTGTATCTAAAACCTTAAAAACTCTTTCTCCAGAGACAATTCCCATTTGAAGTTGGTTAAATTTATCTGCAATTTGTCTTAAAGGACGAAATAACATTTGTGCCATTTGTACAAAAGCCATTACAGTTCCGGGGCCAGGCACAGCTCCACCAATAATTTGTTTACTACCAAACCAAACGATTAAGCCAATTCCAATAGAAGATAAAATTTCTGCTATCGGAAAAAAGATTGAAAAATACCAAATTGTTTTTATATATGCTTCTTTATGTTTGTTATTAATGTCTTTAAAATTCTTATACTCGATGTTTTCTCTATTAAAAAGTTGTACGATTTTCATTCCTGTAACTCGCTCTTGTACAAAACCGTTTAAATTGGCTACTTGGTTTCTTACTTCTTGGAATGTTGCTTTTATAGCAACTTGAAAAACTTTTGTAGCATAAACTAAAATAGGAAGTACCGCAATTGCAATAAGTGCCAATTTCCAATTTAAAACAAACATTAAAATGGTAATTGCGAACATTTGTAAAACATCACTAACAATCGTAAAAACGCCACTGCTAAAAAAAGCGGCTATCGTTTCGATATCCGAAACTACTCTTGTTACTAATTTTCCAACAGAATTTGTATCGAAATAAGACATTCTAAATTGTAAAATATGCCGAAATGTTTTTGCTCTAATATCTCTAATAATATGTTGGCCTACCCAATTTGCAAAATATATAAATGTAAATCGCAACAAAACCTCCAATACAAGAATGCCCAGCATTAATAATACATTGTTAACAAGACCTTGTGTGTCTTTATCTACAATATAAAAATCTACTGTTTTCTTTAAAAGATACGGATTTAAAAGTGCAACAATTGCCAACAATATGGTGGAACTTGCTGCTATAAAGAAATTAAGCTTGTATCTTTTTGCAAAGCTCATTAATCTTAAAAAGATTTGCATATCGAAAGCATTTCCTGTTTTATCTGCCAAAACTTAATATTTTATTTTTGTTAAAAATAAACCTTTTGCAGGAACTGACAATCCTGCTTTTCCTCGATTCTTACTTTCTATAATTTCTCTAAATTCTGCCACCGTAATTTTACCTAAACCCACATCTACCAATGTACCAACAATGGCTCTTACCATATTTCTTAAAAACCTGTTTGCTGAAATGTAAAAAGTTAACAAAGCGTCTTCTCGTTTCCAAAAAGCTTCTGTTACATCGCAATTAAACGTATAAACCTCTGTTTTTACTTTCGAAAACGTTTGAAAATTTTCGTATTCTAAAAGAATTTTAGCGGCTTCATTCATTAAAGAAACGTTTAAATTCTGTGAATAAATTTGCCAAGAAAAATCTAGTAAAAACGGATTTCTTCCTAACCAAATACGGTATTCGTAGCTTCTGCTTTTTGCATCGAATCTTGCATGTTTTTTATCATCTACCGAAAAAACTTGGTAAACAACAATATCACTTGGCAAAATAGAGTTGAGTTTGTGAACAATATCTCCTTCAATTTTTTTTGAAACATCTAAATGGGCAAACATTTGCGATGCATGCACTCCAGTATCGGTTCTACCAGCCCCAACAACTTCTATTTTTTCTTGCAAAACAGTACTTACTGCATCATTTAATTTTTCTTGTACAGAAACTACGTCTGGTTGAACCTGCCAACCATGATAGTTTTTTCCATTATATGAAAGTTCTATAAAATACCTCAAGAAAATTATTTTTAGAAGATACCAAAATTACGGAATTTATTTTGTTATGCTTACTTTTGAAACTCTAAGAAATCTTAAAATTTTTCTTTTTATTTTTAATGAAAAAAATATTATTACTTTCAGACACACATAGTTTTATCGACAACCAAATTTTAAAATTTGTAAAATTGGCAGACGAAGTTTGGCATGCAGGAGATATTGGAGATTTAAAAGTTACAGATACTATTAAGAAAATAAAGCCTTTACGCGCTGTTTTTGGCAATATAGATGGTAATGAAGCAAGAGTCGAGTTTACTTTAGATGCTAAGTTTAGTGTTGAAAATGTTGCTGTTTGGATGACTCATATTGGGGGTTACCCTAATAAATATAACCCGCGAATTCGAGAAGAAATTAAAGCAAATCCACCAAAAATTTTTATTTCTGGACATTCTCATATTTTAAAAGTTCAGTTCGACAAACAACTAAACTTATTACATTTAAACCCGGGTGCTGCAGGAAACCATGGTTTTCATAAAATTAGAACAATGTTGCGATTTAATTTAGACAAAGGCGAAATAAAAGATTTAGAAATTATAGAATTAGCTACTCGTGGTTAGCGGTTTCTTTTTCTACAATGGGCAATTGAACTCTAATTTCTGTTCCATTGTTTACCGTAGAATTAATCTCTAGGTACCCTTTCATCATTAGAATTCTAGCTTCTATTTGATTGATGCCTAAACCGTCTTTTGTTGAGATAATTGTTTTGTCGAAACCAATACCATCATCAGATATTTCAACGCAAATTTTGTTATTTTCTTCATACATTTTAATCATAGCATTTTTGGCTTTGCTATGTTTTAATATATTATTTAAAAATTCTTGGATGATATTATATACTTTTATCTCGAAGTTTTGATGATATCTACGAAGCGACTGAATGTCTGTTTCGATGTTTAATTGAGAGTTCGAGTATTTACTTGCCAAATCTTTTACGGCATAATTTAACCCGAATTTAAGCAATACAGACGAAACCAATGTGTGCGATAAATCTCTAATTTTCTCTGAAGCTTCTGTGATAATTTGCTGTGTTTTATCTATTTCTGTAGGCACTTTTCCTTTAAAATTAGATTTTGTTGCCATTAAATGCAAATTTGCAGAAGACAGCAATGCGCTTACGCTATCGTGTAATGTTTCTGCAATTTCCTTTCTTTCGGTTTCTTTACCATCTATGGTTGCATTTAAAATTCTTGCTTGCGATTCTGACTTAATTTTTTCTATATTTTGGTTTTGAATAAGTTGTGTTTGAGATAGTTTTAAACTTAAATTTTTTTGTTTTAATTTGTAAAAATTTAACCAATATAAAAGCGATAAAATAATTAGAAAACTAATAGCAGCATACAACCAAAAAGTAATTTGATCTTTCTCTCGCTTGCTTTCGGCTTCTCTTTTTACTGTATTGATGTCGTATTGCATAGAAATTTTTTCTATCATTCTTCTATAATTCTTATCTCGAATTCCATCTTCTATTTCATAAGACATTTCTTGAAAATCATATGCTTTATAGTCTTTTAAATTACGCATTGCCCAAGCCAAATTGTAGTATAAATCGGCTTTTTGTCTTACCGATGTCTGACTATTATCATTCTTAATTAGATTAATGCCTTCTAAATATGTTTTTTTTGCTTCTTCAAAATTTCCTTGTGCTAAATAAATATTACCTAAATTGTTCAAAACCGTAGATTGTCTTAAATTATTTTTAATATCTCTATTGATTTCAATAGATTTATTCGCATATTTAATTGCTTTTTCATACGAAGAATCTAATTCGTATAACCCTGCTAAATTACCGAATGCTACTGCTTTATAGTTTTTTATTTCTACATTTACACTAGGGAATTTCTCTAGTTTATTGTAATAATATTTGGCACTATCTTTTTGAGATTTATTATAATAAGAAGTTCCTATTCTTAGATAAATTTTTGCATAATTATTAATTTTAAAATTTTTATCTGCAGCACTCTTTCCAAAATCTAAGAATTCTTTCTTTTTGAGTATTTCTAAACACTCTCTATAGTACTCAAGTGACCTGTCGTGGTTATTCGTTTTATCATATATATCTGCTATTAGTGATGTAATTGATAATAGATTTATGTTGTTCTCACTCTTTTTTTCTAAATCATATAAAATCAATCCTTTTTTTAATGCATCTACAAACTTACCTTCTTTATATAATTCAAAAACCTCTTTGTATGCTTTTTGGAAAACAGAATCTTGTATAACAAGAAAAACCGAAGATGTTTCTAGCATTAAAACATCTTCAGTGTAATCCAAGCTATTAGGGATAGCTTTTAGTTGATTGCAACTAAATAAAATACAAATAATGTAAATTATTAGTTTTTTTTTCTTTTTCAATTATTCCGTTCTTTTGTTATTTTATATTATGCAGCAACATTTTCTACACTCTCTCCATTACCAACAGAAACTCTAGGTTTTTTTCTAATTGTTTCTTCAATTCCTCTAGCTGAAAAATTAGATGGGTTATGGTTTACAAAATCAATTCTTAAAACTTTTCCTTCTTCTTTAGTTAATGTTCTATTATAAGCTTTGCTTGACGCTTTGCCTGCCTCTAAATGCACTTCATAAACTTCTTCGCTTTCGTTATAAACAAAATCTACAGTTACATTATTGTTTACTTTAAAATCTAAAGAAAATGTACCATCTTCGTTTGAAGCAACACTATATTCTAACAACATTTCTGCATTTTTTCCTTTTGCAAAAGAAATATTATCGTCTTCAATTAAAACGTAAGGGTTATTGTTTGTGTTTGTATCTACGAAACCTACTTTTAACTCGTTTCCTGCTACAAGTAAATCTTGCGATTCTTTTCTGCTTATTCCTTCATCTGAAGAATACAAATAAACTTTACTAGAGTTTTTCTTATCGTTTACAATTTTTTCTGTTCTTACATTGTTAGATAAGTCGTAATCTACAGAGTAAGCTCCTTTTGCATCTCTTTGAATTTTAAAAGATTTTAAAAGGCTTTTAGGTTGAGGTTCTGGTAATAAATTCTCGTTATTAGAGCAAGAAGTAAATACAAATGTTGCTGCTAATACGAAAGCAAATAGTTTTAGAGTTTTCATAATAATAATAAAATTTTAAGTTAAGGTTAAATTCTTTTTTGTTTGAACTTGTTTGTAATTAAAAAAGGAAAAGCAATGTATTTAGTATGTAGTATTGGGGGAAATTGCTTTTAAGTTATTTAGGGGGAAATTTTATTTTTAACTTAAAAAATTGGGGGAGGTAGATTTTATACTACTTTAAATTTTACTGCATACATTGCTAATCCTACTGATGATTTTACATTTAATTTTTTTAATAATTTTCTTCTATGTGTTTCTACTGTGTGATGGCTAAGGTTTAATTGGCTTGCGATTTCACTAGTGCTATATTCTAAGGTTACTAATCTTAATACTTTTATTTCTTTTTCTGTTAATTTTTCGAATAAAAAATCTTCTGGTGCATCTCCTGTTGGAGGCTTTCCTCCTGTAATTTTTTGTAAAAGCAAACTTTGTATATCGTCGCTAAAATATTGCTCTCCATCTGCCACTTTTTTGATTGCTTGAATAATATGTCCGCCAGCATTTCCTTTAGAAATATAACCGCTTGCACCTAATTTTAACACTTCATCTACAATTTTAATATCGTCGTAACTCGATAAAACAATTACTTTTACGTCTATGTTTTGCTCTTTAAAATATTTTAGAACTTCAAAACCATCTAATTCTGGCATTGTAATGTCTAAAACTAACACATCTGCTTCATTCCCTTTCTTATCGAACCAATCTACTACTTGTTTTCCTGTTAAAGAATATCCTTTAATTAAAAACTTTTTTTCGGTTTTTATTACAGCTATAAGACCTTCAATTAATATTTTATGATCGTCTGCTATATGAACGCTTATCTTTTTATTCATTTTACTTTACAAATTTAACTTTCTATTACATACCAAACAATCCCTGAAGACCGTATATTTTTTGCATCCCTGAGCTCAGGGATACCCATCCCTGAGCTCAGGGATGGTAGGTTTTTAAAATATTGATAATCAGATATTTAAAAATGGTGTTTTTTTCAGTTTTTAAAATCCTAAATTTACATTTTTAAAATTTTACTGATGGGAAAATGCGTAAAAATTCTTATAAATAAAAAAACCGAGAAATTTTTCTCGGTTTTTTTTTCGCACTAAATATAACTAAGATGTTAGTTTTATCGTAACCTATCTACAGATTTTACAAGATCTTCATCCTTTTTAATCGCTTTATTTGCTAAAACAATAAGCAAAATAGCTAAAATTGGTATAAACATCCCAATACCTTTCTCTGAAACTGCTGTTTCTCCAGATAAATTTAGAGACAAATAAATCGATAATCCTAATAAAATAAGATTTATCAAAATTGCTAAGCGACCTATTACAAATTGTAATTTTCTATTTTTATATAAGAAAATAGCTACAAAAGTTAAGATAGCTGAAATTAGAAACAATATAGGAATAACTTTTAAGCTAAAAGAATCTGAATTTAATAAATCGAATGCAAAAACTTCTTTTTTTAAATTTTCCCACAAATCAAATACAAATATTAGTCCGCCAGAAATGGCAGAGGCCAACAATAAATATATGGTTTGTATTCTTTGAATCATATCGTAATTTCTAATACCACAAAAGTAGAACATTCTTTTTTAAAAAGAAAATTGAGAACTAAAAAAAAAAGCATATATTTGTAGCTGTATTTAACCGCACAAAAGCTATTTTATAGTACTATATAGGTAGCCAAATTCAAAAAAAACATACAAATCTTATTTACAAATTAAGATTCATTTTAACTTAACATATACATAATGTTCGAAATCTCGGAACTAAAAGCAAAAACTCTTGCTGATTTGCAAGTAATTGCAAAATCTATTGGACTAAAAAAAACAAGTCAACTTAAAAAATTAGATTTAGTGTATCAAATATTAGATACACAAGCTGCAAACCCTACTTCTACGAAAACGGTTGCTACTCCAACAAATAACGATTCAGCAAAAACTGAAAAACCGAAAAGAAAACGAGTTAGTAAAAGACCGCAAGCAGATAATCGTAACACAGAAGCGAAGAGCCCAGAAGTAAAAACTCCAGAAGCCAAAGCCAATGAGGTTAAAAATGCTGAAGTAAAAGTAGAAGAAAAACCTGAAAAGGTAGCGAAACCAAGAGTGAAAGCCGCTGCTAAAAAAGAAAACACTACTGAAGCTAAAAAAGAGAATGTTGTTAAAAGTAATGATTCTCAAGAGAAAAAAACGCCAAACCACCCACCAAAACAACAAAAAAACAATAATCAGAATCAGAATCAGAAAAATAAAAACACCAATCAAACAAGAGATAAAAACAACTCTAACAGAGGTAATGGAAACAAATCTAGTAACAGGTACAGAGACCCAGACTTCGAATTTGATGGAATTATAGAAAGTGAAGGAGTTTTAGAAATGATGCCAGATGGATATGGTTTCTTACGTTCTTCTGACTATAACTATTTATCTTCTCCAGACGATATTTATGTTTCGCAATCTCAAATTAAATTATTTGGTTTAAAAACTGGAGATACTGTAAAAGGAAATGTTCGTCCGCCAAAAGAAGGCGAAAAATATTTTCCATTAATTAGAGTTTCAAAAATTAACGGTTTAAACCCTAATATTGTTAGAGATCGTGTTTCTTTTGAACATTTAACCCCTTTATTTCCTCAAGAAAAATTCAACTTAGCAGAAAGAGGAAGTTCTTTATCTACAAGAATTATCGATTTATTTTCTCCCATAGGAAAAGGACAACGTGGTATGATTGTAGCACAACCTAAGACAGGTAAAACCATGTTATTAAAAGATGTAGCTAAGGCAATTGCTACAAATCATCCAGAAGTATATCAAATTGTTTTATTAATTGATGAGCGTCCAGAAGAAGTTACAGACATGCAAAGAAGTGTTCGCGGAGAAGTTGTGGCTTCTACTTTTGATGAGCCTGCAGATAAACATGTACGTGTGGCAAACATTGTTTTAGAAAAGGCAAAGCGTTTGGTAGAATCTGGGCATGATGTTGTAATTCTTTTAGACTCGATTACACGTTTGGCAAGAGCTTACAATACAGTTGCTCCAGCATCAGGAAAAATACTTTCTGGTGGTATTGATGCAAATGCACTACACAAACCTAAACGTTTCTTTGGTGCTGCTAGAAATATAGAAAATGGTGGTTCTTTAACCATTATCGCAACTGCACTTACAGAAACAGGTTCTAAAATGGACGAGGTTATCTTCGAAGAATTTAAAGGAACAGGTAATATGGAACTTCAATTAGATAGAAACATTTCTAATCGAAGAATTTACCCAGCAATCGATTTAATTAAATCTTCTACAAGAAGAGACGATTTATTATTGGAAGATAAGAATGTGCAAAGAATGTGGATATTGCGTAAATATTTGGCTGACATGAACCCTATTGAAGCTATGGAATTTATAAATGAAAAAATAAAATTCTCTAAAAATAATGAAGAGTTTTTAATTTCTATGAACGGATAACACCTAATACCATTTACCATTTGAAATTATTGTAATAAATCGCTTTTTTTCTTTCTATTTCAGAATAAAAAAAAACCGTAGCTAAGGCTATGCTTTCGTTTTCTTCTTTATATAAAGAAAAAAAATCATCAATTTCTTTTCCAATAATTTCAAACAATAACTGGTATAAACTTATTAAAATACATGAAAACCTTTTTGAGCAATCGAAAAGGTTTTTTTATCTGGTTATTTGGCATCCATCATTACCTTCTAAAAATTGAATGTACATCATTTGAAATTATTGGAAAAGAAAATGATATGATATAATTATTTAACCTCAAAAAAAGAGGCTGTCACAAAAGTAAATTTAACTGTTATTTTGACCTAAAATCAAAATATATTTTGATTGAAAGTAGCTAACGAAGTTATCGAAAAATCTTATTTATTGAATTTCAATAAATCTGAAATTCAATAAATAAGATTTCTCCATTTCAGTCGAAATAACAAATTTTAATACTTTCGAGACAGCTTCTCTTTGATACTTTGATACTCTATAAGAAGTATTATTTCTTAGTTAGAAACATACATATTCGCTCTGTTATCTTCGATATCAGAAGATTCTTTTAAAGCTTCGTACATCTTAAATGTAAGTCTTTTTCTAGCTTCAGCAATTTTCTTTCTGTTTGTATCGTAGTTTGGTAAAGCTGTTGGCAAATTTCTTTGTATAACTTTAAAAGCATACACTCCTCTGCTTCCTGCTACATTATTATATACCTTATTCAATTCTGCATTATACATTGCGCCTACAACTTTGGGTTCTGCTCCAACACCGCTTAAAGTTGGTGTTTTTAAGTTAATGCCACTTGCAGTTCTAACAGTGGTATTGTTTGCTTTGGCAATTTCTTGTAAGTCGGCTCCTTTTAATTTTTCTGAAAGTAAAGCAGCTTTCTTTTCGTTTAGTAAAATAGGTCTTACTTTATTTATAGCTTTATCAACAGGCATTAATCCTTTTTTTATTTTTTCTGTTAGAATTGCAACTACATGACTACCTTCTAAATCGAAACGTTTAAAATCGCCTGTTTCTATGTCTTTGCCAAATGCCCAAGAAACAATTTGTCTTTGATTACCAATACCTGGTACATTTTCATCTAAAACTTTTAAACCAACTGCAGGTCTTAAATTGTAGTTGTTCTCTTTTGCAACTTGTTTGTAATCTTTATTATTAGAAATTGCCAGTGCAAATTGTTCTGCTTTTTGGAATATTTCGTTTTCCGTTTTTTCTGAAGCAACAATTTTTCTACTAAATGTTGCTAATTTTAAAACTTTTTGCTCGTTTTTAGTTTCATCGATTTTTACAATATGGAAACCAAAAGGCGTTTTTACAACATCTATTGTGCCTTTTTTATTTGTAAAAGAAAAGTCTCTAAAAGCAGGTGTCATTCGATTGTAATTAAACCAATCTAACGCTCCACCTTTTTCGGCATTTGACTTGTCTGAAGAAAATTCTTTTGCTAAATCTGCAAATTTACTGGTTCTTCTTTTTACTACTGTAAGAATGCTGTCTGCTAATTTCTTAGCTTCTTCTTCTGTTCTTGTAATGTCTTGCGCTGCTCTTTGGGCCCCTACAAAAGGAATTAAAATATGGCTTGCTTTTACTGAATCTGGCATTTTAGAAATTTCAACAATTTTAGAAATTTTAAAATATCCTTGATCTTTATAAGGTCCAAATACATCTCCTTTATCTCCTGCAAAAATTTCGTTTGCAACAGTTTGGTTAATGTTTACATTGTATTTATAGCTTAAATCTAAAGGAGTTTCAGAGCCATTTTCGTTTAAGAATTCTTTATTATCTGATGTATTTTTAAAGTCTTCGATTAAAGTCGCTAAATCTGCTTTTATTGCTTCTTCGTCTTCTGGAGTTGCCACAATATCGAACTTTACGTACGAAATATCGCGTGTTGCTTCTACCTGAAATTGCGTTTTATGTTCTTTAATATATGCTTCAACTTCAGATTTTTTTATTTTAACCAAACTATCTGCAACACTAGAGTAAGGAACATACACAAATTGAGCATTTATTTTCGTATTCTCAAGCATATACTCGTATTCTCCTTCTTTTAAAGAGGCTCCTAAACCTGCTGTTATTAGTTTGTTGTATGTATTTGTTTCTGCATTGTCTTTAATTTGATTCATGTAATTAGACCAAGCAGACCATAATTGCTCGTTATTCTCTTTCGTATCTGCTAAAAATTGTTTGAATTTTGCTTCGTCAAACAAGCCTGCTTCGTTTTGAAACTGAGGACTATTGCTCACAGAAGGTGAGCTAATGATTTCGTTCCAAACATCTTCTTCGCCAACAGTAATACCAGCTTCTTCTAGTTGATTTTTATAAATCTTTTTTCTAACAATGTTATCCCAAACAGATTTTGCTGCTTGCATTTCAGAAGCTCTACCACCAGTTTGTTGCTTATATGCTTCTAAAGCGGTTGCAAATTCTTGTCTAGAAATTACTTCGCCATTTACTTCTCCAACCTCGTTTACTTTACTAGAGTTAAAAAAGTCTCCTAAAGTAGAAGGGTCTAGTACAAAAGCAAAAAGTGCTAAACCAATAATAATTATTAAGAACATCGAACGTTCTCTAATTTTTGATAAAATTGCCATACTTAATTTAATTTATTTTCAGTTGGCGAATATACGATTTGGGTTTTAATATTGCAACCCATTTTAAACATATTAATGCTAAGACAAATAGGTATTTAAAGGAAAGTTTGTGTCGTGTTTTTTTTAATCGTCTGCCGATTGAATTTTAAGAGAAACTTCATCGATTTTAGCACTGCTTGTTTTTAAGATTCTAATTTCAAAACCTTCGATATCAACTACTTCGTTTTCTTGCGGAATATTTTCTGTATGGTTAATAATAAATCCTCCTAAAGTTTCGTAAGCTTCTGACTTTGGAATGTTTAAACCATATTCTTCATTTAAATAATCTACTTCTAATCGAGCAGAAAAATTAAACGTATTTTCGTTTATTCTTTCTTCTAAAAATTCTTGCGAATCGTGTTCGTCTTCAATTTCTCCAAAGAGTTCTTCTACAATGTCTTCTACTGTTATCATTCCAGAGGTTCCACCATATTCATCTACAACAATTGCAACGCTTTTGCGTTTTTTTATTAAATTACTTAAAATGTTATTAATCATCATAGATTCTGGCGCAAATTCTACAGGAAGCAAAATCGATTTTATGGTTTTTGGCCTTTTAAAGAGTTCGAATGCGTTTACATATCCAATAACATCGTCCATAGACGTTTTGTAAACTAATATTTTAGACAAACCTGTTTCTATAAACATTTTTTTTAGGTTCGAAACTTTTTCGTGAATTTCTACAGCAATCATTTCGGTTCTTGGCACCATAACTTCTCTTGCTTTTACATTGTGAAATTCTAATGCATTTTGGAAAATTTGAATTTCGGAATCCATTTCTTCGTCTTCTGCACCCGTTTCTAATTGTTCTGTAATGTAATTTCCTAATTCTTCTTTACTAAATTCGGTTTGTTGTTCGTCTGGATTTGTTTTAAAGAAAACACGCAATAAAAAGTCGGAGATGATGGTAATAAATTCTGAGAAGTAATGAAATAAAATATAGAATATATAAGCAGGAACTGCAAATATCTTTAATACTTCGTTTGCATAAACTCTAAAAATTGCTTTTGGTAAAAACTCTGCTGTAATTAAGATTACAATTGTAGAAATAATGGTTTGTATTAATAAAATTGTAAACTCGTTATACCCCTCTATAGGAAGAATTCTTATTAAAAAAGAGCCCATGTAATAGCTATAAACCACCAAAGAAATATTATTACCCACTAACATTGTGGTAATAAATTTTGAAGATTTTTGGGTAATTTTATTTAAAATTTTAGGTACAAAACCTTCTCTTTTCTTTTCTAATTCTATATGTAGTTTATTGGCGGAAACAAACGCGATTTCCATTCCCGAAAAAAATGCGGAAAGAATGACGGATAAGAAAATAATGATAAGCTCTATTTCCATTAAGAAACTTATAAACTATTGTGAGTTGTTTTGATTGTTTCTTCTTTCTACTTTTTTTCTAAAGTGCCTTTTAAAGAAAAATACTAAAATAATAAAAATAGCAAAACCAAGAAACAAGTAAGCTCTATCTCTATTTATATTCCACTGCATATATGTTTCTACTAGGCAAATAAAAGCGACCATTAAATAGCCATACTGAAAAAATTTCCAAAGTCTGTTCATAATATTATTCTTTTGTTTCTAATCTTCCTGTTGTTTTTTTAGCCATGTGTTTGGTTAAATCTTCTTTACACTCAAACCCAACTCCAACAACTGTATCTCTAGCTTGATACAGTGTAAAAGGCGCTTCAGAAACAAAATATTTTGTTTTTTGGTCCCAAAAAAGCTGGTCTGTTTCTAATCTCGAGTTATCTGAATGGTTTATAACGACAACATTTCCTTCTATTTCTGAAATTTCGGTTTTCGAATAAGTTAAAGCATAATCTCCAATAACCGTTATCGAATCTTTTCCTTTGTTTTCAAAGTTAATAATTTTTATTCCTTTTGGAAACTCGTTGTATGGATGTTTTTTTCGATTGCTAAAATCTAACAACAAAGGTGTTATTAATTTCGAGGTAATTCTTCCAGAATCTTTATAAACATGATAGGCATCTTTTGCTTTGCCAATTGGAAGGTTTTTCTCTTCTAAGAAATTACGAACTTCTTCTGTCGAGTTAGAACAAGAAAAAAGCATTACTGTAAAAACGAATACAGTAATGCTTTTTAATACTATTTGTTGGTCGTTTTTCACAAAACTATTTCTTTGGTATTGTAACTGTTTCTCCAATCCAACATTTAATGGTGTATTTACCTCCTGGAGTTGCACCTGCTGTAAAAATTACAGACTGGTTAGGTGAGTTTGCCGCATAATTTCTTATATATTTTCCTGCAGCAGAAGAGATACTTGGATCTACAGCTGCAGCTCTTCTTGCCTTATTTAAAGCAGCAACATATACCATTCTTTTTTCGAACTCGTTGCTACCACAATTGTTAACGCTAGAAGTATATAAACTTGCAATAAATAAATATGCTTTCCCAAAATTAGGATTGAAAGACAATGCCTCTCTTGCCAAACTTCTTGCTTTGCTTAACTGACCTCTATCTTTAGCTGCTTGTGCAAACTTTAATTTATACTTCGCCTTTTTTAAAGGATCTGTTTCTAAATTAAAAGATTTTTCTCTCATTGCTACTGCTCCAGCTTCATCGCCATTATCTTCTAAAACGTTTGCTAAGAAAGCATAAGCTTCTGGTGATGGTGATGCTTCTGCATAAGCTCTTACTAATTTTGCATAAAAAGGGTCTGCTTGACAGCCTTTGCTAAACATTCTTGATACTGCTCTTTTTAACCAAGTAGGATTTGCTTTATTTTCATCAAAGTTTCTTGTATATAAAGGAACTAATCTTTCGCAAGTAGATAATTCTTCAATAATATGATCTAAACCACCTTCTACTTGACCTAAAGCTCTAGAATTCACAGAATAAGCGTATATTCTTTTCTTATTAGCAATCGTATCTTTAGATAGTTCTTTTAACTTAGCAGCATAAGCTTCGAGTTTTAAGTTTACATTTTCAATTACATCATCGTAAGTATCGAACACTTTTTGTGGGTTTGTGTCTTTATTTCTATCGGTAACTCCTTGAAAATATAAATACAAATTCTTAACGCCCATTTTTGTAGGATCCATTGCATATGCTTTTTCTAGAAGCGCAAAAACTTCTGCTTCTGAAGCTAACTTGTTCTCTGACAAATACGTTGCATAATCGCTATGTACTTTTGCAGGATTTTCATTAGGGAAATACTGTAAACGTTGTTCGTAAACTCTTTTTGCTAATGCTGGATCTTTTCTAACATCTTCTGCCAAAATCGATCCATACTTATAAATATTTACAGACAAATCTTTACACTCGTCCATTAATTTTATCCAGTTTACATATGCATCGTCATATTTCTTAGATTTGAAGTCACCTAAAAATAGATTGTATTTTTTTGTACATTCCATTTTTGCATCCTGAGCATTTGTTTTTACAGTGTTCAAGAGCAACATTGCTGCTAATAAAAACGTAATTTTCTTCATTTTAATAGTTTTAAATAATTAATCAATTTTTCTCTTTACGAACCAACTTTCAGATAGTGATAAACTCAACCTAAAGTTTACATAATTCTCTTGAATTAAATTGTTAGCTGTAGTACCTCTTTTACCAAATTCGACACCCAAATTAACATTAGAAAGTTGCTTTAGTGGTAAACCTAAACCAAAAGACATGCCAAAGTCGTTAATTGTTGTAAAATTCGAGTTCGTACCAGAACCATCTACAGATAATCCTGTTTTTTCGAACCGAACACCTGCTCTATAAGTAACTCTATCCCAATAACTTGAGATCGAATTTATTTTTGGCAAATAGTAACCTCCTAAAGAGAAGCTATTCGAATCTTCATATCTGTAAGCTGCATTTGTGTTAGAAAGTGTTCCTAAAACTTGTATTGCGTCTTGGTTTTCGTATTCTAAACCAACATACCATTTATCAAATTTCCCGAAACCAACCCCTAAAATACTTTTTAAAGGCATTTTGTATTTTCCACTTAGACTTTCACTAAATAGCGTGTCTCTTGGAATATCGCCACCATTGGCACCTCTGGTAAGAGAATACAAATATTCGTTTCCAGAAACTCTTAAGTCGTTTCCTAATTTAAAAGTGGCACCTGCGTTTAAGTACAAATTCTTTTTTAATATTTTTTGATATTGAGTACCCAATGTAACAGAACCTCCTCTTATCGTATTGTCTTCTTTATATTTTGTGGCCAAACTTACATTTACAATTTGGTTTGTGATGCTGTTTTCTATACTTCCAAAACGATAATCTGCTTCGATTCCGACAGAAAAATCTTTAAAAATTCGCATTCCAAAACTTCCATAAATTCTATTCACACCACCATCACCTTCGTAAAATGTAGCGGCTTGTATATTTCCTGTTAGGTTGTCTAACGAGTTATTTACTAAAGAATATCCAACCGAAGATACTGGCTGTAAACCTAAAGAAAAACCAGCATTTCTACCTATAGGAAACCCTAAAGCAATATAACTTAAACTTGTAGCTGTAGATTTTTGTTTTTCTCCATTACTTTTTATCGTTAAATCGTTGTTTAAAACACCAAAAGCATATGTGGTATATCTTAAATAAGCATTTGCAGCTGGGTTTGTAAAGTTTAAATATTTGTAATGGTTATAAGCTACTCCTATACCTCCCATACTATTCTGCTCCACGGTTTTTGGGCTAAACTCGTCTCCTATTCCAAAGAAAGAATATGGAGAAGAACTTGTTTTTTGTGCCAATAAAGTTGTAGAAGTTATGAGTAAAAATACTACTAAAATCTTTCTAATCATTTGTATCCGTTAAATATCAATATTTCATTTAGTCCTTGAAGGAGCAAATTTTGAGTGGCAAATATGCTACTTTTTAATTGTTTTGACAAGAAATTTGTGTCTCCTCCTGTTAAAAGTACTGTTAAATCCATATATTTATTATTATAATCTGCGATAACGCCATCAATCTCTTTTACAACACCGTTTAAAACTCCAGAAATAATACTTTCTTTTGTGTCTTTCCCTATAAAATTTTCTATTTCAAAGGTATTAATTAAAGGTAAATTCGCTGTAAAACTATGCAAAGCTTTGTATCTTAAATAAATTCCTGGCGAAATTGCGCCTCCTAAATATTCCGATTTTTCATTCACGAAGTCAAATGTAATACAAGTTCCTGCATCAATAATTAAAACGTTTTTATTTGGAAATTGTTTTACAGCTCCAGAAACTAAAGCAATTCTATCGACACCTAAGGTTAGAGGTGTTTTGTATAAATTAATAAAAGGAACTTTTATCTTAGAAGAAACCACTTGAAAATTAAAAATTTCTTGTAGTTTTTTTGTCTTTTTTTCTGAAAGTGTGGCAACATTCGATATTATTCCGTTAGAAATTGAATGTTTTTTTAGAATTTTTTGAATTTCTGAAATTATTTTTTTCTTATCAAAAAAAAAGGTTTCTACGATGTTATTTTGCTCAAAAACAGCAGTTTTAACTCTAGTATTTCCGATATCAATTGTAAGATTCATTTAACGAATTTAGATAAAAGTCAAAAATACAACAGAAATTTTTTAAATTTTCTTTAGTAGATGTAAAAAAACATTTTATATTTGCATCCGCTAAGACAATGGTACCTTAGCTCAGTTGGTAGAGCAAAGGACTGAAAATCCTTGTGTCCCTGGTTCGATTCCTGGAGGTACCACAAATTAACCCTGTAAGCCTTTTGTTTACAGGTTTTTTTGTTTTTAGGGCGCTAAATAGGGTGCTAATAAAATCGTTATTTAGGAAACCTGCATCAAATACTCCTCTACTATCTCCTGGTTAATACCACTATATTCAGAAAATTCTTGTTTAGTAATAAATTGATGTGACTGCTTACCATAATGTTCTTTCATTATATTTATAAGCTTTCTACCATAACGTTCACTTCTACCTGTGATACATTGTATGTCTTTTGGATATATGCAGGATCTTACTAATTTCATAATATTTAATACTCTATCTATGCTTTATGTATAGTGTTAACATACTTTATCGGCACAAATAACTTGAATAGGATTGTTTGCCACCTAATTTTTGTTTTTCACTTTAAAAGTAATGTTTTTTGTTAACATACTAAATTTAAACACTTTAAAATTATGGCAAAACAAACAGGTATTATCAAATTAAAAGGAACTATCGGAGGTATTTCTTTTTACAAAACAACTGACGGACATTTGGCTCGTGAAAAAGGCGGTGTTGACAAAAACAGAATCCAGAATGACCCTGCGTTTCAAAGAACACGTGAAAATGGTTCTGAATTTGGACGCGCTGGAAAAGGTGGCAAGGTATTAAGAAACGCAATTCGTTTGCTTTTACAAAATGCAAAGGATAAAAGAGTCGTTTCTAGGCTAACCAAAACTTTGGTCGCTGTTACCAAAACGGATGTTGTTAACGAAAGAGGTTTAAGAACCTTGCAAGATGGAGATTTAGGACTTTTAGAAGGTTTTGAATTCAATTTGAATGGAAAGTTGGGAGCAACTTTATTCGCTCCGTTTACGAAAGCTTTTGACCGACTTACTGGTGAAGCAACTTTAGATTTGGTTGCTTTTTCTCCAGTGATTAGAATTGCAGCTCCTGCAGGAACAACGCATTTCAAATTGGTTATGGGTATTGCTGAATTGGATTTCGTGAATGAAACCTCAACATTTGAAAACGATGAAACAGCAATTTTGCCTTATACTGCTGCAAATACAGCAGCTATTGCATTATCTGCTACAATTACAGCTAATTCTACATTACCAGTAGTACAGGTTTTAGGTGTAGAGTTTTATCAAGAGGTAAATGGAGAAATGTATGCCCTTAAAAATGGTGCTTATAATGCTTTGTCTGTTGTAATTGTTGATACTCCATAAAATGGAATTAACTATTGAAAGAAGTTATTTTAAAGAGGGCACCAATGGTGTCCTCTTTGTTAACGGTAAGTTTTTAGGGTTTACTATTGAATTGCCCTGGATTGATAATCTAAAAAACAAATCGTGTATACCTGAGGGAAGATATATTTTGAAAGTACGTTTTTCAGAAAAGTTTAAAAATCATTTGGTTTTGGAAAATGTGAACCAGAGAACTCTGATTTTAATTCATTCTGCAAATCATGCAAAAACAGAACTTAGAGGTTGTATTGCTCCTGTAACTTATTTAACAGGTATTGGAAAAGGCATCTATTCCAGAGATACAATGCAGAAATTAATGTCTTTAGTCTATCAAGCACAAAACCGAAAAGAAAAAATAACATTAACGATTAAATCACAGAATTATGAAAATTATAGATCGTTATCAAAAACCAACTCCTAAATTTTTTAGACTCTTAAGAAATATTGGTATTGTATTAGCTTCTACAGGAGGAGCTATTATTGCAGCACCTGTTGCAATACCTGCAACTATTGTAACCATTGCAACCTACATGACTGTTGCAGGAACTGTTGCCACTGCTATTATACCAAAATGAATATTTAAAAAGTCCAATAATTAGAAAAAATATACTCTTGTCTTGTAATTGATTTGACTAATTCTTTAGTAAGATTTTCGGACTTATTGGAGATAAAATCTACAATTTGTGGTATTGATTTATAGATTCTGTTTGTAAAGGCTCTTTTATACCAAGCCCATATTTGTTCTGCAGGGTTTACTTCTGGAGAGTATGGAGGTTGAAATATTAAGACGATATTATCAGGAATTTTAATTTTCTTAGCCTTATGAAAAGCCGCATTGTCCACTACCATGACTTTAAGTTCGGTTGGATTTTCTTTGGATAATTCATTCAAAAACAACTCAAAAATATCGGCATTACAGTTTGGGTATTCCAGTAAAAACTTATCTCCAGTAATTGGAGAAAATGCACCAAAGAGATAGGTCGATTTAAACACCTGTTGAAAAGGGCAAATTGGCTTAACGCCTTTCACTGTTAAAGCGCGCCCATTTTTGGTAAACATCCCAAAACGACTCTCATCTTGAAAATAAAGATGGATGCTTTTGTAAGAATCTCGTTTTTCTTTTACGGCTTGTTGGCAGATACGACCAAAGTTTTTTTAAAAGCATCCACAGCTTTAGCATCCTTTTTGATGTGTGATTTACGAGCTACTTTTATCTTGGTACCAAATTGATTACGACAGAATACCATAAGACTATTATATTTCACTGTTTTTCCAAATTCTTCTTCTACCCAAATCAACAATTCTTTATAACCGCGAATACCTGATTTGGGATCACTTAGCTTAGCATAAATTTTCTCTCGTTCTTGCTTGGTAAACATAAAGGGAGCAGAGGCTGTGGTCTTATGAGCAAGTAATCCTTTTAAACCACCATTAAGATACATTGTTCGCCATCTTTGAATACTGTTATGATTTACCCCAACTAATTTAGCTAAAGCGTTTTTAGATAGTGGCTCTTTATGTTCTTTAATGACTTGTAGCATTCTAAGTCGTGGAATAAATAAAGCTTTGCTCTTTTTTTGTAATGATTTTAATTCTTTAATACTCTCTTTTACTATAATTTGTTTTGGTAATGCCATCTTTTTATAATGAATTAATTAATAGTCTAATTTACGAAAAATAATAATTAAAACCAAATATTAGTCTAAAAAAATATTCATTTTGGTATAAAACTACCTGATAATATTATCTTATTGCCAATCCCACCATACTGCCCAGAACTAAACCCTGCTGAAAAAATATGGCAATATCTAAAAAGCAAAATCGCTATGAAAATCTATGACACTTTAGATATACTTGAATCAAAAATTGAACAACTTGTTAATGATATGAGTCAGAATACGATTAAGTCCATAACTGGTTATGAAATTTATCTAAAACCCTTTTACAGTAGTTTCAATGTTTAAATGGTATAAAATAAAAGTTCCAAGAGATCGCGATGCTACTTTCAATCCAATGCTTATTAAAAAGCGAGAAAGTACTGCAGATGGAGTTGAAAACCTGATTATTTCTTTATATGCCAAAGGAATGAGTACTACAGATATTGAAGAACAAATACGGGAATTGTATAATTTTAACATCTCTAGTTCAGCCATTTCTAGAATCACAGATAAAATTACAGCTGACATTATTGCTTGGAAAAATAGACCTTTAGAAGCTACTTATCTGATTGTATGGATGGATGGCATCGTTTTTAAGGTTCGTGAAAACTCCAAAGTCATCAATAAAACAATTTACATTGCTGTTGGTCTTAGAGTAGATGGTAAAAAAGAAGTTTTAGGACTTTGGTTAGGAAAAAACGAATCTTCCTCTTTTTGGATGAGCGTTTTAACCGACATAAAAGCCAGAGGAACACAAGACATTTTAATTACAGCAACTGATAATTTAAACGGATTTACAGACACCATTAAAACTATTTTTTCCAATTCAGTAACACAAATATGTGTGGTTCATCAAATCAGAAACTCTTGTAAATATGTAGTCTGGAAAGATAAAAAAGCCTTTACAAGAGATATGAAGCAAATCTATACAGCTCCTACAAAAGAAGCAGCAAAAGCAGCCTTAGAAGACTTTAAAGAAAAATGGGAATCCAAATATTCTTATGCCATTAAATCATGGGAAAACAATTGGGATGAACTCACTGTTTTCTTCGATTTCCCATTAGAAATCAGAACCATTATTTATACCACAAATTTGATAGAAAACTTAAATGGGAAAATTAGAAAATACACTAAAAACAAACTCTCATATCCAACAGATGATGCTGTAATTAAATCCGTATTTTTAGCTTTGAGAGAATCAACAAAAAAATGGACATTGCCTATTAGAAATTGGGGTATCATTCTTAACCAATTTTTGGCTATATTTGAAAACAGGATTAAACTATGAAAAATTTAATCCTGTAATTTTTAACTTACACACTTTGTGGGAAAGTGTCAATATCGATTATGGTTGATATAAAACTACCTAAAACCATATTTTTTAATCGTTTTTAAGTTTAAACTCACAAGATATTTGTTTCTATCGGTTAATGATTTTCTACCTTCAATTAAATCTATCATAAACTTAATTTTGTAATTATCAAGCTTCCTTCTAGTTCTGTCCCATTCAATAATTCTCTTTACTAATTCGATTGTAATATCATTTTCGGATTCTTTAAGTTTTTTTTCTTCATTGAAGTAGTCATCCATATCAAAGAATAATTCAGGATTTTCTTCTACTATTAGATTTAGAATTGACTCACCTTGTTTTCTTTCAATACTGGTAATATTTCTGTTATTACGAATTTTACTATTTAAAGTATAAGCTACATCTAACTGATATTGACTAAGTTTACCTGTCTCCCTGCCCCAGTTTTCTATCTTTTTCCAAGTTTTATAATGAACTGACTTTAATCGATTTAAAGAAGCTTCTAATTCAGCTTGAACGGTATCATCTTCTGACAACGTTTTGCGTTTTTCAGACTCCTCATTTTCAAGGTCTTCACTCAATACATCTAAATTGATATTAAAATTTTGACTTTTAACAGCATTCCAGCAATCTTCTTTTTTTGCCCATTCACCATACAACGAGCCAGGAGCTTCAGATTTAATGAAAGCTTCTATCTTAGACATTATTTCGTGAAGCTTAGCTTTCAAAGTATTACTCAGAGTCTGCTGTTTCCAAATTTTATATAAATCAATTTTATACTCTAATTTAAAGCCCAACCACGCTATTGCATATGGTACTATTATATAACGCATGTCACCAATAGCATTAGGTTTCACTCCGTACACTTTTTCACAGGTTGAAAAAAGTATAGCTTTGGCAATCGCGTCTTCAAACCATATATTATCTGGTTTTTTATCAAAATTATAATTTAAAAATTGCGCATAGTTTTTTTGACTACCTCTTACTACTATATGTGGACCAATTACAAGTTTTTTACCATGATAGGATTCTTCATATGTATTAATAAACTTAGCCAGTTTCTCTTTTGTAAACATTTGACTCCTTGGGTTTTGTTTATCAAATTGTTTTCTCTTTGAAGGAGTAATACCATTGCGAACCCTTTCATTTCTGAATTGACCTCTAGAGCGTTCAAAAAACCATCTGGTTTGGTAAGACTCACCAGAAACAGGTGGTGCCCAAATAGTTCTTGAAAGCTTTTCTATTAATACATGATTTTCTCTATTAGAACTTAAATCTGAAGCTGAGACTCTATTTTGTGTATTTGCATATTCTGCTATACGCCCCACTATTTCGGAAAAATTTTCTCTATTTTTTACAATTGTTAATTTTACAGGAACAAAAACATTGCTAATGTCTATTTTATCCTTTTTCCATGTATGATAAATGGATGCTGTTGTTTGACCACCATTAACAATTTGAAAATCTTTCACTTTACCTATTGCCTTTCCTTGATTATCTGGTAAATTTATTATTGTTACTTCTTCTGCTGTAGCTGCAATACCATTATTAAAAGCCATAAACATATGCTGTTCTTTTAGCATCGTATTCCTTATACCTTTATTTATTTTTCCAGTAAATTGTAAAAAAGAACGTACATTTTGTTCTAATAAACGTGCACCATATTGTTCATAAATATTAGCTAAAGCTATTCCCGGAATAATAGCTAACCAAGATTGATAGTCAAGATTTTCAGTTGCATTTACAATACATGGAACGTTATAACCTGAACTATCAAAATCAATTTCAATTGGTATTCTTGATTTATCTGATAAATTAAATAGATAATTAATGTCTATAGTTCTGTAAAAAACTGGATATCCTGCTATTTTATCTGATGTTTTTAAATCTGCTTTAATTTCTCCATTGGTAATTAAAAAAACATTTACTCTAGTTAAATACTCCTTTACATCTGGAACATTTGCTAAGGTTTGAGCTAGATCAAAAATTTCAGAACTTTCTTCTATTTCATTTACATATTCTTTATAAATCGCGTTTCTAAAGAACTTTACTACACGATCAATTGTTTTTTCTGCATCCCCCTTAGTAACACTTTGAACAGTAGTATCGCCATTATAAATAGTTACAAATAAATCTAAAGTTTCATAATTTTCATAAAGTGAATAACCATTAATTTTATGTTCTATTCCTCTTTTACTTATTTTTTCATCAAAGCAAACCCTATAATTCTCTGATTCCCCTGCCTCTGATAAATAAGACAAAGCTAATTCAGTAAAAACTTGTTCTGGGTTTGTACCTTCTTCTTCAGAAATTAGAGTTGTTTTTATTTCTTCTTGAATATCTTCATAGAATTTATTTAGTTCTTTATTTTCCATTGCAATAATTATAAAATTTCATTCAATAATAACGGACTATTGATTCTCCATTCTTCAGATTCCGATAGTACTATAGAGTATTTTACGTCACCAACGCCATTTGGTATTTGACTTTCAGTTAATCGCGGGAAATTACCTGAAACACGATATATATTTTCTTGTCTTATTGTATACCCTATTTCTTCATATAAAGGTTTATGATTAGAATAATAACCATATTCTAATAATTTTAGATTGAA
Source organism: Polaribacter batillariae (assembly GCF_017498485.1). NCBI lineage: Bacteria > Pseudomonadati > Bacteroidota > Flavobacteriia > Flavobacteriales > Flavobacteriaceae > Polaribacter > Polaribacter batillariae. The sequence goes on along the minus strand of NZ_CP071795.1, from coordinate 3,021,105 downwards.
TAAATTAAATGCTATTGTACTATCTTCTAATAAGTTTAATACGTTAGTAATAATTGCATTTAAACTTTCGCCATTACCAACCCTAGTATCTAATGAAAGATGATAAAGGAAAATCTTATCGATTATTGAATCATCTAATTGTCTTTCACTATTTATATGTATTTTCTGATGGTTGTTACCATGAGTAGTTTTTACCTCAACAGCCCAATTTGAATATTGAAAATCTTGAATTGATTTCGTAGGACCTAACCATGATTTAATACAATCATTTTTATTTGTTGAATTTGTTAAAAAAAATCGCAGAAAAAAAGCTTCACCATAAAGCCCTCTTTGAGCCTCATCTGACAAACCTTGTTTACCTATTTTTTCAAATAGAGATTGCCATTTTTCTAGACGTTCTAATAATTTTTCTATTAAAACCTCATCATTAGAAACCTTGGATACACCAAAAATTAAGTCTTCGCAGAGTGTTGAAAATATGTCTTTATGTTGTTTATTTAGTAAGAGTATTAATAGAAATTTTTTAGTTTTATCCCTATCATCTGGAATCATTTCAATTTTAATATCTTTTAATTTATTCCATTGATTTTCTTCAAAAGGAAGAGAGTTTTTAATTCTAAAAGCAATACTTCTAAGTCTTTCAGGTGCTTTAACAGCTATAAAAACATCTGGTTTAATTTCAGCAGCATATCTTTTGTATAATAAGCCAGAATAAACTGATGTATCACTTTCTAAATTACTCCATATTTTTTCAATTTTAGTCATCTTCATAGTCTTCAAAATCTTCTTCTACAACATCAAATTTGTCTAACAGCTCTTCATTTACCGCATAAGATACAGGAGCATTAAAATTACTTTTAGGGAAACTTATCGCATAACCCACAAAAGGATTTGTTCCTAATGGTAGCGGATATTTGACAAGGCTTTCTTCTGGATCCAGCAAATAAATGAGAAGTAAAGGTTTTTTAGGATCTCTTAATTCATTTCTGACCACTTGACCATTAGGGTATGAGGCTAGACCTGGTTTTTTTCTACGCAGATTTGTAAGTTCCATTGCCTGTAATTTTTCAATATCAGTGAAATCAATAAACTCATCTGAAGGACTAATGATGTGGGATTTTCTCAGATAATAATAATGTTCGTTTGAATTTTTATCATCTTCTGTTCTTCTCCATTGACCTACTGGAACCTCTGTATTTCCAATTTGAAAAAGTGAATTATTAACTACTTTTGGCTTAGACATTAAAGCTACTCTCCATTTAGTTAGCTCACCATTTCTTAATTGAGCATTTATGAAATGAATTAATTTACGAGGTTCAGCTTTTTTGAGATTTTCAACAGATTGAATCCCTTCAAAGAAATTTAAAATTTGTGCAGCTGGTATATCATACCATACATAGCCATTTGGTTTTATAGTAGAACCATTGGGTAAACTAGAGATAAAATTTTGTGCTGTTTTGAAATTACCATTTATGATAGGAATATCCTTTTTAAATTCATAAGACTCAACTAATCTTCCTGCCCATGAAATTTGCACAGTGATTGCAGAACGCATTTTATTTGTTGCCGAAATTTGTAGAACTCCTGGATGAGTTCTAACCCTTAAAGCATATTGTTCTGGAGTAGAACCGGCGACATCTGACATGTAGTCAAATTCTTCACGAAGTTCCTCAGATGCTTGTGTTATATGACAAAACCATTCATTTAATTCACGGCTGGTAAATAAACGACATAAATCTACATAGCCCCCTCTATAACCAAACCAACGACCCATTTGCATTAATGTATCATACATTTTAGAAGCACGCAAATAGTAACTAACAGTAAGACCTTCTAAAGTTAAACCTCTTGATAATTTGTTACCCCCTACAGCTATTACTGAAAGACCGTTTTTATGATCAAAATAATCTAGAGCTTCACCTGAACCACCATGAATTGACTTTACCTCAATTTTTGAAGCAGCATCATTTAGGTGTATTAAAACATCAGACCATTGATGTACTTGAATTTGTGAGTCTAAATTTCTTAAATCAGAATCTAGAATTTGTTGAGATACTGACACGTAAGATTTGTAGTCTAAATTGTCTTCAAGGAATGTAGATTTTAATTCGTTAATTATTCCTCTATCATTTTGATCAATACCTCTTCTGTAATAAATGAATTGATTACTAACAAGTTCTGTGATATGGTCTTGCCAGCGTACAAACCTAGAAACATGAACCAACATTGAATTATGAACTGTTGTTTGACCTCTTAATCTACGAATGGCACATGTGAGAATAAAGCAACGAATTGCTTTTTTTAACGATTCTGGCAATGCAGAGGGTAATTGATCTGCCATTTTATGCCTATCAGGAACAAAATTGGCGTAATCTCTTATTCTTGTTACTATAGGTAAAACTGTATCAGAAGTTTGATTTTCTACCAATGGACTAAACCCAAATATTTTCTCTGGACCTACGTAGTTTGAAGGAGCTGGTATATTTTTTATAAAGTTTCTAGGAAATAGATTTTGATCATTTAAAGGTATAAAGATATTAGCAAATGGAGTGGCTGTGTAGCCTACATAAGCATTTTTACCAAAAAGATCTAGTATTTGGGTAATCCAACCATTTATAGAACTTTGTCTAGTTGGATCATTAGAAATATTGATTGATGCGTTATCAGCCTCGTCATCTATTAATAAAAGGGATTTACTCCTTATAATTCTTCCTAAAACTGTATCATCTGCTTGTGCAGAAAGCCATTGATAAATCCTTCTTAATACATGAGGATTTTTCTTAATTACAGCAATAATTGGTTCATTCGTATCGAAGTTTAAACCTAAGGCATTTGCTGCTCCTTGCGTAAAATCACCTTTTTCAAGACTTGAAGTTAAAGAATGTGCTACATTAGATTTACCATAACTAGGTTTCCCTACACCAATTTTAATACTTTGTTGATTAAATGCTCTTGTATGTTGTGTATCAAAACCAAGAAAACTTTCATCTATTCTTATTTGAGTTTGACTTCTAAGGTTGTTATGAATACCTGCCATTACAATGATTAAACCAAAACCTGCGTCTGCCCCTTTGCAAATTAATCCTGTGTAATTTGCTGTTTTACCTGATTGAACTTGCCCAACAACCAAACCTTTTTTGTTTACTTTAATTTTTAACGTTGGGTCAAACAAGTTGTCTAATATACTATCTGTTAAAAGATCTAGTTTGTTAACTACTTCAGGAGCAAACCCTTTATCTTCCTCTAGATATTGTCTATAGTTGCCCCAAAAACCGTTTGTAAAATCAATGGAAGCTCTTTTATCACTTAACCAAGGTTCATTTTCTTCTTCTTTAACAATTGAACGCCATTCATCTTGTCTAATAGTAAATAATTCATCTACCTTTCTAATGAGCATTTCTCGTGAATCTGCAATTGGTAAATTCATTTTCAAAAAAACATCTACAGCATTTTCAACTTCTTCCATAGTTACAGAAGATTTACCATTTAAGAGTTGTCGAATTATTTTAATTGGGTCTATATTAATCATGCTTTAAAAATTCTATATATTCTGGGTAAAAGTTAAATGGCTCCATATTCAACAATCTTGCTTTCGCTTTTTCTACGGAAGAACCTGTAAGTAAATAAGAAGAAAAAAGTTTTTGCATTGTATTTTTTATGGCATTGTGGTCAATTCCTTCAAAAGGTTGTCCATGTGGCTTTTCATTTTCACTTTCTTGAAGTGTAATTAAGGGAACAGGTATGGTTTCTTCAATAAACTGAATAACTTTTTCTATTTCCTTTTTCATATCACCAGACTTAGAAAACAATTCATTAAGAAGAGGGTGACTTCTATTTATTTTATAAAAACGCTTTCCATGTCTTGCTCTTTCTTCCCAAAACGGAAAATATTCATCAGTAACTAATTTTCGCTTTAAGACTTTACCCTTATGGCGATATACCTCTACAGCTTGATTTCTAACTTCTTTAGCTATTGCCAAAATCTGCTTACGAAACATTGAAGGAGGTCTTGCAATAGATTTTTTTATATCAATTTGCCAGTCATCATCAAAATTATTAGGCAAATCTATTTGAACTCTACAGAGATCGTAATGAACTTCTCTTTTAAAAAGGTCTAGCCAATCACCAGCAACTAGTAGTCGTTTATTTCTATATACATAAAACCCTTGATGTGCTGTCCAACTATCTTTTGGGCCTTTGCCGTATTGATATTGTTCTGGAGAAAGTTTTGATCTATGTGGTAATACAAATCCTTTAATTCTGATTTTACCGCCCTCTAATCTTGTTTCCGGTTTTGTTTGAATACCTTCAGTTCCAATCATAAATGGATCCCAAGATTCAATTAATCTATCTCTGAAATAAATTTTTAAACCGGCATCCATAAAACGATGAAAAACCATAGATAAATGTTTTTTAACACTATCCATTACTGCAAGAAACTTACTTTTTGCTTCCTGACTTTCTTCACGAGTATCTTTTGTTAACCTATCTAATTCCCACCATATTACACATGTGCCAGTCTTTAGTGTTTCTATTTTTTGAATCCATTTAGATTCATTAGGTACATAACGAATTAACTTCCAAGATTTTTGTTGATTGACGTAGTCTAAATCCCAACTCCAATAAATATGACTATAACTAGCTGCTTTAGATAAAACTGTAAACTTTCTTGATTGCGAAAATGAAGCAGTCTTTAGCCCTAATCCAAACCTACCTAAATCATCTTCACTTCTAGTATCTAATGGATTTTTACTACCTGGTCTCATTGCTTGAATAAGTTGTTCATTATTCATACCTATACCATCATCCAAAATAGAAAGTGTTGTCTTAGCTCCTTTCCAATCGTAATCTACCCAAATATTTTTTGCACCAGCAGTAATGGAATTATCTATAATATCAGCAATTGCAGTTTCTATTGAATAACCAATGGCACGAAAGGTTTCAATCATTGAACTTGCTTCAGGTTCTGCAGATGTGGATTGTAGGTTGGTGTAGTTAATCATTTATGGTTTGTAATTCTGTTTTAGCAACGCTCCATTGTATTTGAACGGTTTTAACAATGTTTTTTTTGGGATTTAATTTTAAATAAGGGTCATTTATAAAAGTTATGTTAGGTATTTCATTAATGTTTGATACAAGGCAAACTGTATAGCTATTTCTTTCTTTTTTCGCCAATTCCCATTCTTTATTAGTAAAGAGTATACCTCCTTCACTATTTGCAAGTCCCTTTACTTCTACAAAATGTCTTTCTTTATATGATTTAATTTCAAAATCATAACCACAACCTAAATCTCTAGTATCTATTAATTCTCCTGATTTCGGTAAACTATTGATTTTATGGTGTTCTATAAAAAATTGCTCCGCTTTTTTCCCTGTTGGCCCTCTAAGCACAAATGCTTTTAATTTTTGTATAGGAGAATCATCATCTGCAATAGTAAGTAATTGATTAAGTCCATCGGAATCATTATTAATTTTGCCAGATAATATATCTTCAACTATCCCTCTGATTTCAGGCTCTTCTAAATTTTCAAAAGCAAGAGCAACATTAGTTCGACTCGGACTCATTGGTCTTTGATACCAACCTGCACGATGTCCAAATAGAGGATCAAATTCATCTCTCCAATTACGGACAGAATGTTTTTTAACATTCAATTTCTCACTAATATCAATAAAACTAGCATCCCAGTTTTTATAATTAAGTTTTTTAAGAGCTAACTTATCAAACCTAGAAAGATAGTAAGCAATATAGAGTGATAGTCTATGATTATTTTCCATCTAAAATAATTAATATTTTATTAGCAATAGCTTTTGCCATTAAAGGTGGAACTGCATTGCCTATTTGTTTAAAAGCAGCAGTTCTATTAGCACCTTCTTTTTCACCTTCAAAATAATAGTCATCCGGAAAAGACTGCAAACGGGCAGCCTCTCTAACCGTTATAGATCTATTTTGCTTTACATCTGGATGGATGTAATAATGACCGTCTTTAGAAATGTGAGCGACAACTGTTTGTGAGTAAGGTAAATCTGCAGCAACAACTTTAAATCTATCTGTAAAAGAAGTTCTATTTTGATGTGTTTTTAATCTCGCTGGTAAATCATTGTAATTTAAACGTTCTTGCTTTCTAGACCATTTGTTTACTGCTATTTTATAAATCTCTTTGTCTTGATCTCTATGAGGTCTTGCAACATGTTGTGTTAAAATATCAATTCCATTGCGTAATGCGTGAGTTTTTAAATATTCTGTTGTTTCTGATTTGTAATTCAAAAACTTATCATTGCCCCCACCTGATTTTATTACAGGCAAATCTTCTAATAAATCTTGAACAACATAATTATTTTCAATCAATATTTCTTCTAAGTTTGGGACATTGAATTTTATATTTTTTCTCCATCCCAAAATGATTACTCGTTTTCTGTTTTGAAGTACACCAAATTTTTTTGCTTCTAGAGTAAATAACTTTATTTGATACCCTTTTTTATCAAACAGCTTTTCCATTTCTGCAAGATAATGGCCTTTTTTTGCAGATTTAAGACCTAGAACATTTTCAAAAACGAACATTTTAGGCTTGTACTTTTTTAAGTACTCTGCATATTGAACAAACAAGAAGTTTCTTGGGTCTCCTTCCATATTTGTTTTAGAGCGAGACCTTCCTACCAATGAATATGCTTGACAAGGTGGTCCTCCAATAATCAAATCGACTTCTTTTTTGGCTAAATATTTGTCAATTATAGCTTGAATGGTTTGATTGTTTTCATCACTGATAGACAAATTAATTACAGAACTTAAAATATTTTTAGGAATGTTTTTATAAAGTTCTGAGCGAGAAATTTCTCCTTTCAGGTATGAGATATAAATATCATATTTATTTTTAGACTTTAAATAATGATGGGCTGACCTTGTTTTTAGTGTATTACAAGCTGACTTCTCAATTTCTACATGTGCAATTGGCTTAAAACCAGCTTGAATAAATCCTTCAGAGAGGCCACCTGCACCAGCAAATAAGTCTATAAAATTGTATTTCATTAGTTTATTTATTATTACGAAAATTCACTTGTTTATCCCTTGATATTAAGAACTGAACTACTTTTAGTTTAGCTAAAATCGCAATATTTAAAAAAAGGAAATCATAGCAAATGAAATTCATTATTTTAAGAATAAGTGATAACCTAAACGAAAAATAATATTTAAATATTTCAAACATAAAAGTATAAAATATTTTGTGACTAAAATACCTATTTCAACTCAATAAAAAAAACGTTATCCCATAAAGGTATATTCATTGATTTCTTTCTAACAGAATAGTAGTTATACTTTTTAACCATCCTTTTTGTTTATTTGTATTAGGTGGTAAAGGATGGTAATAAGCCCAATTAAAGTTTGGTTTTTGAATACCAATAGGATTTGATACTTTGGTTTTTTCGATTGCTTTTAAAGCTAGACTTTTCAACTTTGTATTTACGCCCCATCCAAAAACAACAGTTACATTTTTTACCCAGAGGCTGCTAAAATCATTTTGACGAGCCTCTTGAAAAATGGAATGTGGTATATTTAAGCTTTCCATTTCTTTAATTTTCGGATAAAAAATATTACTCTTAGCTTCTCTAATATCTGATAGGTTTAAGACTCTAGCATATTCTAAATCACCTTTGAGCATTACTTTCATAATCTGACTTTGTGTATTATCTGGCTTCGCTAAGGTTTCTATATTACTATCATCAATTCCATCTAAAGGTTCTGAACTACCAGGATTCATCATTACTACCATCAGATCTGGTGTTTTTAGTTTTGAATTCTTCTTTTTTATATTTAGAACTTTACGAAATTTGAATTCGCCTATTTTATAGTAGATTCCTGTGATATTAAATTGATCTTTCATAGTATTTATTTTTTAAGGTTTCAATTTATTAAAACTAATCATTCAACCAACTTATTAATAAATTTCTCATTCTATTGCTGGGTATATATAAGTTCATTTTTTCATCATTCCTAATGCATCCTCTCCAGATCCATTGAATTAATTCAGATAAAGCCCAATAGTCTTGATTTATTTTTATACCCTTTTCTTTAAAGAAAGACAAGATAGCTGGATTTAAATATCTATTACCTATGTAAGCCATTGATTTTTTATGTGAAAACTCATTTGTTGCTCTTGCATTTATTGGAATAAAACCTTTTGTATACCCTTTGCCAGCATATTTACTCTTAATTTCTTTAAATGTAGTAAATGCACTATGATTGGATCCTGTGCGAAACTCATACCTAAACACATACGAAATCTTATCTTTTATTTTTTTTCTTTCCTGTTTGGACTTTTTTGTAAGATTATTTTTGCTAAATGCTGTTTTAGAGCGTTTATTTTGATTTCTAGAACCTTCATAGATATTTAAATTATTCTTTATTTTAACCTTTATTGATTTTTCATCAAGTTTAGTTAAAAAGCTATAATTACATCCTTTTAATTTAAAGTAGTATGCCATTAAGCTGCTATCAAACAAATACGTTAATATTTCTACTTGCTTACAGGCATTCATTATTTCGATAGGGAAGTGTGAAATAAAAGTATTGTTATTAAGATAGACATTGTCTTGTCTGCAAAAATTTAGTACTTCTTTAAATGAGTTGTCTTTGTATTGCCTGTCTGTTACATTAATTTTATTAGTTCTAACATCTTTAGATATTAATTGTTCATTGAATAAAATTTCTATATCTCTTGCACCGAATTCAAATAAGGTAATTGGATTTATTGCTTCATCGATAATTAGTATATAGTCTTTAAATAAACTTGCATCACCAACACTCAAAGAGCCAAATAAAGAATGTGTTGTTGCGATGTTTTTATTTTGACTTAATAAATCTATATAAGAATCTCGTTTATTTTTATAGCTATACTTTTTAGTTCCAGAACTATAAACGTTTAAGATGTCGAACTCATGTTTAGAAACGGGTGTTTCAATAATAGAATCAAGTTTATCTTGAACTCTGTTAATTTCCTCTAAAAAAGGAGTAACAAAAATAAATTTTTGACCAATTGTTGAATATAGGCGCATACGCTCTATAGCGCTGGTAGTTTTACCAGACCCCATAATAGCGTCATATATCAGAATCTTATTAGGTTCTAATTTACTTTTAATATCTTTAGTTTGTTCTTTTACAGAAAAAGAATGCAATTCGCTGTTTTTCATAATCTTACGATTTAATTCACAACATAAAAAGTGGTATAAGTTATTTTTTATTGTAAATTACTTTTAAAGCTTGGTCTATTTCTTCTCTTTTGTACCTGATAAGATTACCTAATCTATAAGGTTTTAGAACACCTTTTTTGTTCCAGTCAGAAAGAGTAACTAATGATACTTTTAATATGTTAGCAACCTCTTTTCTAGTTAGGTACTCTGGTTGTTTTTTGGGTTGGAAGTTTTCTACTAATATTTTTAACTCAGTTCTAACACCTTTTAAAATGGAGTTATATAATTGATCGGGAGTTGTACTATGTACTTGTGTGATATTGTTTTCTTGCATGATAATTGTTTTAATTACAATGCAAATAGATTAAATAAAAGAAAGTTTTGAGTTGAAAAGGAGGCTGTTAGGGGGCTAAAAAATTAGTTTTCTTTTTCTTTTTTTACTTGATTTGGTTTTTTATATGGGAATTCTAAAATTAATAATCTTTTAGATTTTGTAATATCTTTGTTTCCTTTTGCTGTTAAGACTTCATAAACAGAGTCAGAATTTAAAGGTTTTATTGAATTAGAGTAGGTGAAATTAGCACAAAGCCATTCTTTAATTTCTGAATAATTAGAGTCCAATTTATCATTATATTTTAATCTTCTAAACAACTCTGCTAATTGGCTTTGGTTCTTTAAAAAGCATAATTTATTTTCAAACGATTTTCCTTTTAGAACATTGTATAGTTGTTGATGTTGTTCTTCAATGAAATATAGTTTCAAACTATTATAAACGATATCAATAACATGTGTTTTAAGGTTGATTTCTTTGTTAATTTTTTTCTCAAGAATTGATATTTTTTCATTTAGTAGCTGATTTTGAAGTTTTAATAGCTTCAATTCTGTAAGAGGGTATTTTTCAATATCATAGGTGTTCTGTATAATTTTTAAATTTTTAAACACATTATTCATTACCCAATTATCGTGCTCAATTTTTGAAATACTATGAAATTTGGCAAGTAAGAGTTCATTTTCAAACCTAGTCAGTAATTTGTTTATTTTAAATAAAGCATCCTCAATAAAATTAATAAATGAAATTGATTTTTGATGTTTTATTTTGTGAAACAAAGAGAAATAAACATAGTAATTTTGTAATTCTGGAGGTATTGAAAAATAATCAATTATTAGATTAAATTTAGCATCTGTTTTAATTGTGTTGATGTGATCAAAAACATCAATTTCTAACTGAGAAAAATTTTCGTTAGAAAAACTTTGTTGATTTTTATTAGCCATAGAATTTTTTAATTAATTGTTATTTACCTAAAATCTTATTTTTATTGCAATATAACCCTGGTTGAATTAAATACTAAAGCTTCTTACTTTTTTGGTTTTTAAAAATAATATAAAATTAAACATTAAAGAAACCACTTTTTACAATATGAGCAGCTCTCTCTTGGTCTTTGATACGGATATATTTATAAAATTCTTTCTCTGTTGTATGCCCAGAAAATAGCATGATATCAAAAACACTCATACCTGCTTTGTATTTATTCGTGCAAAAACTTCTTCTTGCTGTGTGGCTTTTAATTAAGTCATATTTTGGTATCATTTCTGAATATTCTATTCCGCCTTTTGTGTACTCACATTTTACTAAGGTGTACCATTCAAGCATCTGCCCCACTTGCTTTATATAATCGTTTAAAATTGCTTCTGCAATCCTTCTTGGTGGTTTTCCATTGTGTCTTTTATCCATAATTTCTTGCATTTCTTTTGTGATAGGACAATTGACAATTCTATGAAATTTTTTATTCTTTTTCTGTTTGATTTCAAAATATCTGTAGCCATCTATTTCAATAATATCATTCTCTGATAAACCATTGTAATCGCTAATTCTCTGACCTGTATAACATCCCATTAGAAAAATATCCCTTGCCAATTCTACCTCTGGATATTTAGATAAATCTTTTTCAAACATTTCTTTTATCTCTGCATCAGTTAAATAGATTTCTGTGGTAATTTCTTTTAATACTTCAAAATCGTTGCTTTTAAACTTTTGGTTATTTGTATAGCCTTCTGCTAATGCATAGTTTAAAAAGGTTTTTAAGTTCTTTATATGCTTACCTATAGTGTTTAAAGCATATTTTTTACTTTCCATAAACGTATTGAACTCATTATAAAAATTCATATTTATATAATCGAACATCAATTTTTTATTGAAGTGCTTTTCATAGCCTTCTAACCTCTTTTTGGTTTGTTTGTAAGACCTAGCTGTAATGATAGAAATACTACCTTCTTTTGCTCTATATATTTATCTATTACATCAAAAAAAGAGAGGTTTGTATCGATTTCTTGATTAGGAATAATCTTACCAGTAAATACATCTAATTTGTATTTTAAAAGTTCATTAGAAACGTTTTTAGAGTCATTTATTAGATTAGAATACTCTTTGTTTAAATGATTTTCTAAATCGCTTAAATCTTCATTTATTCTTTGTCTTCAATACCTACCTTATTCTTAATTCGTTGTTTTTTGAAATCCCAGTCATTAAAACAAGCTTTGTAACCTGTAGAGTATTTAAATCGATTTTTACCGTAACTAAAAAACAAGAAAATTATACTTTGTAAGTTCTTATTTTCTTCTAACTTTTTTTTTGATACTTTAAAAGCAAACCGAATTGTACCTTTTGTTCTTTCAACCTCTTTATTCATAGTGTTTTATTTTTAATAAAGATACGAAAAAAGGATGTTAATTAGGGTGCTAATAAGACTTTTTTGATATAAAATAGCAAATAATTTACCTACCTATAAAAAAGAACAAAACCCTTATATTTAAAGGGTTTTAACAAGTTTTATTATAATTTATAATATATTGATAAAGTAAACAAAAGTACTGGAGGTACCACTTAAAACCCGAACTTTTGTTCGGGTTTTTTTGTGTCTTTTTTTTAAAAATTATAGAAGCCTGAGAAAATCATTTAAAATTAAATTTCCATTCTTTTTATTCCAAATTACAGAAAGTGTTGTTTTTTGCGGAAGCATATCTAGCTCAATAAACTTTATTTTATAGCCTCTTTTTTGGGCTAAAGATTTGGGCACGATTGAAATTCCGAAATTATTTTCTACTAATTTGTAAATAGAATCGGAATGAATCGTGTTGTGAGAAACAATGGGCGTAAAACCACAATCATCAAAAATTTGCATTACTTTTTCGTAATAAGAAGTGCTGTATTTAGAGTTAAAAAGAATAAACGGTGCTTCTTTAAACTGTGCTAAACTTTTAAAATTTTCTTTATTTATTGAATGATTTTCAGGCAAAACCAAACAGAAACACTCTTTTAAAATTGTTTTAATTTCTAATGCTCTTGGTACTCTCTCCAAACGAACAAAACCAACATCTAAAGAAAATGATAATAAATCTTCAATTTGTTTTTGATTATCAAGCTCTTTTAAATCGAATAAAATATTAGGATGTTTTTTTTCAAAATTCAGTAATAAATTCGGAATTACATCTTGCATTGCAGAACCTACATAGCCAATTCTTAATTCTCCTTTTTTTCCTTGATGCAATAATTTAGCATTTGTAAATATGTTAGACAATCCTTTTAATTGCAATGATAATTCTTCCTTTAAATACAAACCTGCCTTGGTTAAACTTACATTTCTATTGTTTCTTTCAAACAAAACCACACCCAGTTCATCTTCTAAATGTTTTATTTGTGTGCTTAATCCTGGTTGCGAAATAAATAATTTTTCAGCCGCTTTTCTAAAGTGTAATTCTTCTGCAACGGCTAAAAAATATTTAATATGTCTTAATTCAATTTGATAACTCATAGTTATTAATTAACTTAATAAATAGTATTATTACTTATCAAAAGTAGCGATAACTTTGTAAAACACAAATTAAATGATAATGATATTTAAATACGGAATAGATTTTCTTACGACAGATAAAGTAATTGCCATTTCTAAAGGAAAATTAAAAGGAATTATAAATGATGAAGCAAAAGAAAGAATCATTTCTTCTAGAAAAAAAGTAGAAATCATTACCAAAAACAACAAAGCTGTTTACGGAATTAATACAGGTTTTGGCCCTTTGTGCGATGTACAGATTTCTGCTGAGGAAACCAACCAGCTTCAAACCAATTTATTAATTACACATGCAGTTGGTGTTGGCGAAAACATCGATAAAAACATCTCTAAAATAATGATGATTTGCAAAGTACACGCTTTATGTCAGGGTTATTCTGGTGTTCGCTTAAAACTAATAGAACGTATTATTTATTTTATTGAAAACGATTTATTGCCAACCGTTCCAAAACAAGGTTCTGTAGGTGCTTCTGGAGATTTAGCACCACTTTCGCATTTATTTTTACCCTTAATTGGTGAAGGCGATTTTTGGATTGATAATAACATTGTTCCCGCAAAAGAAGTCTTAAAAAATCATCATTTAAAACCTTTAAAATTACATGCAAAAGAAGGGTTAGGTTTGATAAACGGAACACAATTTATTTTAGCACACACCATAATAGGACTCAAGAAAATGGAATATTTGTTAGATTTAGCAGATGTTTCTGGCGCAATGAGTATTGAAGGTTATAAAGGCAGTGCATCTCCTTTTAAAGAAGAATTGCATAAAATTCGTCCTTTTAAAGGGAGCTTAAAAGTGGCAGAAAGAATGAGAATGTTGTTTGAAAATTCTCAAAACATTACTTCTCATGAAAATTGCGAACGCGTGCAAGACCCTTATTCGATGCGTTGTATTCCGCAAGTTCATGGTGCAAGCAGAAATGCTTTTTATCATTTGCAAGAACTCGCAGAAATAGAAATGAATTCTGTAACAGACAACCCAATTGTTTTAAGTGAAACTGAAGCAATTTCTGGAGGAAACTTTCACGGACAACCTTTAGCAATGGCGTTAGATTATTGTTCTATTGCAGCATCCGAATTAGGAAATATTGCAGACAGACGTTGTTATTTATTGTTGGAAGGAAAATATGGTTTACCAAGATTACTAACAAAAAGTGGTGGCTTAAATTCTGGTTTTATGATTCCTCAATACACCACTGCTGCATTGGTTACAGAAAATAAATCGTTGTGCTTCCCTCCTTCTGCAGATAGCATTCCAACTTCTTTAGGGCAAGAAGACCATGTTTCTATGGGAAGTATTTCTGGGCGACAATTCAATGAAATTTTAGAAAATGTAGAGAAAATTTTAGCCATTGAATTAATGTATGCTGCACAAGCTTTAGAGTTTAGAAGGCCCAATACCTTTTCTTCAATAATTGAAAAAAATCATGCAATCATTAGAGAAAAAATTGACAAACTAGAAGATGACAGGCTTTTAAAAGACGACATCAATCACATGATTCATTTAGTAAAAACACAAAAATTAATTGTAAAATAGCATTAAGATGACATTTAAAGAACAAATTTTACAAGGAATTCCGACAAAACTTCCAGCTAAAAAAAGCTATCCAAAAGACGCAAATAGAGCGCCCAAAAGAAAAGATATTTTGTCGTTAAAAGAAAAACAATTGGCAATTAAAAATGCGTTGCGTTATTTTCCAAAAGATTGGCACAAAGAATTATCTGTGGAATTTGCGGATGAATTAAAGGAATTGGGAAGAATTTATATGTACAGATTCAAACCCGATTATAAAATGTTTGCGCGAGATATTTCAGAATATCCAGCAAAAACCCAACAAGCAGCAGCAATTATGTTAATGATTCAAAATAACTTGAATCCAGATGTTGCGCAACATCCTGAAGAATTAATTACTTATGGAGGAAATGGCGCCGTTTTTCAAAATTGGGCACAATATCTTTTAGTGATGCAATATTTAGCGGAAATGACAAATGAACAAACTTTGCATTTGTATTCTGGACATCCAATGGGTTTATTTCCATCTTCTAAAAATGCACCAAGAGTAGTGGTTACAAACGGAATGGTAATTCCAAATTACTCGAAATCAAATGATTGGGAAAAAATGAATGCCTTAGGTGTTTCTCAATATGGACAAATGACGGCAGGCTCTTTTATGTATATTGGACCTCAAGGAATTGTGCACGGAACCACCATTACTGTAATGAATGCTTTCAGAAAAATTTTGAAAAAGAATGAAAATCCGAATGGAAAAATATTTTTAACAGCTGGTTTGGGTGGTATGAGTGGTGCACAGCCAAAAGCAGGAAATATTGCTGGTTGTATAACGATTTGTGCGGAAGTTAACCCAAAAGCAGCCATAAAAAGACACGAACAAGGTTGGGTAGATGTTTTAATTGATGATATTGATTTGTTAGTTGAAAGAACTTTAAAAGCACAACAAAATAACGAAGTTGTTTCCATCGCATTTATTGGAAATGTTATTGATGTTTGGGAACGTTTCGACGAAGAAAATATTTTTATTCATATTGGTTCAGACCAAACATCGCTTCACATTCCTTGGACTGGTGGTTATTATCCTGCAGATGTATCTTATGAAGAATCTAATATTTTAATTAAGGAAAATCCAGCACTTTTTAAAGAAAAAGTACAAGCATCTTTACGAAGACATGCAAAATCCATAAACAATCACACCAAAAAAGGAACCTACTTTTTCGATTATGGAAACGCTTTTTTATTGGAAGCTTCCAGAGCTGGAGCAGCTGTAATGGCGGAAAATAATATCGATTTTAAATACCCTTCTTACGTGCAAGATATTTTAGGACCTATGTGTTTCGATTATGGTTTTGGCCCTTTTAGATGGGTTTGTACTTCTGGAAAATCGGAAGATTTAGACAAAACTGATAAAATTGCAGCCAATGTTTTACAAGAAATCATGGAAAATTCTCCTGAGGAAATTCAATTGCAAATGCAAGATAACATTACTTGGATACAAAATGCGAAGGATAATAAAATGGTGGTGGGTTCGCAAGCAAGAATTTTATATGCAGACGCTGAAGGTCGTGTAAAAATAGCCACAGCTTTTAACAATGCCATTAAAAATGGTGAAATTGGCCCAGTAGTTTTAGGAAGAGACCATCATGATGTAAGTGGAACAGATTCTCCTTTTAGAGAAACTTCTAATATTTATGACGGAAGTAAATTCACGGCAGACATGGCAATCCATAATGTTATTGGCGACAGTTTTAGAGGCGCGACTTGGGTTTCCATCCATAATGGTGGTGGCGTTGGCTGGGGAGAAGTAATAAATGGTGGTTTTGGAATGTTGTTAGATGGCACAAACGAAGCTGAAGAAAAACTAAAAAACATGCTTTTTTATGACGTAAATAACGGAATCGCAAGAAGAAGTTGGGCAAGAAACGATGAAGCTATTTTCGCCATTAAAAGAGAAATGGAAAGAACGCCAAATTTAAAAATTACTTTGCCTAACTTAGTAGAAGAAAATCTTTTAAAAGAATTATTTTAATGAACCTCCTTTTTAAAAATATCAAAGAATTAATTCAAGTTAGAGAAAAACATGTCAATTTTCTCTCAGGAACACAAATGCGCATTTTACCAACTATAAAAAACGCTTTTTTATTGGTTGAAAACGGACTGATTTCAGATTTTGGCGACATGAAAGATTGCCCAAAAGTTGATGTAAAAACGGTTGACTCAACAGGAAAAATGATTTTACCTTCTTGGTGCGATTCACATACGCATTTAGTTTTTGCAGGAAATAGAGAAGATGAATTTGTTGATAGAATAAAAGGGCTTTCCTATGAGAAAATTGCCAATAATGGTGGTGGAATTTTAAATTCAGCAAAAAAATTACAACAAACTTCGGAAGAAGGTTTATACAATCAAACTAAAGTTCGTTTGGAAGAAATTATCCAATTAGGAACAGGTGCTGTCGAAATTAAATCGGGTTATGGTTTAACAAAAGACGCTGAATTAAAAATGCTGAGAGTCATTAAAAAACTAAAAGAAAATTACCCGATAGCAATAAAAGCGACTTTTTTAGGCGCACACGCTGTTCCTACAGAATATAAAAACAACAAAAGTGGCTATTTACAAATGCTGATTGGCGATATTCTACCAACTATTCAAAAAGAAAATTTGGCTGACTTTATAGATATTTTTTGTGAAACTGGTTATTTTTCTGTGGAAGACACCCATCAAATTTTAGCAGCTGGTAAAAAGTATGGGCTTACTGGAAAAATTCATGTCAATCAGTTTACAGCGATTGGAGGCGTTCAAGTTGGTGTTGAAAATGAAGCACTTTCTGTAGATCATTTAGAAGAAATGAGAATAGAAGATATTACAGTTTTAAAAAATACCAAAACAATGCCTGTTGCTTTGCCTGCTTGTTCTTATTTTTTGAATATTCCTTATACACCAGCCAGAAAAATGATTGATGCTGGTTTGCCTTTGGCATTGGCAACCGATTACAATCCTGGTTCTTCTCCTTCTGGAAACATGAATTTTGTAGTTGCAACTGCTTGTGTTAAAATGAAAATGACACCAGAAGAAGCCATAAATGCAGCTACAATTAATGGTGCTTATGCTATGAATTATCAAAATGAAGTGGGTTCTATTACCAAAGGGAAATTGGCAAATTTAATATTAACAAAAGAAATAAATTCTTATCATTTTATTCCTTATTCTTTTGGAAATCATCAAATTGAAAAAGTATTTTTAAAAGGAAAAGAAATTTTAAAGTCGTAATTATGAGTTTCTTTAATAATTTAAAAATTGATTATTCTGTTGGAAATCAAAAAGATTGGACTGGTAGAAAAACAGTACTTGAAAATCAATATTGGTATCAAAATATTCAAGTTTCTAATATTGAAAAAGAAAACTTTAATCACAATATACATATTGGATTGGTTGGTTATTCTTGTGAGGAAGGTGTTCGAAGAAATCAAGGTAGAATTGGCGCAAGAAAAGGACCTGCAAGCGTTCGAAATAAATTAGGAAAAATTCCAATTCATTTTAGTGATAAAAATATAGTTGATTTTGGAAACATTATTTGTGTTGATAATCATTTAGAAGATTGCCAAAAAGCACTTTCAAAAAGCATTAGTAAACTAATTTCTAACCACATTTTACCAATTGCCATTGGTGGTGGCCACGATATTGCCTACGCAAATTTTTCAGGAATTAAAGATGCTTTAAAAAATTCTACAAAAAATAAAATCGGAATTATTAATTTTGATGCGCATTTCGATTTAAGAACCGTTGAAGCACAACCAAATTCAGGAACACCTTTCCATCAAATTTTATCGGAATTTAAAAAGGTTTCATATTTTGCAATTGGGATTCAGCAACAATCCAACACCAAAGAATTGTTTGAAATCGCCCATAAAAATAACGTTTCTTATGTGTCTAATTTTGAGTGTGAAACGTTTACTGAAAGTTTAAAAAACAAACTGACTTCTTTTGTCGAAAAAGTAGATTATTTATACATTACTATTGATTTAGATGGTTTTTCATCAGCATATGCAACTGGCGTAAGCGCTCCTTCTCCACTTGGTTTTAGTCCAAATTTTGTTTACAAAACTTTAGCCTTTTTATTCAAAAGTAAAAAAGTAATTTCTTGCGATATTGCAGAGTTAAATCCAGATTTTGACGTAGATAACCATACTGCCAATTTAGCCGCAAAATTGGTGGATTTTATGGTTTTAAACGCGTAAAAAAACCTTTTAGAATATCATTTCTAAAAGGTTTATCAATTTGTAATATTTTAAGTTCTCGGCTTTAGCCTGTCTTGAGCAAAGACGAAAGGCTCGAACAGACATATGTTTCAATTTCGAACTAACCGCAATATAGTTCTCGACTAAGTTCGAAAAGTCAATTATAATATAATTACTTCAACATTTGTAAATTGCTAACTTCTTGGTTCGTTAACTCTCTCCATCTTCCTCTTGGTAAGTTTTTCTTTGTTAATTCCGCAAAAATTACCCGATCTAATTTCTTTACTTTGTAACCAACATGTTCGAAAATTTTACGAACAATTCTGTTTCTACCAGAGTGAATTTCGATTCCAACTTCGCTTTTCGGCTCTCCATCTACATAAGAAATTGCATCGATAAATACTTTTCTTCCTTCGATAATTACGTCTCCTCTAAGTTTTTCTAAATCTTTTAAATCTAATTTTCTATCTAAAGATGCATGGTATAATTTACGAACATTGTGTTTTGGATGGGTTAGCTTTTTTGCCAATTCTCCATCGTTTGTAAACAACAATAAACCTGTTGTATTTCTATCTAAACGCCCAACAGGATAAATTCTTTCTTTAGATGCGTTTGCAACTAATTCCATAACCGTTTTTCTTCCACGATCGTCATCCATTGTGGTTATGTAATTCTTAGGTTTGTTTAAAAGCACATATCTTTTTTGCTCTGGAGTAATGGAGGTTCCATCGAATTTTACAACATCATTTGGTTGTACTTTGTACCCCATTTCTGTGACCAACTTTCCATTTACCTCAACACTTCCATGCTCTATGTACGTATCTGCTTCACGACGTGAGCAAATTCCGGAATTGGCAATGTATTTGTTTAAACGAATTCCTGAAGACTCATTGGATTTTGAGACTTCCTTGATTTTTTTAAACTCTTTTTTCGGAGTTTTCGATTCTTTAGCATCTATGGTCTTTTTTTTTCTTTTGCGACTTAGAGGTGTATTTTTTTTACCTTCTTGTCGTCCTCTCGACGAGTTTTTATTTGATTTCATTATAAAAATTTTTGCAAAGGTAGTTATTTTAGTGAGACTTCATTTTTTAAAATTGCTTTGCAACCCATTTAAACATCAATCTTTTTTTTAATGAAGTCTTATAATTAAATTTGTAAATTGTATTGAAGTAAAACTTAGAGAATAATCGCTAATTCAATCGGTTGATTACTTTTTCTAAAAGCAATGAAGTATCAATAAAAATTAGGCACAAAACACCAATAAATAAAAGTAATTTTAAAGTATTATGAAGAATTCTATATTGATTTTTTGAAACTGATTTCCAAAGATATACACCCACAAAAAGCAGAATAATTAAAGTAAAGTAAAAGTAATACTGCATATAACTTAGGGAAGCGTACTTTAATAAAATAGCAATTGGAAATACCGTTAAAATTAACAATAAAATAGAAAGTTGTTTGGTCTTTTTCTCTCCATAAACTACAGGAAATGTGGCGTAATTATTGACCAATGCTCCTTTTAAATTTTCTAAATCTTTAATTAATTCGCGCACCATAATCACTAAAAATAAAAAGCTTGCGTGCACAAAAATTATTTTCGAAAAGTTTCCAAAATAAACAAATACGGCAAAAAAAGGCAAAACAGTAAGTACAGTTGCAGAAATTACACCAATAAACGGATGTTTTTTTAACTTATGAGAATACAGCCATATCGCAAAAATATACACTGCAAAAAATAATGCTGCTCTCCAAGAAATTAAGGTTCCAAAACCAAAACCCATAAAATTTAGCAAGAAATATAGCCTTAGTTTTGTAGATTGTTTTACATAATTGTCTAAACCTGTTTTTAAAGGTCTGTTAATTTTATCGACCTTTGCGTCGTAAAAATTATTAATAATATAGCCACCAGCAATTACAAAAACACAAGCTAAAACTAGGTATAATAAATGCAAATCGAAAACAACCTCTCTTAGAGATTTTGTTGGCGAAAAAATAAAAATAGCCGCTAAATATTGTGCTAAAACTAAAACTAAAATATTATACCCTCTTACTGCCGAAAATAAACTAAAGAATTTAAGCGTAATTTGTTTTGCTTTTGGGGTGCTCATAAAGCTTTTAGAATCTATAAACTAGTTCTAACTTGTAATTTTTTAAACTTTTTTGAGCTTTTTCGAAATCTTCAGTAAAACCTAAAATATAACCTCCACCACCAGAACCACAAAGTTTTAAATAGTAATCGTTTGTTGCGATTCCGTTTTCCCAAACTTTATGAAAAGCAGTAGGTATCATCGGTTTAAAGTTTTTAAGTACCAATTTAGATAATGATTTTACATTACCAAACAAAGATTTTACGTTTCCGTGTAAAAAATCTTCAATACAAGCATCTGTAGTTGTGGCAAAATCTTCGCTAATCATTTTTCTAAAGCCTTCGTTTTTCATCTTATTCATAAAGATGTTTACCATTGGTTCTGTTTCGCCAATTTGTTCTGAATCTAATAAGAAAACGGCTCCTTTTCCTTCTTTTTGAGATGGAATTCCTGCTGGTTCTATATGTTCTTTAGAATTGATTAAAATAGGTAAGCTTAAGTAACTATTTAAAGGGTCTAAACCAGAACTTTTTCCATGAAAAAAAGATTCCATTAAAGAAAAAATTTGTTTTAATTTTAATAGTTTGTCTCTTGTTAGGTTTTCTAAAACCGTAATTTTATCTGTTGCGTATTTATCGTAAATAGATGCAACTAATGCACCAGAACTTCCTACCCCATAACCTTGTGGAATGGAAGAATCGAAATACATTCCGTTATCGATATCTGTTTTAAATTCCTGTAAATTAAAAGAAACAATATCTGTCTTTAATGCAGCCAAGTATTTATAAAAGCGTTCTAAATTCTCGTTAGAAGTTTTTGCTTTTCCTGTAAGATTTTTAGAAGATTTTAATGCACCTCTGTAGGCGTTAAACGGAATTGCTAAACCTTTAGAATCTTTTATAATTCCATATTCTCCAAACAGAAGAATTTTAGCATAAAATAATGGTCCTTTCATTTTTTCTTTTAAACTAGATGTAGCAAAAGTACAAATTAAAATCTTAACAGTAAATTAGTTAGTTGTTTTTGTAATAAATTTTCCAAACCCCTACTTTTTCGCCTTTTTTATATCGTCCTTTTTCTTTAATTTTTCCGTTTTTATAATACGTTTTCCAAATTCCGTCTTTTAAACCTTCTTCGAATTTTCCAGTTGTTTTTAATTCTCCAGAGTTATAAAATTCAGAATACTTTCCATTTGGCTTACCACTTACGTAGTAAACTTCTTTTACTTTTTTTCCAGAAATATAATAATCTATTACCCATTGTTTCTTACTCTTATCTCTAGAAATAGGCCTGTAATAAACCGCTTTTTCTTTGGTGGTTACATTCCAGTTTGCATCGAACCAAATTTTTTCTTGTGCGGAGAAATCGGTCGTAAAAAAAACAAGTAAAATAAAAAATAAGAGGGGTATAATTCTCATAAACCGATTTTGTAAAATTGATTAAAGTTGTTTTGCTCCAAAACCAACAACGTCATAAATATACTGTTTTTTTTGACAATAATTAGCCAACTCATTCTCAATAAAACAATTAACCGCTTCTTTTTCTGCAAATGGATACAAAACATGCACATTAGCACCAGCATCTAAAGTAAAACAAACATTGCTATTATTTTCTTCGCGATACTTCCAAATTTTGTTGATAATTTTTAGCGTATTGGGTTTCATTAAAATAAAATATGGGTTGCTGGTCATCATCATTGCATGTAACGTTAATGCCTCACTTTCTACCAAATTTACAAAGGCTTTTATATTTCCATTTTGTAGTATTTCTGATAGTTTTCCTAAATTTTCATTTGCTTGCACAAACCTGTTTTCTGCATACGGATGATTTGTCATTAAATTATGCCCAACTGTACTCGAAACCTGCTTTTCTCCTTTATCTACCAACAAAATTGCATCTTGATAGTTTTCGAAAATTGAATGCACTTTGTGTGGAAATTTTATACCAAAGAAATCTGAACTCCCCTTAATTTCTGGATGTTCTCCCCAAACAACCAAAGGACCTTCTACACTTCTACTTGCGCTTCCAGAACCTAAACGCGCTAAAAAAGAAGCTTTTTTATTGATAAATTCTGATTTTAAATTAGGATTTAACTCTTTTTCTAAACTCATTAAACACATGGCAATAGCACTTAAACCACTGGCAGAAGATGCAATTCCACTAGAATGTGGAAAAGAATTTTCTGAATTAATGGTTATCTCGTAATCAAATATATACGGACAATATTGTGCTACTCTTTTAAAAAATTTAGCAATTTTAGGTTTAAATTCTTCCTTTTCTTTGCCTTCAAAAAACAAATTAAAATCTACCAATTTATCAGATTCTAAAACAAGTTCAGAATTTCGCTTGCGCTCAAATTCGATGGTTGTAATTGTATGACAATTGTTTAACGTAAAACTAATAGACGCATTTTTAGGAATTTGCGGATTGCTTTTTCCCCAATATTTTACCAAAGCAATATTACTTGGTGTTTGCCATGTAAAAGTTGCTTTTTCTATTTTTTCTGAAATTATTTCTGGAATAAATTGCGCTGTATTCAAAGTCTAAAATTTGCATCAAAGATAAAACTATTTCTATGAAATTTATGCCAACTTTTTAAGTACATTTTCTTTGCAACACCATTATTAGTTGAAATTACTGTAAAAGAAAATAAGAGTGCATTATTAATTACGAAATGGGTATTTTTGCATTTATGAAAAATAAAGTTTTTTTATTATTAAATGGAGAAAAGCCAAAAGAACTGCCCAATTTATCTAATTACGATACAATTTGTGTAACCGATGGCGCTTATCAATATTTAAAAGTAAAAATATTACACCTAATTTTATTAGTGGCGATTTTGATTCTTTAGAAGAAATTCCAGAAGATATTGAGGCAATACAAACCTCGAATCAAGATTTTACAGATTTTGATAAAATGCTACAAATTCTTTCTGACAAGGGTTTTTATAAGATTGATGTTTTTGGCGCAAGTGGCAAAGAACAAGACCATTTTTTAGGAAATTTACACACAGCGCTTCAATGGAAAGAGAAATTAAAACTTACTTTTTTTGATAATCATGGCTATTATTTTTTAGCTGAACCCAATACCTTTATTAGTAATTGTTTGCACAAAACAGTTTCATTATTTCCTTTTCCAACAGCTACAAATATCACTACAAAAGGACTTCAATACCCTTTAAATAATGAAGATTTAGATTTTCGTAAAAGAATTGGAACTCGAAATAAAGCAATTGAAAACAATATAAACATTACTTTTAATAGTGGAGATTTGTTTATTTTTATCAATCATTAAAAATTATGGAAAGAAAAATAAAATTACTGTGGGATTTTAGAGGAGAAGATGCCAAAGAAACCGCAAAACATCATACCATTCATTTAAAAGAATTTGCGGAAGCAGAAAACTTCCTTTCTCAGAAATTAATATTATTGAAAAAAATCCCATGTTTTCTTCAGCATTTATTATTGTTAATGAAAGCAATATGAAAATTTACAGAGATGCTTTAAAACCACATCGTGGAGAAATTTCAGAATAATTTCTAGACATAAAAAATCTATCTTCGCAGTCACTTATTTTGGTATATCCAACAACCAACATTGTTTATTTTTCACAGATTTAAAGGTTAAAAACGAACCCTTACTTTTAAAAGACTCTTTAAATTAAAATCGAAGCAAATTTTATAATACCTTTGCCTTAGAAAGAAGTTCTTTTATTTAATTTCATCGTACGATATGGTTTTACTTAGCTGTAGATTAATAGGGAATCTGGTGCAAATCCAGAGCTGTCGCGCAACTGTAAGTAACATTTAAAGATTTTTATCCTTGTGGTCCACTGTTTTTAACGAAATGGGAAGGACGATAAAAATTGTTACAAGTCAGGAGACCTGCCATTATCGATATGACTTTGCTTTCGCGATTTGAAGTGATTTGTCTATTCTGATGCCTTTTAACATTTAGATGCTATTTTTTTTAGCTATCTATGTGTGTTTGTGCGCCATTATTTTTCGACTTATTATTTTTATTTCTCGACAAGCAAAAGAAGTTTTTAATAGAACTTTTAAGTAATTATTAATTCATTATTTAAAAGTAAAAAATGAAAACACACATTTTAGGCTATCCGCGAATTGGTAGCAAAAGAGAGTTAAAGAAAGCTTGCGAACAATATTGGGCAGGCAAAATTTCTGAAGAGGAGTTAGAAAAAGTAGGTAAAAGTATTAAAAACTACAATTGGAACCTACAACAAGAGGCAGGAATAGATCTAATTTCCAGCAACGATTTTTCTTTTTACGACCAAGTTTTAGACATGTCTCTTACTGTTAATGCTGTACCTGAAAGGTATAAAAAACTACATTTTAAATCGAAATTAGATTTATATTTCGCAATGGCACGAGGACATCAAAAAAACAATATAGATGTACCTGCAATGGAAATGACAAAATGGTTTGACACCAACTACCACTATATTGTTCCTGAATTTAAAAAAGACCAACAGTTTAGTCTTTTTTCAACAAAAGTTATAGACGAATACAAAGAAGCAAAAAAACAAGGAATTAATACAAAACCTGTTTTAATTGCACCTGTTTCTTACTTACTATTAGGTAAAGAAAAAGAACAAGGTTTCAATAGAATCGATTTAATAACAAACTTATTACCTATTTACTTTAAAATTTTAACTGAGTTGGAAGAATCTGGAGCCGAATGGATTCAATTTGACGAACCCTTTTTAGCTTTAGACTTAACAGAAAAAGAGCAACACACCGTAAAACAGGTTTATAAACAAATACAAGAAAAATTTCCAAAACTTAAAATTATTGTAGCCACCTATTTCGAAGGCTTGCAAGACAATTTAAACCTTGCAGTAAACCTTCCTGTTGAAACTTTACATATAGATTTGGTAAGAAACCCCAATCAACTAAAAGAAGTGTTAGATAATACTCCAAAAAAAGTATCTATTTCTTTAGGTATTGTTGATGGTAGAAATGTTTGGAAAAACGATTATCGAGAATCGTTAGCTACGATAAAAAAAGCAGTAAATGTATTAGGGCAAGAAAGAGTTTTTATAAGCACAAGCTGTTCTTTATTACATGTTCCTTGTGATTTAGATAGCGAAAATAACGAAGAAGTATTGACTTCAGAAATAAAAAATTGGCTTGCCTTTGCGAAACAAAAAATAACCGAAGTGGTTACTCTAAAACAATTATTTTTAGATGATAACAGTGAGAAAAACAAAAATACCATTCTAAAAAACCGCAAGGATATAGAAAGTAAAAAAACATCGCCTTTAATAAACGACCCAACAGTTAAAGATAGAGTGGCTAGTATTTCTAACAAACATACTAAGAGACTTAACCCTTTTCCATCTCGAAAAATATTGCAAAATAAAGCACTTAACCTTCCACTTTACCCTACAACAACCATTGGGTCTTTTCCGCAAACAAAAGAAGTGCGTTCTTGGAGAAATAAATTTAAAAAAGGAGAAATTAACCAAAAAGAATATGAAGAATTGCTAAAGAAAGAAACCGAAAAAGCAATAAATTGGCAAGAAGAAATTGGTATTGATGTTTTGGTTCACGGAGAGTTTGAACGTAATGACATGGTAGAATATTTTGGTGAAAAATTAAACGGATTTGTTTTTACAAAATTTGGCTGGGTACAAAGCTATGGCAGTAGATGTGTAAAACCACCTATTATTTTTGGAGATGTTTCTAGACCAAAACCCATGACCGTAAAATGGACACGTTACGCACAAAGTTTAACTTCTAAGTTGGTAAAAGGAATGCTTACAGGTCCAGTAACTATCTTGCAATGGAGTTTTGTAAGAAACGACCAAGATCGCGCAGTTACCTGCAACCAAATTGCACTGGCAATAAGAGATGAAGTTAAAGATTTAGAAAATGCAGGCATTCAAATAATTCAAATAGACGAACCTGCAATAAGAGAAGGGCTGCCACTAAGAAAAAATAATTGGCAAAACTACCTAAAATGGGCTATAAATGCTTTTAAAATTGCATCTTCAGGAATTAATGATGAAAGACAAATTCATACCCATATGTGTTATTCTGAATTTAATGATATTATACAAAACATTGCAGATATGGATGCAGATGTAATTACCATCGAATGTTCTCGCTCTCAAATGGAGTTATTAGATGCTTTTGCAGATTTTAATTACCCTAATGAAATAGGTCCTGGTGTTTACGACATTCATTCGCCAAGAGTACCTCATAAAGATGAAATGGTTTTACTGCTAAACAAAGCGAAAAAAGTGATTCCAGAAGAATTACTTTGGGTAAACCCAGATTGTGGCTTAAAAACAAGAGGTTGGGATGAAACAAAAAAAGCTTTAACAGAAATGGTTACAGCTGCCAAAATTTTAAGAGAAAAAACATTTAGTAATATCGTGTAATTTTAGAAACCCACTTTACTAAAAAAGCTGTAAAGTGGGTTTTGTACCATTTATTATTTAAAATTACTGTAAAAAAAAATGATAATTTAAAAACAAAATGACAACAAAAGAGAGAATTAAAAATTCTGAAACAAGGCAATTTAAAGCTGTTTTTCCGAACACCACAAACCATTACGACACACTTTTTGGTGGAACCGCTTTATCTTTAATGGACGAAGTTGCTTTTATTACTGCAACAAGGTTTAGCAGACAAAAAATGGTTACAGTAAGTAGCAATAGAATAGACTTTACCAAACCCATTCCTGCGGGAACGATAATAGAACTAATTGGTAAAGTATCGCACATTGGAAAAACCAGCTTAAAAGTAGAAGTAAATATTTATATAGAACAAATGTATAGTTACCAAAAAGAGCATGCAATTTTTGGAGAGTTTACCTTTGTAGCTATTGATGAAAATAAAGATCCTGTAAAAATTACACAGTAGCTGTAACTATTAACTAATTAAAAATTTACAAACCTCACTATAAAACTGTTTCGGATTTTCGGCATGCGCCCAATGACCTGCGTTTTTTATTTCTACAATTTTAGAATTCGGAAAATGAGCCTCAATAATGGGAGCTTCTTTGCCTGTAATATAATCCGATTTTTCACCTTTTAAAAACAAGGTTTCTTTTTCGAAAACAGTAAATGGCGGTAACGCTTCCCCAACTTCAGGATTGTTTTCTGTGAGCGATGGTAAATTAAAACGATAAGCCAACTGTCCTTTTTCTTTCCAGTAAATATTTTTCATCAAAAATTGTCGTACACCAACGTCAGGAATTCGTTTCGATAATTTTTCATCTACCAGTTTTCTAGAGTTTTCAACAGAAAAATCAACAGAATTTAACCCTGCTAAAATGGCATTGTGGTGTGGCTCGTACATTCTTGGCGAAATATCTACAACCACTAATTTATTTACCAAATTAGGGTATGTTACTGCAAATAACATTGCTGTTTTTCCGCCCATAGAATGTCCTATTAAAAAAACATTTTCTAATTGGTAATGCTGTATGTAATTGTGTAAATCTTCCACTAAAACCTCATAATTAAATTCGTCTTTATGAAAGCTACGTCCGTGATTTCTTTGATCTACTAAATGTACTTGAAAATCTTCTGAAAACTGGTTTCCTAAAGTCTTCCAGTTATCGCTCATTCCAAAATAACCATGTAGAATTAACAATGGCTTTCCTTCTCCTTTTATGGTTGAATGTAATATTGAGTTGTTTTTCATTTTTTATTGATTTTCTAGAAAACACGTAGTTTTTTTCTGCTACTGCTACTGCTACAAAATATTAGTAATTTTTAACCTCATAGAAATATAGAAATCATAGGTTTGTAAACTGTAATTGAAACTGTGACTGCCTACTAAAGACTGCCTACTGAAGACTGCTGACTGCTGACTGCCTACTAAAGACTGCTAACTATTTCAATCTGTGCAAATACATATTTACGACATTCTCTAATCCTAAATACAAGCTTTCTGCAATTAAGGCATGTCCTATAGAAACTTCTGCCAAATGCGGTATATTTTCTTTAAAAAATTGAATATTATCTAAACTCAAATCATGCCCTGCATTAATACCTAACCCTAATTTGTTTGCTAAAATAGCAGCTTCTGTATATGGTTTTACGGCATTTTTATTTCCCAATTCAAATTGAGAGGCAAATTCTTCTGTATATAACTCAATTCTATCGGTTTCTGTTTTTGCTGCAGCTTCAATTAATTTTAAATCAGTATCTATAAAAATAGACGTTCTTATTCCGTTTTGCTGAAATTCTTGAATTACTTCCTTTAAAAAATCTTGATATTTTATGGTGTCCCAACCAGCATTCGACGTAATTGCATCTACAGCATCTGGCACTAGAGTAACTTGTGTTGGTTTTGTTTCTAACACCAAATCTATAAAACTTTTAATAGGGTTTCCTTCGATATTAAATTCTGTAGTTACTATTTTTTTTAAATCTCTTGCATCTTGATAACGAATGTGTCGTTCATCTGGTCTTGGGTGAATGGTAATTCCTTCTGCACCAAAACCTTCGATATCTGTGGCCACTTTTAATAAATTTGGTACATTTCCGCCACGAGAATTTCTTAAAGTTGCAATTTTGTTAATATTTACGCTTAACTTTGTCATTATCTAAAATTAGTTAGCAAAGATAAACCATTAAATCATTTTATCCTATATTCGTAAAGAATGAACATTACAGATTACATATTAAATGAAACAAAAGCGTTGAGCTTGCAAAGTAGCGTAAAAGAGGCGAAAGATTTGTTTGATAATTTTCCTATTACACATTTTCCTGTGATAGAAAACCACAAATTATTGGGTTCTTTTGCAGAAGATGATATACACACTATCGAAAACAACAACAACGAATTAGTTGCTTACAGTTACTTACTAAATTCGTTTTTTGCAGATGAAAAAGCTACTGTTTTAGAACTTTTAAAAATTTTTGCAGATAACGATACCAATATTATTCCGGTTTTAAACAAAGAAAAAGAATACATTGGTTATTACGATTTATGTGACGTTTTAGATGTTTTTTCTACAAGTCCTTTTATGGTAGAAGACAGCGAAACGCTTATTATAGAAAAGGTAGAAAACGATTATTCTATGAGTGAAGTTTGCCAAATTGTAGAAACCAATGGGGCGAAATTGTTAGGCATTTATATCTCTGAAAGAAAAAACGATTTTGTACAAGTAACTTTAAAGATAATTACAGAAGATATTAACGAAATTATGCACACTTTTAGAAGATACGATTACAAAATAATATCTACACACGAGAATGATATTTATTTAGAAGATTTAAAAAACAGATCAGAATATCTTCAGAAATATTTAGAAATGTAATTTTAGAAGTTTAAGAAATAAAAATAAGAACTAAATTTTGAAGAAAGTAGCAGTTTACGGACAATCATATTCAATTTCGGCAGAAAAGGAAATTCAAATTTTACTTGAAGTTTTAGAAGAAAATAATATTGTTTGTTTTATTGAAAAGAAATTTTATGATTTATTAATTAAAGGAAACATTTTAGATAAAAAATACCCAACATTTTCTCATTTTTCTGATTTAAATAGTTCTTTCGAAACCATGTTTACTTTAGGTGGCGATGGTACTATATTAAGAGCCGTTACTTATATTCGAGACTTAGGAATTCCGCTTTTAGGAATTAATACTGGAAGGTTGGGTTTTTTGGCAACAATTAATAAAAAAACCATTAAAGAAAGTGTAGAATTAATTTTAAAAGGAGAATATTCGCTACAAGAAAGAACACTCTTATCTGTAAAAACAGCACCAAAAACAGAACAATTTTCTGAACTAAATTTTGCTTTAAACGAAGTTACCATTGCTCGCAAAAACACCACTTCTATGATTGGGGTTACCACCAATTTAAACAACGAATATTTAACCAATTACTGGGCAGATGGCTTAATAATTGCCACTCCAACAGGCTCTACCGGTTATTCTTTAAGTTGTAATGGTCCCGTAATTTCGCCAGATTCTAAAAATTTAGTAATCACCCCCATAGCACCTCATAACTTAAATGCAAGACCTATGGTTATTTCCGACGAAACCACAATCGAATTAGAAATAGATTCTAGAGAAAAAGAGTTTTTAATTTCTTTAGATTCTAGAATTACTTCTGTACCAGAAAACACGAAAGTTTTTATAGAAAAAGCAGCATTTACCATACAAAGTATTATACCAAAAAATCAATCTTTTTTACAAACTTTGCGTAGCAAATTATTATGGGGAGAAGATACCAGAAACGAGACCAACCTTTAACGGTTTTAAAACAATAAATTTTTAAAATAGTTGTTATTCAAAAAAGACTGAATATTAACTTTATAAAGCAAATTGATTTTCCTATATTTGCTCGCTATTTTTTAGAATGAAAAACAGTATATTATTTATCGTATTTGTAAGCTTTTCTTCCATACTTTTGGGGCAAGTGTATGAAATTGGAGTTTCTATAGGAGGCTCTAATTATGTAGGTGACATTGGCAGAACTAACTATATTTACCCAAATAAATTAGCTGGAGCTGCCTTATTTAAATACAATTACAACCCAAGAATAGCTTTAAGAGGTACTTATAGTTATTTACCTATTAAAGGAAATGATGTAGATGCAGATACCGATTTTAAACAAAACAGAGGATTAAATTTTAAAAACACAATTCACGAGTTGGCTGTAGGTATGGAATATAATTTTTACGAATTCGACATGAATTCAAATGATAAAACTTGGACACCATACATTTTAGTAGAATTGGCCGCGTTTAATTACAAAAGTGCCCAGTCAGAACCACAGCCACGCGAATATTTTTATACAAGCAAAACATCATATGCAGTTCCTATAGGAGTTGGTTTTAAGTCTAAACTATATGGTGCTTTAGCCTTTTCGGTTGAAGCAAAATTTAGATACACTTTTGTAGATGATTTAGATTACTCTACACCAAAAATACCCTCTTTAGATTTTGGAGGAACAGGAAACGACTGGTATATGTTTACAGGTTTTTCTTTAATATATACATTTGGGAGACCCGCTTGTTACACAGAAGGTTTATAAATATGGATAAAAAACTACGCATTAACCTACAAAGAGTACCAAAACACGTTGCCATTATTATGGATGGCAATGGACGCTGGGCTAAAAACCAAGGTATGAATAGGATTTTTGGACACAGAAATGCCCTAACAGCTGTAAGAGAATCTGTAAAAGCTGCTTCACAAATTGGCGTAGCTGCCATTACCTTATATGCATTTTCTACCGAAAACTGGAAAAGACCAAAGATGGAAGTAGATGCTTTAATGAGCCTATTAATCAACTCGTTAAAGAAAGAATTACCTGGTTTTCAAGAAAATAATGTAAAAGTAAATGCGATTGGAAATATCGAGACGCTTCCTAAGAAAGCTCAAAAAGTATTAAAAGATGTTATTTTTGAAACCAGAAATAACACCAAAATTATCTTAACCTTTGCCTTAAGCTACGGTTCAAGAGAAGAAATTGTTAATACTATCAAAAACATATCTAAAAAAGTTGTTAATAAAGAACTTTTAATTGAAGAAATTGACGAAAATACTATTAATAACCATTTATATACGTTTAATTTGCCAGAGGTAGATTTAATGATACGCACAAGTGGTGAACAACGTATTAGTAATTTCTTATTATGGCAAATGGCCTATGCCGAATTATATTTTACAAATATACTTTGGCCAGATTTTAGACAAGAGCATTTTTACGATGCTATTATAGAATATCAGAATAGAGAACGAAGATTTGGAAAAACAAGCGAACAAATTACAGAATAAATTTTTTATGAAATTATTTTCTGCCACAATAGTGTTAACCGCACTATTTTTTACTTATAGTGCAAGTGCACAAGTTAAAAAAGATAGTTTATCTGTAGTCAAAAAAGATACGATATCTAGCAATAACATAAGTTACGAAAAAGGAAAAGAATACATTCTTGGTGGTGTTTCTGTAACAGGTCTTCAAAAATTTAGCGAAGAAACTGTGCGTGTTTTTACCGGTTTAAGATATGGGCAACCGATTAAACTTCCTGGAGACAAGTTAACAAGCGCCATTAAAAAGTTATACGAAAGTAAACAATTTAGCGACGTAGATGTTTATTTAGCAAAAATAGATGGAAACACTGTTTACCTTCAGTTCGATGTTAAAGAACTACCGCAATTAAATCAAGTAACAATAAATGGTATAAAACGCTCTAAAGCAAAAGAACTTATTAAAGAAACCGATTTAAAATTGGGGGCAATGGTTACAGACAACTTACTTGTAACTACTAAAAATTACTTCGCAAAAAAATATACAGATAAAGGGTTTTTAAAAACTAAAGTTTCCATAGATGTACAAAAAGACACTTCCGACATTAATACCGTAAACATGTCTGTCTTTATCGATAAAGGAAAAAAAATAAAAATAAAAGACATTAATTTTACAGGGAACAAAGCCATTTCTGACAGAAAATTAAGAAAAGCAATGAAAAACACCAAAGAAAAATTCTTTGGTCGTTTCTGGAAAACATCTAAGTATATAGAAGAAGATTACCAAGAAGATTTAGAAAGTATTATCGATAAATATAGTAGATTGGGCTATAGAGATGCTCGTATTTTAAGCGAAAATATTACATGGAATAACGACAATACCATTAATATAAATATCGATTTAGAAGAAGGTAGGCAATATCGTTTTGGAGATATTTTATTTGTAGGAAATAAAGAATATACAGACGAACAATTGCATCAAATTTTAAGAATAGATAAAGGAGATATTTATAATGGAGCCGTTTTAAAAGAACGTGTAAAAGGCGACAACTCTCCAACTTCTTTCGACATCTCTACTACTTATCAAAATAATGGTTTTTTGTTTTCGCAAATAAACGCCGTAGAAACTAAGGTAGAAAACGATTCGATTACTGTAGAAATTAGAATTAGAGAAGACGAAAAAGCACGTATTAAAAAAGTTACAGTATCTGGAAACGATAAAACAAACGACCACGTACTTTTTAGAGAATTACGTGTAAAGCCAGGAAGTTTGTTTAGCAGACAAGAAATTATTAGATCTATTAGAGAAATTGGTCAATTAGGTTTCTTCGACCAAAATGTGGTTCCAGACATTCTTCCAGATTATCAAAATAAAACAACAGATATTAACTTTAATGTTGTCGAAAAAGGGGGAAGCCAAATCGAATTACAAGGTGGTTATGGTGGAGGCTCTTTTATAGGAACGTTAGGATTGTCTTTTAACAATTTCTCTATCAGAAATATTTTCAAAAAAGAAGCATACAAACCATTACCAATGGGAGATGGCCAAAAACTATCTTTAAGATTGCAATCTAGTAGAACTTTTAACACCTACAGCTTTTCGTTTACAGAACCGTGGTTGGGTGGTAAAAAGCCAAGATCTTTATCATTCTCTATATACTCTTCGAATCAGTTTCAGTTAGACCCTCGAACTTTTGATGTAGATAGAAGTAGAAGTTTAGGTATTATTGGAGCCTCTATAGGTTTAGGAGAACGTTTAAAATGGCCTGACGATTTTTTCCAATTATCGCAAACAGTTTCTTACCAAAGTTTTAAATTGAATAATTACGGATTTAGAGTTGGTGCAGATGTACTAAACAATGGTACCTTAAATAATTTATCTTACAATGCTACTCTAGCTAGAAACTCGGCTGGACCAAGTTTAATTTTCCCAACTTATGGTTCTGAATTCTCTTTTGGGGTAAAAGCAACCTTACCATATTCTCTTTTAAATAATAAAGATTATACAGGGTTAGCGCCTGCAGAAAAGTATAAATGGCTAGAATATTACAAATTAAATGCAAAAGGAAAATGGTACACTTCTTTTACCGATAAATTAGTACTAATGTCTAATGCAGAAATGGGGTATTTAGGCTTTTATAATGATGAGTTAGGACAATCTCCTTTCGAAAGATATTTTGTTGGTGGAGATGGAATTGCCGTTTTTCAGTTAGATGGAAGAGAAGTGGTAGGCTTAAGAGGTTATGAAAACAATAGATTATCATCTATTGACGGAGGTACCATTTATAATAAATTTCAGTTAGAACTAAGATACTCAATTACAGATTCGCCATCTGCCTCTATTTATACACTAGGTTTTTTAGAAGCAGGTAATTCGTACGACAATTTTAAAGAATTTAATCCGTTTAAACTAAAACGTTCAGCTGGTTTAGGTATAAGAATCTTTATGCCTGCATTTGGTTTGTTAGGAATCGACTTTGCACATGGATTTGACCCATTACCAGGACAATTCGAAAAATCTGGCTGGCAAACACATTTTATTATCGGAAGACAATTCTAAGAAAACTGTACATTTGTAATGTCAAAGTTTTTTTGGCACGGTTTTTTCTAACACTTTATACAAATGAAAAAAATATTTTTATCAATCGTTCTTTTACTTAGTGTAAGTATTTCTTGGGCACAAAGAAGCCAAATAATTGCTTATATAGATATGGAATACATTCTAGAAAATGTTCCAGAATATTTAGAAGCTCAAAACACTTTAGATGAAAAAGTTGTAAAATGGAGAAAAGTTTTAGATAAAGAAGCGAGACATATAGAAGTATTAAAAAGCGACTTAGCCAACGAAAAAGCAATTCTTACCAAAGATTTAATCGAAGAAAAAGAAGAAGAAATTGCTTTAAAACAAGACGAGCTTAGAAGATTAGAATCTTTGTACTTTGGTCCTAAAGGAGATTTGTTTTTATTAAGAAAACAATTAGTTAAGCCAATTCAAGACCAAGTTTACAACGCAATACAAAGTATTTCTGCAAGAAAAAAATACGACTTCGTTTTTGATAAATCTAGTGACTTAGTAATGCTATATTCAAATAAAAAATACGATATTAGCGACCTCGTTTTAGCAACTATAGATAGAACAAGATTAATAGATCAAAAAAACGCAAAAAAAGAAGAAAGAAAAAACACAAAAAAAGAGTTAACACCTCAGCAAAAAGAAGCCATAGCAAAGAAAGAGGCAATTGTTGCCAAAAAACTTTCAGATAGAGAGGCAAAGAAAAAAGCTGCAAAAGATCGCAGAAGAGAGTTACTAAAAAAAAGAGCCGAAAAAAAAGAACTATTACGTAAGAAAAAAGAAGCATTAAAAAAGAAAAAAGAAGACCAAAAGAAAGAACAAGAAAAAAAAGACGAGAATAATAATTAAATTAAAACAAGAATGAAAAATTTAAAAACGTTACTATTAATTGCTGTATTTACTTTAGGGGTAGCTGGTGTTGCAAATGCACAAAAAATAGGTCATATAGACTACCAAAGAGTAATCGACAACATGCCAGAAACTAGAGCTTTAAGTGTTACTTTAGAAAAATTAGGTAAATCTTACCAAAGCGAAATTGAAGGAATGAAGAAGAAATTGGAAGCAAAATATAAAAAGTATGATGCAGAGCAAGGAACTCAAACTCCAGAAACGAACAAAAAAAGAGCAGAAGAAATTCAATTAGATAGAGCTAGATACGAGCAAGCACAGCAAACTGCATATCAAGAAATGCAAAAAAAGCAAGCAGAAGAACTACAGCCTATTGTAAAGAAAGCAGAAAAAGCAATTGAAGAAGTGGCTGCTACAAAAGGAATTTTATATGTTTTTGATGCAAAATCTTTAATCGTAAAAAAAGGAGAAGATTTATACGATGCAGTAAAAGCAAAATTAGGCTTGTTAAAAGATAAACCAAAGCCACAAGCAACAAACTAACAATATCAATTCCAATGGTTACATTGTTCTAAACGCTTTAAGGTTTTATAAAAGGTACTAAACCAAAAAGTGTGTAAGTAAAGTTATTCTGAAATTTTTCTAGAGCAATATTTAAATTGCTCCATGAGGAAAAATTTCGGAAATAACTTTACGATTAAATAATCACTAAATTTATAAACACACTTTTATTATGAAACCAGAAGATTTATTAAACGAAGAATTTTTAAAACAATTTAAAACAGGTTCAGAACTAACCAGTTTTATAGAACAACTGCACAAACGTGGTGTAGAAAAGATTTTAGAAGGCGAATTAGATGCACATTTAGATTACGATAAGCATCAAAAAAGCAACAATCCTAATTCACGAAATGGCTATGGCACCAAGACCATAAAGACGCATTTAGGAGAAACTAAAATAAAAGTTCCAAGAGATCGCGATGCTACTTTCAATCCAATGCTTATTAAAAAGCGAGAAAGTACTGCAGATGGAGTTGAAAACCTGATTATTTCTTTGTATGCCAAAGGAATGAGTACTACAGATATCGAAGAACAAATACGAGAATTGTATGATTATAACATCTCTAGTTCAGCCATTTCTAGAATCACAGATAAAATTACAGCTGACATTATTGCTTGGAAAAATAGACCTTTAGAAGCTACTTATCTGATTGTATGGATGGATGGCATCGTTTTTAAGGTTCGTGAAAACTCCAAAGTCATCAATAAAACAATTTACATTGCTGTTGGTCTTAGAGTAGATGGTAAAAAAGAAGTTTTAGGACTTTGGTTAGGAAAAAACGAATCTTCCTCTTTTTGGATGAGCGTTTTAACCGACATAAAAGCCAGAGGAACACAAGACATTTTAATTACAGCAACTGATAATTTAAACGGATTTACAGACACCATTAAAACTATTTTTCCCAATTCAGTAACACAAATATGTGTGGTTCATCAAATCAGAAACTCTTGTAAATATGTAGTCTGGAAAGATAAAAAAGCCTTTACAAGAGATATGAAGCAAATCTATACAGCTCCTACAAAAGAAGCAGCAAAAGCAGCCTTAGAAGACTTTAAAAATAAATGGAACTCTAAATATTCTTATGCCATTAAATCATGGGAAAACAATTGGGATGAACTCACTGTTTTCTTCGATTTCCCATTAGAAATCAGAACCATTATTTATACCACAAATTTAATTGAAAACTTAAATGGGAAAATTAGAAAATACACTAAAAACAAACTCTCATATCCAACAGATGATGCTGTAATTAAATCCGTATTTTTAGCTTTGAGAGAATCAACAAAAAAATGGACATTGCCTATTAGAAATTGGGGTATCATTCTTAACCAATTTTTGGCTATATTTGAAAACAGGATTAAACTATGAAAAATTTAATCCTGTAATTTTTAACTTACACACTTTGTGGGAAAGTGTCTTATAAAACAAAAAGGCAGTAATTTTAAATTACTGCCTTTTTGTTTTAAATAAAGAATTTCTTAAAATCAACTAGTCTCAAGGCAAAGTCACAAAGGCATTTCGCTGGTTTTATTTTCACTTAAAAAAGGTAAAAACCAAAATACCTTATTTAGATGCCCGTTTTTGCGAGAATGGCAATTTCAACAGAAACTCCGAATTCTTTTTGATTAAGCTCTAATACCATTTCTTGTTTGAAATTACCAATACTTTTCGAAGCTTTTTATTTTGAACAACATTAGAAAATAAGTACCTTTATTTTATGAACACAGCAAAACATTTTTTATACCAAACTGTTGAAGATAAAACCATTGTTTGGTTTGAAAAAAGCAACGAGTACTTAGTCTTAGAAAACACAACTGCAGATATTCTAAAAAGAATAAACAAAGGCATTCCTGTAAACGATATTGCATTTGCATTAAGTAAAAAACTAGCAGTTCCTTTAGAAAAAGCAATTGATTTTGTTTTAGATTTAGAACGTAAAATTTATGCTCCAAAAACAGTTGAAAATTCAAATTTAATAAACGACTATAGAGATATTAAAAAACCAAAGAAATTTGAATACACAAAATTTTACAAAATAAATAATATTATTGTTAAGGTAAATTTTTCTACCGAATACGAACTGTATTTAGTACACCCAAAATTTAAGCATTTAGAAGTCAAAAGCACTTCCGATTATCATCATAACTTTATTGTTTTTATAAATAACAATTTTGTTTTCTTTTACAATGATAAAAAATTTATTGGAGCTTGGTCTAAGAAAGAAATTCATTTCTTTCAAGGAAAATTTTCTATGGAACTCATTCAAAAAATTCATCAAAAAGAAGAAAAAGAATGGTTGGGTGTTTTTCATGCATCTGCAGTTTCTAATGGAAAAAAAAGCATTTTATTTTGTGGTGATTCTGGCAACGGAAAAAGCACTTCTTTAGCACTGTTACAAGCAAACGGTTTTACTTGTTTGGCAGACGATTTTGTGCCTGTAGATGCAAAAAATACAGAAGTGTATAGTTTTCCTGCTGCTATTTCTATCAAAAAAAATAGTGTAAAAACATTGCTTCCAATATATCCTGAATTGGAAAATTCTGCTGAATATCATTTTAAAAGATTGAATAAAATAGTACGATACTTAAAACCCAATAACACCGATTTTTCGTCTCATAAACCTTGTAAAGATCTAGTATTTATTAAATATAAAGAAAACGCAGATTTACAACATCAAAAAATAGCCAAAATTGAAGCTTTTCAGCAATTAGTACCAGATGCTTGGCTCTCGCCAGTTAAAGAAAATGCAGATGCTTTTTTAAAATGGTTTACTGCATTAAATTGTCATCAAATAACCTATTCTAATAATCAAAAAATGGTAGCTACTGTTTCTAAAATATTTAAAAATGAATTATAAAGAAACCTTATTTTTTGTAGCTAAATGCTTAACAATCTCTTTGGAAGAAAAAAATAAACAAGAAGTTGAGCAACAATTAAAAACACAAAAAATAGACTGGGATGCTGTTGTAAAACTAAGTACGACTCATTATGTTTTTCCTGCTTTATACTGCAATTTAAAACGCGCTAACTTTCTTTCGTATTTACCTGAAGAATTGGTGGAATACATGCAACATATCACCGATTTAAACAGAGAAAGAAACGAACAAATAATATCGCAAGCAAAAGAAATAAACGAACTTCTAATGTCACACAACATTACAACCATTTTTTTAAAAGGAACTGGAAATTTGTTGGAAGGGTTGTATGAAGATATTGCAGAAAGAATGGTGGGAGATATCGATTTTATTTTCTCAAAAGAAGATTACCCTAAAGCAATTGAGGTGTTAACAGAGAACAATTATTCTAAAGTTGTAAAAAGCGATTACGATTTCCCTCAGTTTAAACATTACCCAAGACTTCAAAAAGAAAACAGAATTGCAGCAGTAGAAATTCATAAAGAACTCTTACTAGAAAAATATGCCCATGAATTTAATTATAATTTTGTAGAAAAAACAAAACAGAAAATTAATGGTATAAACGTAATGAGTTTTAACAATCAGTTGTCATTATCCATTATTGCTAAGCAAATTAATGACGATGGTTTTCATTTTAAAACAATTGCCTTAAGAAATGCGTACGATGTTTTTTTACTTTCTAAAAAAACAGTTGCAAAAGATGCATTTCAAAAATTTGACACTTTGCAAAACCCATTGAATTGTTTTTTAGCCATTTGCTACACAACTTTTAATAATATAAATTCTTTAAATTTCACTAAAACTTCAGAAACCGAAAAATATTTAGCTATTTATAACGATTACCTTTTAAATGAGTCTAAAAGAAATTCTACCCATAAAAAGAAATCGACAGAGCTTTTTATTAAAAAAAGAATGTCGATTATTTATAAATCTATTTTCGATAAAGAGTATAGAAATTGGTTGTTAAAAAGAATTACCGATAAAAAATGGCAACAAGAAAAATTAGTTCAGTTAAGGTTAAAAAAGGCTAAACCAAACGCTTAACCTCTTTAAAATCTAGCCCTCCATAATTACCAGAACTCATTAAAACGACTGCAGAATTTTCTAAATTTTTATTAAAAAGAAACTCTTTAAATTCTTGCGGATTCGTATAAATAATTAAATCTTCTCGCTCAAAAGCTTCTGAAATTTGTGTAGCAGTAACTTCTTCTAATTGCTTAATTTTTACGGCATCTGGTGAATAAAAAACGACGGCAACATCTGCTTTATCTAATGCGCCTTTGTATTCCTGTAAAAACGCTGCATTTAAACTAGAATAGGTATGCAACTCTAAACAGGCCAAAACAGTTCTATTAGAATATTGATTTTTAACGGCTTTTGTAGTAGCAGCGACTTTACTTGGCGAATGTGCAAAATCTTTAAAAATAACCGTTGTATTACTTTCTGCAATTTTCTCTAAACGTTTGCTGGCTCCTTTAAAACTGGCAATTGCTTCATAAAAATCATCTTCATCTATTCCCATATGTTGGCAAATCCATTTTGCACCTGCTAAATTTTGAAGATTGTGTTTTCCGAAGATTTCCAAAGGCAAATTCCCTTCTGGAGTTTCTAAATAAGTAATTCCGTTTTCAATAAAGTGTTTTGGAGTTGTGTATGGATATTTTTTAATATGATTTGTTGACGATTCTACTACGTTTTTTACTTCAAGATCTTCTTCATTATACACCATACTTCCTCCATTAATTAAAGAATTTGTGAAGGTTTTAAACTGATCTACATAATTTTTAAAAGTTGGAAAAACATTAATATGATCCCAAGCAATGCCACTTAGCAAAGCAATATTTGGTTTGTATAAATGAAATTTTGGAAGCATATCTATGGGCGAACTCAAATACTCA
The DNA here is from genome assembly GCF_017498485.1 of Polaribacter batillariae. Classification (NCBI taxonomy): domain Bacteria; kingdom Pseudomonadati; phylum Bacteroidota; class Flavobacteriia; order Flavobacteriales; family Flavobacteriaceae; genus Polaribacter; species Polaribacter batillariae. The sequence goes on along the minus strand of NZ_CP071795.1, from coordinate 2,979,704 downwards.
TCTCCTTCTAAAACAATAAATTCGTTTTCTTTAGTTAAATGTACCATGGTTTCGAAACCTTCTAATTGTGCACCCACCATATAATCTACTTTTTTATCGTGATAATTTAGCACGTGCAAAATCATAGAGGTAATGGTTGTTTTTCCATGAGAACCCCCAATTACAACTCTTGTTTTGTTTTTAGATTGCTCGTATAAAAATGCTGGATACGAATAAATTTTTACTCCTAATTCTTGCGCTTTTAACAATTCTAAATTGTTTTTTTTAGCATGCATTCCTAAAATAATAACATCTAAATTAGGCGTTATTTTTTCAGGAAACCAACCCAACTCTTTTGGCAACAAACCGTATTTTTCTAAACGAGATTTAGACGGATTGTGAATTGCATCGTCACTTCCAGAAACTTGGTATCCTTTTTGGTGTAAAGCTATGGCAAGATTGTGCATTGCGCTTCCGCCAATCGCAATAAAATGAATGTTCATCTAACAAAATTTTAAAAAGTAAAAATACAAAAGCTTTCAACAAAAATGATTATTTTAGAGGTAAACTCAACTTAAAATTGGTTTTACTCGCTAAAAAGTAGCGTTTACTAATTTAGGCTTGTTTTAAAACCCGATTTATGTTTGCTTTGTTACGAAAAATCTTCGATTATGAAAAACACAACAATACCCTTTTTATTAATGATATTATTTTCTTTAACTACATACTCTCAAAATAATTACGACAAACTTTGGACAGAAGTCGAAAAATTAGAAGTTGATGGTTTGCCAAAATCAGCATTAAAAATGGTAGATAAAATCTACGATGCTGCAACAAAAGAAAACAGTGCGCCACAGATTATAAAATCGCTTTTTTACAAAAGTAAGTTTGCTTTAACGTTAGAAGAAGATGCGCAGTTAAAGGTAATTAATAATTTTAAAGAGCATATTTCTAAAAGTAATTTTCCTACCAAAAACGTATTACAAAATGTGTTGGCAAATTTATATTGGCAATATTATACTCAAAATAGATATAAGTTTTACAACCGAACCAATGTTTCTTCAAAATCTCAATTAGATCAAAAAGATTTTAGAACTTGGGATTTGAATACGCTTTTTAAAGAAATTCATACCTACTATAAAGCTTCTCTTTTAAATGAAAAAGAGTTGCAAAACATAAAAATTACTGAATTTGCAGACATTCTTCAAATAGAAAAAGATGCCAAAACAGTAAGACCCACATTGTTCGATTTTCTGGCAAATAATGCGTTAACATTTTATAAAACTTCAGAAAATTCGATCAACAAACCTGCATATCAATTCAAAATAGATGCTCCTTCTTATTTGGGTGATGCTTATCGTTTTTCCAATATAAAAATAACTTCGAAAGACAGTTTATCGCTTCAAATGAATGCTTTAAAAGTATATCAAAAATTAATTTGTTTTCATTTGAGCGAAAGTAACACTAATGCCTTGGCAGATATAGACATTCAAAGACTTCATTTTGTAAATAACAATGCTACTTTTAGTCATAAAGAAACCATTTTAATATCAACATTAAAAAATTCGAAAGAAAAATATAAAAATGTTGAAGCCAGTGGTTTGTATGGGTATGAGATTGCGAATATTTATAAAAATCAAGCAAATCGTTTTAAATCAGCAAAAGAAAACAGATTTAAAAATAAAGATGCCATTGCCATTTGTAATGAAGTTATTAACCAATTTCCAGAAAGTTTAGGAGCAAAAAAATGCAAGGTTTTAAAAGCTCAAATCGAAGAAAAAACAATTCGTATTCGTGCTGAAAAATACATTCCTATTGATAAAAATTCGAGGTTAGAAATTGATTATAAAAATATTGATACACTTTATTTTTCTATTTATAAAATAAGTAAAAATGATATTCTCAAATTAAATAAAACCTATAAAAGTGAAGATAAAATAGCTTTTATCAACAAATTAAAATCATCTGAAAATTGGAATAACAGCCTAAGAAACGAAAACGATTATTTACAACACACTACAGAAGTTATTGTACCGAAATTAAAAAACGGAATTTATTTAGTAGTCGCTTCCGAAGAAAAAGAATTGAGTAAAAACAACATTTTTGGAACAACTACAATTCAGGCTACAAATTTAACGTTGGTTCAGAATACGTTTAACAATACTCATAATTACCAAATTGTAGACAGAAATCATGGAGAACCAATTAAAAATGCTGAGATTCATTTAGAGAACGAAAAAAGGCAAAGAGGTGCTCATATCAATAAAAAACTCATAACAGATAAAAATGGGTTTGCTTCATTTAAAAGTTATAATTACTATCAAAATGTAGAAATTTCTGTAAAAACAAAAAATGATATTGCCACTTTTGGGAATCAGTATTTACGAGAAAATGATAGGAATTATAATAATCAGACAGCGAAAACATTTATAAAACCCTTTATTTTTACTGATAGAAGCATTTATAGACCTGGACAAACAGTTTATTTTAAAGCAATTGTTCTTAAAAAACAGGGAGAAAAATCTGAAATTTATAAAAATGAGTTTGTAAAAATTGTTTTAAAGGATGTAAATAATCAAGAAGTAAAAAAGTTGAATTTAAAACTGAATGAATTTGGTACTATTGCTGGTGAATTTATCTTACCAAACAATGGGCTAACAGGAAATTTTAGCATTTCTGTTGACGAAAGTTTAGAAGAAGATAGTAATGAGTATTACAGATTCGACTATCAAAATTCCATTACTATTTCTGTCGAAGAATACAAAAGACCAAAGTTCGAAACCGGTTTTAAACCTATAACAGAAACTTTTAAAATTAACGATTCTGTAACCATTAACGGATTTGCCAAAGCATTTTCTGGAGCCACAATTACAGATGCAAAAGTGGTTTACAGAGTGCATCGAAAAGTACAATATCCAAATTGGTATTATTGGCACAGACCAAGACCAACTTCGTCTTCACAAGAAATTACAAATGGAGAAACCACTACCAATACTTCTGGAAATTTTTCCATACAATTTAAAGCTTTGGCAGACGAAAGTATCTCCAAAGAAAATTTACCCGTTTTTACTTACGAAATTACAGCAGATGTAACTGACGTAAATGGCGAAACTCGCAGTGCAACAAGCATTGTAAAAGTTGGGTATCATGCTTTATTAGCTACAATTTCTATGGAAGATCAGTTAAATAAAAATTTACCAGAAAACAAATTAACCATCGAAACAAAAAACTTGAATGGCGAATTTGTACCTGCAAAAGGAACCCTTAAAATATACAAATTACAAGCACCCAAAAGCGTGCAAAGGCAAAGACCTTGGAATGTTCCATTTTATCAAGATATTTCTGAAAATACCTTTCGAAAATTATTTCCAAATGAAGCATATTCTAAAGAAGAAATGGAAGAGAAAAATTGGAAAAAAGGACAACTTGTTTTTAGCACTAATTTTAATACTGAAAACGAGAAAGAAATCAGCTTAAAAAATATAAATAAATGGGTTTCTGGAAAATATATGGCTGTTTTAGAAAGTGAAGACAAATTCGGACAAACAGTAAAAGACGAAAAAAAGTTTTCAATCTTTTCTAATGATGATAAAAAAGTAGCCGACAATAAATTATTCGTTATAAAAACCGATAAAACGATTTATAAAACCGGAGACGAAGTATTGCTTCAAGTAGGCTCTGCTTCAAAAGACATTACAGTTGTGGTTCAAATTGAAAAGCATCATAAAATTGTAAAAACACATTTAATGCATTTAAACAACAGCATAAAAACCTTAAAAATTCCTGTAGAAAAAGAAGATCTTGGCGGTTTTGCTATTAAATATCACTTTGTAAATTACAATTATTTCGAAAGTGGAAATTTGTTAGTTAATGTTACTGAAGTACTAAAAAACATAAAAATTGAAACCAATATTTTTAGAGACAAGCTACAACCTGGAGCAGAACAAACTTGGAGTTTTACCATTAAAGACGATAAAAATAATGCAGTCGCATCTGAAGTTTTAGCCTCTATGTACGATGCTTCTTTAGATCAATTTAAGCCTCATAACTGGTTTTTTAATCCGATTACTCCAAAGCAAACATATTATTCGTATCAAACAAGTTCGGCAAATTATAGTTTTGGAGTTAATAATTTTAATATTCAGAACAATAACAGGCCATATTATGGTTTTCCAAATATTAGTTACACAAGTTATAACTGGTTTGGCTTTAGTTTAAATAACAATAATTGGTTAAGTAGAAGTTATTTACGACAAATTGAAAGAAAGTTAAAAAGTTCTAGAAAAAATTTTGATGGAATTGTAAGTGGTTTTGTTGCAAACGAAAATGGAGAACCATTGCCTGGAGCTTCAATTATAATTAAAGGCACGACTTTTGGAACAGAAACCGATTTTGACGGAAATTATTCTCTAAAAATTAAAAAAGGAGATGTTTTAATTTTTAGTTATTTAGGCTATAAAACTGAAGAAATTACGGTAAATAATTACAAAAATTTAGATATTAAATTAACCCCAGACGAAAGTGCTTTAGACGAAGTTGTTGTAACAGGTTATGGAAGTCAAAAAATAAAATCGGCTACAAGCGCTGTTTCTATGATGAAGGTTGAAACAGAAAATGTAGAAATGGGTTCTTCTCTTCTTGAAGAAAAAGTTGCGGGTGTAACTGTATCAGAAAATTCTAAAATAAGAGGCTTATTTACTATTTCTGATGGTAAAACTCCTTTATATATTGTTGATGGAAAAGAAATTTTTGCAGAAGATGTTAAGAAATTAAACCCTGCAGATATTGCAGAAATAAATGTTTTAAAAAATGCTGAAGCCACTTCGCTTTATGGAGAAAAAGGTACAAATGGAGTGGTAATTATCACCACTAAAAACGCCATTAATAATCGATTATCGCAAGTAAAAGCAAGAACCAATTTTAACGAAACCGCTTTCTTTTATCCGCAATTAAGAACCAATAAAAACGGAAAAGTGAGTTTTACATTTACCATGCCAGAAGCTTTAACAAGATGGAAATTGCAATTATTAGCCCATACAAAAGGATTAAAATGGGCGACAAAAACCATGCAAACAGTTACTCAAAAAGAGTTAATGCTGGTACCCAATGCACCCCGTTTTTTACGTGAAGGAGATAAAATTACTTTATCTGCAAAAATTACAAATCTTACCAATAACAAACTGTCTGGTTTTGCAAAATTAATCTTAACAGATGCCATTACTGGAAAAGACATAAATATTGAATTAAAAAATACAAATTCCAATAAAAAATTTACAGTCGATAAAGATGGAAATACTAGTGTTTCTTGGAATTTATCAATTCCGGAAACTGCACAAGCAGTTCAATATAAAATGGTGGCAAAAGCAGGCGATTTTTCTGACGGAGAACAAAATGTTTTACCTGTTTTATCGAACAGAATGTTGGTTACAGAAACGCTTCCTATGTGGATTCGCGCGAACCAAACCAAAACATTTACGTTAGATAAATTAAAGAAAAATGCATCATCAACCTTAAAAAACCACAAATTAACGCTAGAATTTACTTCGAATCCTGTTTGGTATGCGATACAATCTTTGCCTTATTTAATGGAATATCCTTACGAATGTGCAGAGCAAACATTTTCGAGATATTACGCAAATACCTTGGCGAGTTTTGTGGCAAATTCGAACCCACGAATACAGGAAGTTTTTAATGCTTGGAAAAACTCGGATGCTTTGTTGTCTAATTTAGAGAAAAATCAAGCGTTAAAATCATTAATTATTCAAGAAACACCGTGGTTAAGAGATGCGCAGTCAGAAACCGAACAAAAGAAACGAATTGCATTGTTATTCGACTTGAATAAAATGAAGAACGAGCAGGAAAAAGCCCTCAATAAATTACAAGACATTCAAATGAATTCTGGCGGATTTCCTTGGTTTAAAGGAAGCAGATACGAAAACACTTACATCACACAACACATTGCTTCAGGTTTTGGGCATTTGCAAAAATTAGGCGTTACCAATTTTAATGCTTCCACCCAAAAAATGATTGAAAAGGCCGTTTTATTTTTAGATAAAGAGCTTTTAGAGAATTATAAAAAATTGTTGGAAAGAGCAGATATCATTAGACAGAAAGCTAAAACGAAAAAAGAAGGAGAAAAACAATACAATGCCTATTTAGCAAAGAATCATTTGAGTTATTTTACGATTCAGTATTTGTATATGAGAAGTTTTTATGATGCTATTTCTATGAATTCGAATACTAAAAAAGCGAACGACTATTATATAAATCAGTCTGTAAAATATTGGAAAGACTATAATTTATATGCAAAAGGGCAAATTGCACTATCACTTTTTAGAAATGATAAAAAAATAGCTTCTAGCAAAATTTTGGCTTCTTTAAAAGAAACAAGCATTACTTCCAACGAATTAGGCATGTATTGGAAAGAAAACACTGCTGGTTACTACTATTATCAAGCGCCTGTGGAAACACAAGCGTTAATGATTGAAGTGTTTTCTGAAGCTGGTGTCATTTCGACAGAGCCTAAAAGTGCGACGAGAAATCTCCATAATATTGATAACTTAAAAATTTGGTTGCTAAAAAATAAGCAAACGAATCGTTGGAAAACCACAAAAGCAACTACAGAAGCTGTTTATGCGTTGTTGTTAAATGGAAGTGATTGGGTGTCAGTAACCGAAATGGCAGCCATTAAAGTCGGTAATAAAACGATTGACCCAACAAAAATGGACGATGCAAAAGTAGAAGCTGGAACTGGTTATTTTAAAACTTCGTGGAATGGTGAAGAAATTACGCCTGAAATGTGCGAAGTTACTATTAACAAAAAAGGAAACGGAATAGCTTGGGGAGGCTTATATTGGCAGTATTTTGAGGATTTAGATAAAATTACTTCCGCAGAAACTCCATTAAAACTAAACAAGAAACTCTTTAAAAAAGTAAATTCTAACACAGGAAAAAAATTGATAGAAATTACAAATAAAACCAAATTAGAAGTAGGTGATTTAATAACTGTAAGAATAGAATTGCGTTCGGATAGAAATATGGAATTTATTCATATGAAAGACATGAGAGCTGCTGGTGTAGAGCCAATAAATGTACTTTCTAAATACAAATGGCAAGATAATTTAGGCTATTACGAAAGTACAAAAGACGCAGCTACCAACTTCTTTTTTGACAGGCTACCAAAAGGAGTGTATGTTTTCGAATACGATGTAAGAGTAAACAATGCTGGTAACTTTAGCAATGGAATTACCACTATACAAAGCATGTACGCACCTGAGTTTAGTAGTCATTCTAAAGGTGTTCGTATAAGCGTTCAAAAATAAAATTCATTTGTAGTAATGAAACATTGAAATGAGTTCATTTTTATTGAATAATAAGTTTATTTTTGTCGCTCAATCACATATAAAATATAAATTATGAAAAAAACACTTTTAATTATTGGTCTTTTAGTTGCTGGAGCATTTTCGGCAAACGCACAAAGTATTTCTAAAAACGCAATTGGTTTACGTATCGGGGATAACGATGGTTTTGGAGGAGAAATTTCTTACCAAAGAGCCTTAGGAAGTAATAACCGATTAGAAATTGATTTAGGTTTAAGAGACAACAAAAATTACGACGGTTTTAAAGCTACTGGTATTTACCAATGGGTTTGGAACATAGATGGTGGGTTTAACTGGTACGCAGGTGTTGGTGGTGGTTTAGGAAACTACAGTGGTAAAGGAAATAACGATTTTTCTGAAACATTTGTTTTTGCTGCTGGTGATATTGGTATTGAGTACAACTTTCCAACTGCACCAATTTTACTTTCTTTAGATTTAAGACCTGAATTTGGTTTTGGAAACAATTTTAACGATTACGATAATGATATCGCTTTTAGTATTAGATATCAATTTTAAGAATAACTATTAAAAACACTAAGAGGCTGTCTCGAAAGTATTAAAATTTGTCATTTCGACTGTAATTTTGTCATTTCGACTGTAATAGAGAAATCTTATTTATTGAATTTCAGTGTTTTATGTTTTTCGATAACTTCGTTAGCTACTTTCAATCAAAATATATTTTGATTTTAGTAATGCTCAAAACGACAATTAAATTTACTTTTGAGACAGCCTCTTTTTTTTTTGCTTACACCAATTTATTATTTTGGCGGATATTTTGCTAAAATTTTCTGAATTGCCTTCGATAAATACAACTCTCTTTCTTCTGGTTTTCTGCTTTCTTTTATGGTTGAAATTAAAGAAGCTTCCCAAAAAAGCTCGTTGGTTGTTGCATTTACAAATTCAATAATAATTTCTTCATTTAGTTTTTTCCCACCAATTGGAATACCTCCAGAGATACCAAATCCGCCATTTCTACCTCCACTGCCAATACCAATGCCAATAGTATTTCTATTTTGCGCCTCTGTAACTTTTGCTTTTATATTGATAAAAAAATCTGGATTTTCAACTTTTGTTAAACCCAATTTCGATAATTCACTTTCTAAAATTGCAGTTGCTCTTTTTACATCAAACTCATTTAAGCCATTGCCAACATCTTCAAAAAAATGAAAACTTTTAAATTGAGAGAAATCTATTTTTTTATCATAATCATAAATAACTTTAGAAGTTCCGCAACTCATCAACAATAACAAAAAGAAATATTTTACAGCTTTCATTGTTATTTTTTAATTACAACTCTTGTTGGTGTATCTTTTCCATTAATAATACTTTCAGTTCCTTTCGCAACTGCTTGTATGGTTTGTGTAATTACTGTCATATTCAAAGTTTCTGCTTCATCTGAAACCTGGTGATAATCTTTATCTACATCAATAGGCGTTGTCGAAAAAGTATGCGATGGAACCCCTAAACGTGCCAAAGAAGCGTTATCGGATCTAAAAAATAAATTGTATTTTTTATAAGGGTCTGGAAATAATTGATACCCTGTTCCTTCTAAATTCTTTTGAATAATTTTTCCAAAATCACTTCTTTCAAAACCAGTTAACCAAGCTGTGTTTGGTCCAAAACTTGGCGTTTTTCCTATCATCTCTAAATTAATTCCTGCAACAAATTTGCTGGCATCAATACCTTTTCCAAAATGTGTAGAACCAATTAAACCCATTTCTTCTGCAGTAAAAGCAACAAAAACAATCGTTCTTTCGTTACCAACTTCTTTAAAATATTTTGCCAAAGCCAAAACACCAGTAACCCCAGAAGCATCGTCGTTTGCACCATTATAAATTAAGTCTCCTTCTCCACTCTTTTTCACTCCTAAGTGATCGTAATGTGCAGAAACAATTACATATTCGTTTTTTTTACTTTTTCCTTCTAAAACACCAATTATGTTGCATGTTGTAATATCTTTTCCAGTTCTTCTGTTTTTAAAAGTAAACGTTTGCCTGTAATTTTCTAAGTCTCCAAACGTAGATAAACCTAATTTTTGAAACTCATTTTCTATATAAACCGCGGCTTTTTCTATGCCTGGAGTTCCAGTTTTTCTTCCTTCCATATCGTCGGAAGCCAAAGTATATAAATGCTTTCTAACCAAATTAGAGTCTATAAAAACGGTAGCATCTGCAGATTTAGAACTATTTGTTTTTGGGGTTGCTTTCTTAGAAACATTACAAGAAGTAAAAAATACTAAAGCTAAAACTAAGGTTACTATTTTTTTCATTTTATTGGGTTTTAAAAGCATAAATATAGCGAATTTAATTAGAAAGCGATAAAACTTATCAATCGAAACTTGCGCAGGCTTTACTCGTTTCAGCATTTCAGAATCTAAAAATCTAGCGTTTTAAAACGCTTAATTTTTGCGTATTTTTGTAAAAAATTATATCAAATGGATTTATCTTTAATACCCAATATAAAACACACAAATTCTAATAACTTCTTTTTGTTGGCTGGTCCTTGCGCTATTGAAGGAGAAGAAATGGCATTAAGAATTGCAGAAAAAGTAATTACAATTACCCATAAATTAGAAATTCCGTACATTTTTAAAGGAAGTTTTAAAAAAGCCAACAGAAGTAGAATTGATAGTTTTACTGGAATTGGAGACGAAAAAGCATTAAAAATCCTAAGAAAAGTTTCAGAAACCTTTCATGTGCCAACTGTAACAGATATTCACGAAGTTTCGGATGCTGTAAAAGCGGCTGAATATGTAGATGTTTTACAAATTCCTGCTTTTTTGGTTCGTCAAACAGATTTGGTGGTGGCTGCAGCAAAAACAGGCAAGGTGGTCAACCTAAAAAAAGGACAATTTATGAGTCCTACTGCGATGAAACACGCTGTGCAAAAAGTAAAAGATGCAGGTTCAAATAAAGCGTGGATTACAGACAGAGGCACCATGTTTGGCTACCAAGACATGATTGTAGATTTTAGAGGAATTCCGGAAATGCGCGAATTTGCGCCCACCATTTTAGATGTTACACATTCTTTACAACAGCCAAACCAAACTGCTGGAGTTACAGGCGGAAGACCAGAAATGATAGAGACCATTGCCAGAGCTGGAGTTGTAAATAATGTAGATGGTTTGTTTATAGAAACCCATTTCGACCCTACAAACGCAAAAAGCGATGGTGCAAATATGTTGCACTTAGATAATTTAGAAAATTTGTTAACGAATTTAGTTGCCATTCGTAAAACGATAAATAACTTATAGAAAATTTATTTTAATTATTATTTGGGCGTTCGAGCGGGCTTTCCATTATATCTTTTTAGTTTTGTTCTCGATACAAATTTGTTCATTCTTCACAAATTTACTCGAACCGACAACTAAAAAGGATGCCATTTCAATCCCTAACGCACTTACTCAAACCCAATAAAAAATACTTTTTCAGATTCTTCAGATTTTCAAAAATTAAAGGGTTTCTTTTTGTAGAAACCTCACAAAGACAAAAAAAGGCACAATAATTGTTTCTATAAAATTGTTTACGTTTTATAAATATGAAATATCTTTTTACTCTCTTTTTATTGATTTCAATTTCTGCAAATTCTCAAGATTTTGCAACTGTAGATGCGAAAGTTTCAACATATCCTCGTTTTTCTAAAGTAGAAGATTTGGCCAATCAAATCGATAAAGATTTTACCGAAGACCAAGAAAAAGCAAGAGCTGCGTTTTTTTGGTTGGCAAAAAACATTCGGTATAATTTAAAAGAATTTTACAATCCTAAACAAAGAAGCATTCGTTTTAGGTATGCATCTAAAACCGAGAAGCAACAAAAACTACAAGCTGCAAAAGACAATTTGGTTGCTACAACCTTTAAAACAAAACAGGGTGTTTGCGAAGAATATGCACAATCTTTTAAGAAAATATGCGATTTATTAGGTTTAGAAGCCGAAGTTATAAAAGGTTATACAAGAAATTCACCTAATGAAATTGGAAGACCTGTAAACACAACAAACCATGCTTGGAACGCTGTAAAACTAAATGGAGAGTGGCTTCTTCTAGATGCAACCTGGGCTGCAGGTTACGAATATAATGGAAAATGGATTCGTAAATTTAACGACTACTTTTACAACATTGCGAAAGAAAAAATATTTAAAACTCATTTTCCTGATGATTCTTTGTGGGTTTTACGTTTTGGTAGAATGTCGCTTTTAGAGTTTTACAATCAGCCTATTTATGGACACAATTTTTTAAGCTCAAATACTAAATTAATCTCACCGCAAACAGGAATTATTAAAGTCGAAAGTGGTAAAAACATCATTTTAAAATTTAAAAATTTAGCTGTAAACTCTTCAATCATTTATAATTTTAAAGGTTATAAATATGCACAAAAACCTATTTCAAAAACAGAAAACGGAATTACTATTTTATCAATTCCTAACCCCAAAAAAAATTCTGAATTGTATTTATACTTGAATAATGAGGTTGCGCTTCAGTTTAAGACGAAGTAGTTTGGGTTTCTCTCAAAGGCGAGAAGGTTTAGATTCAAAGTTCGGTTCTAAATTCTTAACACCAATTTGTTATTTCGTAGAAATCTTAACACAGTGTTTTGCATCCTTGCCTGAGACGCTTACAGCGTGACAAACTGCGTGGAGAAAACAGTCCCAAAAAACTGAATGATTATTTATTTTCCTCGTAAATATGTAAAACCACAAAGTTTAAGGTTTAGAATTTGGTTTTAAATTCTTACCACCAATTTGTTATTGCGTAGAAATCTTAACACTGTATTTTCTCACTCTTGCCTGAGAGGCTTACAGCGTGACAAACTGCGTGGAGAAAACAGTCCCAAAAAACTGAATGATTATTTATTTTCCTCGTAAATATGTAAAAACACCAAGTTTAAGGTTTAGAATTTGGTTCTAAATTCTTACCACCAATTTGTTATTGCGTAAAAATCTTAACACTGTATTTTCTCACTCTTGCCTGAGACGCTTACAGCGTGACAAACTGCGTGGAGAAAACAGTCCCAAAAAACTGAATGATTATTTATTTTCCTCGTAAATATGCAAAAACACCAAGTTTAAGGTTTAGAATTTGGTTTTAAATTCTTACCACCAATTTGTTATTGCGTAAAAATCTTAACACTGTATTTTCTCACTCTTGCCTGAGACGCTTACAGCGTGACAAACTGCGTGGAGAAAACAGTCCCAAAAAACTGAATGATTATTTATTTTCCTCGTAAATATGCAAAAACACCAAGTTTAAGGTTTAGAATTTGGTTTTAAATTCTTACCACCAATTTGTTATTGCGTAAAAATCTTAACACTGTATTTTCTCACTCTTGCCTGAGACGCTTACAGCGTGACAAACTGCGTGGAGAAAACAGTCCCAAAAACTGAATGATTATTTATTTTCCTCGTAAATATGCAAAAACACCAAGTTTAAGGTTTAGAATTTGGTTTTAAATTCTTACCACCAATTTGTTATTGCGTAGAAATCTTAACACAGTGTTTTGCATCCTTGCCTGAGATGCTTACAGCGTGACAAATTGTGTGGAAAAAACTGTTTGACAAATTTGGTAAATAACCTCAACTTCTTTTGTAAAACCCTTTGTCTTTTAATTGATGTGCTTCTTCTAAAACTGTTAATAAAACCTCTTCATTAATATCATCAATACTTTTATAACGTAACGATTTTACAACTTTTCTGTTTTCTGAAATTAGCAACTCATTATATTTTGTTAAATGTGCAGACACCCAAAAAGCTACATCTACGTACCCTTTTTTCTTAGATGGATTTAAATAACAAAAAGGTTTATCATCTAAATAATAAAAAGGTATTTTCCATTTAAACTGTAAATTTGCATTTGGAAAACTACTTTCTATTAGTATTTGTAAATGCGACAAAATAGATTTGTAAGGTTCTGGTTGTTTTAAAATATATTCTTCTGCTGGTTTCATATCTTACAACTTAGGAATCATTTTTTGTATATTTACGAAAGTTATAAAAATTTTGAATATTAATTCTCTTATGCACGATAATTTCTCTGTAAACTTTTCTCTAAAAGGAATTACAAGTATTTTAATTGGTTTATACATTTTTATAGCTAGTTATGCCATAAAATTTATTTTAGATGGTTTTCTTATAGATAATAGTACAGTAGGAATGTTATCTATTGAATTGATAGAAATGATTGTTTTTTTCTTAGCTTTTTTCGTTTTTTTATTTTCTTCTTTGGCTTTTTTCTTTAGAGGAAAAAGATTGGCTAAAAGATTTCGATATACATTGTGGAATCAAAAAACAAAAGTTGCTTTTTGGAAATATATTATTTCTATTGTTGCTATCTTTTTAGTTTTATTTCTTCTAAAACAACAAGGATATATCGATTTTATTACGCCTATTTTTTTAATTCTTTATGCGGTTTTACTTTTTTTATTCCGAAACAAAGAAAACAAAAATTACCTTATTTTACCTGCACTTTGCCTTGTTTTAGGAACATTGTGTTTCTTAATACCGAGTTATTGGTATGCTTCACTTAACATTCTTGGAATTGCACATATTACTTACGGAGTTGTAGTTCGTAATTAATTTTATGACATTTTTATTGCATAAATGAATTTTTATATTTTACTTTGTATTTCAAAGTTCTTTAAAAATGAGTTCAGAAAATTATTTAAGAGACATATCCGAAATTAAGCATCTAATGAATAAATCGTCGAAATTTATTTCGTTAAGTGGTTTGTCTGGTATTTTAGCAGGTATTTATGCGCTAATTGGTGCAGGATTTGCCTATTGGTTGGTTGCCCAAAGTGAAAGCGGATATTTAATTTTAGACGGAAAAGTTTTTCGTTTGATTCTTTTAGACCTTATTTTAGTAGGTTTTTTTAGCATCGGAACCGCCATTTATTTGACGACTAAAAAAGCAAAAAAGAACAATCAGAAAATTTGGGATTCTTTAACCAAAAGATTGTTAACCAGTTTTATTGTACCACTTTTAGCGGGAGGAATTTACATTGTTATTATTCTGAATCAGCAACGTTATGGACAAACTGGTGCATTAATGCTTCTTTTTTATGGGTTGGCTTTGTTAAGTGCCTCTAAATATACTTTGGGAGACGTAAAATATTTAGGCTATACACAAATAATAATCGGACTAATTTGTGCCATTTTCCCAGTGTATGGATTTTGGTTTTGGGTGCTTGGTTTTGGAATTATGCATATTGTTTACGGAACAGTTATGTATTTTAAGTATGATAAGAAATAGCTGTAATTTAGCAACGAAAAATTTTCTATTTGAAAAACATCATCTTACATATAAACAAGGCTTTCGACCATAGAATTAGATTGGGAATTATGTCTATTTTAATGGTAAACGAATATGCCGATTTTAACACACTTAAAGAGCTATTAGGCGCTACAGATGGGAATTTGGCTAGCCATACAAAATCACTCGAAAAAGTAGATTTTATAAAAGTAGAAAAGCAATTTATTGGCAGAAAACCAAACACAAAATATTATGCTACAGAATTAGGAAAACAAGAATTTAAAAAGCATATAGAAGCACTCGAAAAATTAATTAAAAACAAATAAACTTTTTTTTACTCACTTACTTTGTATTTCAAAGTTCTTTTAAAAATAAAATGAGAAAAAAATTAATTTACTGGTTATTTGAGCATTCACAAAGAATGTATATCAAATTTAAAAACAAAAAACCTTGGGGAATTACCAGTAGCCAGCTACTAAAATATCCAGAGGGAACTTTTGGAAACGAACTTGGCTCCTTTCTTAACAAAAACGGATTCGAATTATTACCAAAAGTAGAAAGACACGATGCATACCGTTTAATTACGGGTTATGGAACAAACGTAGAAGATGAAATTGCCTTACAATATCTATGTTTTGGCAATGGTAAAAGAAGTTTATATCTCTTTGGAGTTGTAATTATTGGCACTCTCATTTTACCAGAATTTGCAAACTATTATTTAAAATCTTACAAATTGGGTAAAAAATGTAACCCATTTCATCATTTAGATTATCAAAAACTTTTAAATCATCCTTTGGAAGATTTAAGAGAAATTATATTCAATAAACAACAAATTTTACAAATACAATAACTATGGACACAAACAACAATCAACAAGGAAAATTTGGCAAATGGGCAAAAACATCCATTACTGCAAGAATGATTATCGTAGGAATTTTAGTACTCGTTTTAATGATTCCATTATCATTTATCGAAAGTTTAATTACAGAACGTAAATTTAGGCAACAGGAAGTTGTGGGAGAAATTAACCAAAAATGGGGAGAAGAAGTTTTACTTTATGGTCCTATATTAAAAGTTCCTTATAAAGTTTATCATACAAAATATGTAATGAATACTGACACTAAAAAATCAGAAAAAATTACTTCTTCAAGTACAAAATATGCTTATTTTTTTCCAGAAAAACTAAAAATTAATTCAACAATAAACCCAGAAGAAAAAGAGAGAGGGATTTACAAAACTGCCGTTTATAAAAGTAAAATTGATATAAATGGTAGTTTTTCTACACCAAATTTCTCTGAAAAAGAGATAAAAAATGAAGATGTTTTATGGGATAAAATACATTTGGTGGTTCAAACTTCGAACCTAAAAGGAGCAATTAGTTTGTTCGAAATAAAAATGAATAAAAACCAATATCCTTTAACGTCTAAAAACTTTAAAACCAAGAAAAAATACAGATCAAATGTAATTAACCTAAATGAATTAGAAAGTAATAACATTTTAGAAACGGATACTCCAAAAGAAAAAGAAGTTTCTTTTTCTATGACTGTAGAAATGAAAGGAAGCAAACAAATTCAGTTTATTCCGATTGGAAAAGACACTGATGTAAATATAAAATCCGATTGGAAGGACGCTAATTTTATAGGAGAATTTCTCCCTTATAATTCAGATAAAATTATTGAGGATGGTTTTGATGCAAAATGGAAAATTTTAGATATCAATAGACCTTTTTCTCAACAATATTTTAGTGGAATTCCAGATTTAACTGAATTTGCTTCTGGAGTAAACTTCTTGATTCCTGTTGATGAATATCAAAAAAGTGAACGTTCAGCCAAATACGGATTTTTAGTCATCGGTTTAACTTTCTTAATCTTCTTTCTAATACAAACCATGAGTAAAATAAACATTCACCCATTTCAATATTTAATGATTGGAATTGCACTAACAATGTTTTATACTTTATTAATTTCAATTTCCGAGCATAGTAGTTTTTTTAAAGCTTATATAATTGCAGGAACTGCTGTTGTTTTATTAATTACAGCCTATTCTAAATCAATTTTAAAAACACTAAAATTTCCGCTTTTTATAGGAATTTCTTTAGCAGCTTTATACACCTTTATTTTTGTAATTATTCAGTTAGAAAATTATGCATTATTGGTTGGTAGTATTGGTTTATTCCTGATATTGGCTGGGGTTATGTACACTTCAAGAAAAATCGATTGGGAGAATAATTAATAGTTAGTTGGTTGATTAGAGCAAAACCCCTACTTCATCTTTTTGAGGTTTTGCTCTTTTTTTTTAAAAAAATATTATGAAATTTAATAAAAATTACTTTCTAATTTTTACCTTATTGCTCCTATCAGAAATCGTAATTGCCACATATGCTCATGGTTTTATAAGGCATACTTTTGGTGATTTTTTAGCGGTGATACTTCTTTACGCTTTTGTAAAAAGTTTTATAAACATTTCTGCAAATAAGGCAGCTATAATCGTTTTAGTTATTTCTTTTGGAATTGAATTTTTACAACTTACGAGTCTGCAAAATTATTATCCGTTTGAATACCAAAAACTTTGGAAACTGGTCTTAGGAACTTCTTTTAGTGTTGGAGATTTAGTGGCTTATTTCTTTGGATTCTTGACAATAGTTATAGTTGAAAACAACTTAAAATAGTGTTATGAAGTATCTTAAAAAAATATCCAATATTCACTTTTTAATCTTGTTTTGCTTGTTTCTATTTATAGTTCGAGTAAAACTAACGGGTTCTTTATTTTTTGGCTTCTTACTTTGGAATCTTTTTTTAGCAATGGTTCCTTATCTAATTTCTTTAAAAATTAAAAGGCTAAATTTCGAGAAAATCACTAAGCCCAAATTGATTTCCCTATTGTTTATTTGGTTGATATTCTTACCAAATGCACCTTACATTATTACCGATTTTATTCATTTACATCATATAAAATCGACTTTAGTATGGTTAGATCTTTTTATCATATTCGCATATGCATCAACAGGATTATGTATTACAATACTCTCATTATTTGATGTTTACAAAATAATTAAACAAAAATGGAATTTAAAATACGCAAATTACTTTTCTTATGCAGTTACTTTTTTATGCGGATTTGGTATTTATTTAGGCCGATTTTTACGCTTGAATTCTTGGGATATTTTTACAAACCCAATTACCGTTCTCAAAAAAAGCATGTATAGTTTTAACGATGCCAAAACTTGGTTGGTAACTTTTGGTTTTGGAACGTTTATTTACTTACTTTTTTCCATTTGGAAAACGCAAGCAAACGCTCATTCTTAAAAAATTTACTTACTTAATTTTACGAATCAAACCTTCTAAACCATTCATTTTCAATTCGTAAACCAAATGCATTTGTTTCCCCAACTTTCCTTTCGGAAAACCTTTACTATGATACCAAACGATGTAATGTTCTGGTAAATCGATTAATAATGTGCCTTTGTATTTTCCAAAAGGCATTTTCATTTTTGCTAAATCTAACAAAAATTGCCTGTTTTGAAGATTATTCTCTTCCATATATTTTTTAAAATAAAAAAATGTTTTAGGTTTTTAATTTCAGGTTTCAAGTCCTGCGTAGTTTTGTCTTATGTCAAACAGTCTTATATCAATTTTAAAAACTATTCTTTCCCATCTACATAATCTTGTAAATACGAAAAACGTGCTGTTAATTTTCCGTTTTCTGTTATTTTTGCACGTTCTAAAACCCCATCTTTATCGTTATTGAAAAAAGCCGGAATTACATTTTTTAAAAACATTTCTCCAAAACCTTCGCTGGCATCTTTTGGCAATTCGCAAGGTAAATTATCTACAGCCATTACAACAATGGCATTATTGTCTTTAAAATTTACTTCGGTTTCTGTGCTTGGATTATAACCATAAATTGGTTCTGCAATTGTAGATGCTCTTATGGTAGAAGCGACTGGACCATCGATATCGCAAGAAATATCTGCCACAAATTTAATGTTAAAGTCTGCAGATTTTGCATCTTCTCTTGTAAATAAATAAGGTGCGCCATCTCCGTAAAAATGCCCAGCTATAAAAAAGTCTGTTACTTTTGCGAATCGCATAAAATTAGATTCGTATTTTTCTGGATGGTTATAAAAATCGAAATTGTCTATAATTTTACCATCTGTACGTTTGTTATAATCTAAAACATCTGCCAAACAATAGACAGGTTCTTGATAAGTATTGTTTAAATACTCTTCTACTGTAACTTGTAAAATATGCATTGCATCTAACATTTCTTTGGCTCCGTAAGCTACTTTACCATTTCCTGTTAACAATATTTTTAGGTTATTAAGTTTAATATTTTGAAGCTGTTCTATTAATTCTTGCTGGTTGTATAAAGTTGTTGCTTTTGGCAACTGAAAATTACCTGTTTTTAAACCCATGGCTCTAAAACCGTTGTAAGCACCAACGATTCCTGCATAACGCCCGAAACCAATTAAACGTGCTCCGTTTTCTTTTACAATGGTTTCGTGGTCGAATAATTCGATGTTTTTATCTAAAATCGCTTTTAATAAAGCTCTGTTATAAGGTTGTTTTTTTATGGTATGACTAAAGAAAAAATATTTTTTATTCGGAATTAAATGTTCAATGGGTACTTCTTTTACTCCCAACAGTACATCACAATCTTCTATATTTTTAGAGACTGGTATTCCTTCTAGTTTATATGCTTCGTCTGAAAACACACGAATATCTGAACTTTCTACTTTTAATTTTGCTTCAGGGAATTTTTCTTGAATTTTTTTTAATTTTTGTGGAGAAAATACAACTCTTCTATCTGGTGGATTTTTGCGTTCTTTAATAATACCAAATTTCATATTTATT
Organism: Polaribacter batillariae; assembly: GCF_017498485.1. Lineage (NCBI taxonomy): Bacteria > Pseudomonadati > Bacteroidota > Flavobacteriia > Flavobacteriales > Flavobacteriaceae > Polaribacter > Polaribacter batillariae. Next base: position 2,960,249 of record NZ_CP071795.1, on the reverse strand, counting down.
ATTTTAATTGGTTCGAAGATATTTGTTTTTTAAGGGGCTTGCAACAATATTTTAAGAATCTACCTTGTTTACTTCACTTTCGAGTTTTAAAACATAATCACCATCATTCTGTTGAACATATAAGGCTTTATTTCCTTCTTCTCCTTTTCTAGTAACTTCTGTTCCTTTAATGGTTTTAGTGGTTTCTTTTGTATAGGTTTCTTTTACTTTACCTTCTGCTGTTCCTCTACCCCATTCCCAGCTTACTTTTGTTCCTTTTTTAATCATAATTTTTTATTTTTTTTTGACGTTTAAAGTTAATCATTTTATCTGTGTTTTTGTCTTAATTATTCTTTAAAACTAGGTTGTTAAAGTTATAACTTTTTGTACTTTTGCAAACCGCGTTAAGGATAGAGCGACCTGTTTGAGTTCTTTTGTGAAATGATAATGGAACAAAAAACGAGTAGCGAAAGCCTGCCTTTAGTTTTAAATGCTTTTAAAACAAAGGAACGCCCAAATTATTGGTATTATTTTTGATGTGAATAATTGTGTTCTTTGAAAAAATAAAATGGATGTTGAAAAGTTCCTGAAACAAGTTCTGGGTTTGTTCAATTACGCAAAATAAGTTTTGCTATTTCATTAAGGGGACGACTGGTTTTGACAGCAAGGTCAGTGAATTGGTAAGCATATCGAGTTATGAAATAACACTCGTTAAACCTAATTTCAACTTTTTAAACGGCGAAGATAACTACGCTTTAGCTGCATAATCTGAATTAATAGTAAGATTAGCCTCGGCACACAAGGTGTGCAAGCTTTATGTCCACGAAAAGCCTTGGTTTATGGCGTTTCATTTTTGGGCATCGTAAAAATAAACATAGAAAATCTGTAGCTTTGGCAGGTTTTTGAAACTAAAGAAGCTAAGTTTAAGGTAGGTTGTTCTTAATCAGCCTTAAATCGAAAACCAAGTAAGAACTAAATATGTAGAAAGCTAATTTGTTGCTTGTTTGGACCCGAGTTCGATTCTCGGCGTCTCCACAAATAACCCTGTAAACATTTGATTTATAGGGTTTTATTTTTTTATGTAAATTTAGATGTAAGTAGCATTGATTTTAAGAACACTTTTATTCCTCTTTATACATTTCAACTGATACCGCATTTCTCAATTCTTTTAATTCGTTTTTAACTTTTTCATTTAAACGAAAACTATGCTCTACATTTTCAAGGCTGTCGTTTGCTCTGTCAATAAAAATAAGGCCGCATTTTTTACCTGCTAAAGCACATTCTCTAAAAAACTGAAAACGATTTCTTAAAATGGTTAAAGCATCGAAACTGTTTTCATTTTCAAAATCCAACATCCATTCCAAAAATTGTAATCCGTTTTGTATTAAAGTGATTCCTTGCAATAACATTAATTTGTTTTCTGTGTCCAAATTGTCTTTACTCATAATTTTAAAATTTTTAAGGTTTATACTAAATTGAAATACTTTAACTTTTCTTCTTCACAAAGTGAGGTAACTAATTTTTTATATGTATCCGTTAGGTTTTCTAAAATATTTTCTAACTTTTTTTAAGTTTCTCCAAGATTTGTAAACTTTCATATCGTTAGAATACTCAAAAAAATATCCGTTGCATTGACGTTTCTTGCTATTTTATTTGCTCTTTCATGTGATATTGATTTTATTATTATAGTATCACTAATTAATCACCCTACAAATATAAGCAACATTATAACAATATACAAATATTACTATAATTTTATTTAAAATAAATTAGTGTTGTTATAATTTTATTATATTTGTAAAAAATAAAAACTGATAAAACAATGAATGTTTTAAGATTAAAAGAGGTACTAAAAGAGAAAGGAATTTCAGGCAAAGGGTTATCTGAAAAAGTAGGTGTAACTCAAGCAACAATTTCAAATATCAGTAATGGTAATCATTTCCCAAAACCAGATTTATTATTACAAATTGCAGAAACGTTAGATGTAGATGTAAAAGACTTATTTAATAGTACTAAAACTAACAAAGACCCCAAGGCAGAAATGCAAAGTATTATCAATCAGTTAGAAACTTTAAAGGCTAAATTGTAATGAGAAAATATGCTGAATTAGATGTTTTAAAAGACCATTTGAATGAATATCGTAAAAACGAACATCAAAAAGTAACAAAGGCTTTAGAGATTGAATATACTTATGAAAGTAACAAAATTGAGGGCAATACTTTAACGCTTCAAGAAACCGCTTTGGTTATTGAAAAAGGTTTGACTGTTGGAGGTAAAACTTTGAATGAACATTTAGAAGTAATTAACCATACTCAAGCAATAGACTATATTAAAGAACTCGCTCAAACCAAAAATACAATTACTGAAAGAGATATTTTACAAATTCATAGTTTAATATTACAAGGAATTGACAAGCCGAATGCTGGAGTTTATAGAAAAGTACCCGTTATAATAAGTGGTGCAAAACACAAACCACCTCAACCCTTTTTAGTTCCAAAACAAATGGAAGATTTAATGCTATGGTACAACGAAAATAAAACGGTATTGCATCCTGTTGAGTTATCTGCTGAAATGCATGAAAGACTGGCTACTATTCATCCTTTTATTGACGGTAATGGTAGAACGTCAAGACTATTAATGAATTTAATTTTGCTTCAAAATGGTTACCCTATTGCTATTCTAAAAGGCGACGACAAAAGTAGATTAGAATATTACAACGCTCTTGAAATAGCACAAACAGAAAACAACAAAAAAGTATTTATTGAATTGATTGCTAAAAATATAAAAGATACTATTGAGCGTATTTTATCAATATTTGAATAGTATTACAATCTTTTAACCTTGACAAACCTTAACATTAAGTTGAGGTTTTTTTTTAATTTATCTTTGCAATTTATCTACCTGAACTATCTAATAAATTTGAAAGACCTCCTGTTTCATAGCCTTTAATCCAATTGCCTATGGTGGTTGGACCTATGCCAAGCTTCTTTGCGATTGCATTACGATAGATATACTTCCCGGACTTTATGTAGTATAATTTTTAAACGATCTCTTCGTAATTCTGTAGTATTGTACTTATATAGTTTCCGCAATTCAATAGATTCTTCTTTAATAGATAAAGTGATTTTCTTTGGCATATTGAAAGACAATAAATATTACCTCGAATTCAAAGTTTAAATAGTGTCAGTTAATTACTTTAAAAAATAACTTTTGCCCTAGGTATAAAATTACTATCTAGTGCTAACATAATTCCTTATTTTGAACAAATTAAAAATAAATCAATAGATAAAGTTCGTCAAGATGGGGTTAGACGTAGGGATAAGAAATATTGAAATATAAGAAGCGTATTACTCGGCGTCTCCACATCATAAAAACCTCAATTCGTATTGAACGAATTGAGGTTTTTAATTTGTAACTATTTTAAGGAAAGTCGCTGTAAAATTTAAATATTTTTTCTAATATTCTTTAGCCAACAAACTTCTTTTCTCGTTATAAATCTTTAAAATAAGTTCGCCAAATAAGGTATTTGCCCAAGCAAACCAATCTCTGGAATAATTATTTGGATTATCTTTATCGAAACCTTCGTGCATAAACCCTTTTCCTGCATGCGTAGCTTTTAGCATTTTTAGGCATTTCTTTATTTCTGCATCATTTGTACTTGTCATCGCTCTTAAAATAATACCCATAGGCCAAATTTTGTTTTTACCTGTATGCGGACTCGCTTGTCCTTCTGCCAAAGCGCCTTTTAAGAAATACGGATTGTTATCGCTTAACAAAAACTTTCTTGTTCTTTTGTAAATCGCATCTGTATTTTTATGAGCTCCTAAGTACGCCAAAGACATTAACGAAGGCACATTGGCATCGTCCATAAATAATTTATTGCCAAAACCATCTACTTCGTACGCGTATATTTTTCCAAAATCTAAATGCTCTGTTACTGCATATTTTTGGATAGCACTCTCTACTTCATCTGCTAATTTTTTACACGCATTTGCAAATTTTTTATCATTAAAAGCAGTGCTATAAATATCGTGTAATTGCCTTAAAGATACAACTGCAAAAATATTAGACGGAATTAAATAAGGATACATTGTAGCATCATCCGAAGGTCGAAACATAGAACAAATTAACCCATTTGGTTTTACTGGTCTTCCTGTTCCATTAAAAGGTGGAGCATCTATTACAGAGGTGGTTTCTCTGCTAAATACATATTCCGATTGATTGTTTTTTCGCTGTTCGGTCTTAAAAGTTTTTACAATCGACCTCATTGCTTTATCCCAATTTGCATCGAAAATACTTGTGTCTTTTGTAATTTGATAATATTCGTTTGCCAAACGCACTACATAACATAAAGAATCTATTTCCCACTTGCGTTCGTGAACTCCAGGAAGCATTTGTGTAATATCTGATTTCCAGTGAGATATTCTCGTTTTATCTTTAAAAAAAGCATTTGCGTAAGGGTCTAACAACACACATTTTACTTGCCTGTTTATTAAACCTTTAATTAGTTCTTTTAACTTTTTATCTTTTTTGATTAATGGCATATAAGGCCAAACTTGGGCTGTTGAATCTCGCAACCACATTGCATCTATATCTCCTGTGATAACAAATGTATCTGGTTTGCCATCAATAATTTCAAAATCTATGGTCGTGTCTAAAGTATTGGGAAAACAGTTTTCAAAAAGCCATGCTAATTCTTTATCTTTTATCTCAGATTTTACTTCTGTAATTACGTTTTCTACGGCTTTACTTACAAATTTTCTGTCTGCTAATTTTGGTCGCAGACTTATGAATTCTTTTTGAGTTGTAAAGATGTTTTGTGGCAATAAGGTGGTTCCTGCTAATAGTAGAGAAGTGTTTGATATAAAATTTCTACGTTTCATGTTTTTATGGCTTTTTTTAATTTGAAAAGTATCTTACATCATCTATAAATTGAACTTACCACACTAAAACGTCTTTTTTTACTTACTACAAAAAACAATTGTTTTCTTTTATTGTAAATTCAAAAAAGTAATGGTATTATTTCAACATAATTTTTAGAATATTTCCGTTCACTAATTTATCATGGGAAATAAAATAACTTTTATGTCTTTTTTCATTGATGTAAATACGTTTTATATGTTTTGTGTTTTTATCGTTTTCTGAAGCATTGGAGATAATTACCAACCGGTTATTTTTGTAGTATCGGTTATCTAAATGAATGGTTATTTTATCGAAAACAGGTCTTGTAATCGCGTACAATGGTTCTGCTGGCGAACTCGGATAAATGCCCATCATGCTATAAATTAACCATGCAGACATGGTTCCTGTATCGTCGTTTCCTGGCAAACCAGCTGGTTTATTCGTAAAATATTCTTTAATTAATGAGGTTACACGATCTTGTGTTTTCCATTCGTATCCTTTCGTGTAATTGTACAAATAAGGGTAAATAATATCGGGCTCATTCGCCATATCGTATTGTTTGTTCTCAAATACCTTATCTAATTGTTTTACGAACGGTTTTTTACCTCCCATAAGTTTTATGAGTGCTTTCACATCGTGCGAAACCATAAATGTATATTGCCACGAATTGCCTTCGATAAATCCTAAATTTTTTTCAAAATTTGCTCCTGTATCTGGGTTAAATGGCGCAAACCAAGAGCCATCATGGTTTTTAGGTCTTAATAAATTAAACTCTTTATCAAACAAATTTCTGTAAGATGTAGCACGTTTTAAAAACAGTTTATAATCTGCTGTTTTACCCAATTCTTTGGCCAATTGCGCAATTGCAAAATCGGTTATATTGTATTCTTGTGTTGTGGAAACCGAACCACTTTTTGTGGTGGTCGTGGTTAAATATCCTTTCTCTACATAATCTTTAATTCCAGGACGAAGTGGATTATCTTTTAACTGTGTCGCACTTTTTCGCATAGCTTCGTATGCTTTTTCGATATCGAAATCTTTAATTCCGCGTAAATAAGTATCTGCCAATATAATTCCTGCTGGATCGCCAACCATGGTTGTGGTTTCTGTGGCATTTAACTCCCACTTTGGTAACCAACCGCTTTCATCATAAATATTTAGCATGCTTTTTACCATATCTGATTGTTGTTTCGGATAAATTAAAGACATTAAAGAATGTAAACTTCTATAAGTATCCCAAAGAGAAAATACCGTAAATCGTGTACCTTGGGTGGTTTGTGTTTCTCTTTTTGCCATACTTGGGTATTCTCCATTGTAATCGTTTAAAGTATTCGGATGAATTAAAGTATGATACAAAGCTGTGTAAAAAATAGTTTTATCGTCTTTTGTTCCACCTTCCACTTCAATTTTAGATAATAAATGATTCCATTGGGCATTTGTAGTGTTGTAAATGGTCTCAAAAGAAGAATTTTGAGTTTCTTTTTCTAAGTTTTCTCTGGCATTTTTAATACTAGTATAAGACACCCCAATTTTAACTTCTACAGTTGTAGGTTTTTTAAATCGATAGGTAAAATAACTTCCAATACTATCTCCAAGCACTTCTTTTCTGTAATTTTTATACAAACGTGTTTTTCCATTGTACCCCATCCATTGGCCTTCTAAACCCTCGTATTTTTTGGGTTTTTTCCAAATTCCAGATTCGTTTGCAGGTTTGCTAAATTTTGCTACGAAATATACTGGATATGCTTCTTCTGGCTTGTAGTAACAGAACGAACCTACATTTCGAATTCCTTCAATTTCGGTATCCGATACAATTTTTAGCATGCCTCCTTCTTCATTTGTTAAGCCAACACCTAAATTGATTAATATATTTGATTGTCCTGCTGGAAAATGGTATTTAGAAATTCCTGTTCTTGTAGAAGCTGTGGTTTCGACTTTTACATTGTATTTATCAATTGTATTGCTGTAATATCCTGCTTTTGCAACTTCATTTGAATAGGTAGAGCCGTATTTTAAATAGTCTGTTTCTAATGCTCCAGTGGTTGGCATGGTTAAAATAACTCCTAAATCTGGGCAACCAACGCCGCTTAAATTTACATGAGAAAAGCCTGTTAAAAACGTATTCTCGTGAACATAAGGGTTAGAAAGCCATCTGCTATCTTTTTCATGTGGCAAATTAGGAGCGCCAGCAACATTAAAAGGCGACACACTAACCATACCTCTTGGTGCGATGGCGCCAGGATTTGTTGCTCCGTAGTTAGAGGTTCCAATAAACGGATTTACATATTGTATAGGTTGTTGTGCTTGCACCAAACAAGACCACATAATAAATAATACTGTAAATATAGGTGGTCTTAATTTAATTAAAGAGCTGTTTTTATTCAATTTATTTGTTAAATCCATTTATTAAAAATTCTACTTTGTTAGCAATTTAGGTTCTCCAATAGTTTTAACCTCTATGATGATTTCCGATTTATCGTCACTTAAAAAATCGCAATCAACCGTTAACGAATGGCTTCCTTTCGAAACATTAACATTTTTAATATCTAAATCTATTGTTTTAATCACATTCCAATTTTTATCAAATAAAGTACCTTGTTTACCCCCTTCGTATCTAAATATTTGTTGGTTAGTAAGTGTTATGGGCAATTTTATTTTTTTATAATTGTCTAATTCTATAATAATATTTCGACACTTAGTTGCTTCTGCTAACTTAATCGTAAACACTAATGGTTGTTTTTTTGACGTATTTTTAAAATTAAAAGTTGAGTATAAAGGTTCTCCTGGTTGTCTTACTTTTTTAGAATGCTTAAATATGTCGATTGCAATTGGAAATAAATTCCATGAGTTTTCTGAAACAGGTGCTAAATGATACTCGTTTTTTAAATCTTCCATTTCTTTCTTTAATTCTGAAGGAAAAACACCTGCCAATCTGGCACGTTCCCATTGTTTTACCAGTTCTAGAATCGCGTTAGATTGCCCGTGTTTTTTTAATGTTTCTTTAGAGGTTATAAAGGCATAACCTGCATCAAAAGCAGCAGTTCTAGAGAGCATCCACTCCATATCTTCGAGACTAATTTCTGGTGTCATTCTAAACCAACCTAACATACCTGGCATATAGTTTCTTCTAAAATATGCTTGATTTTTCATACGGTATTGGGTTTGACTTTCTCGAAAATTTGCATACCAAGGTTCGCCCCAATTCATTCGTGTGTATAAGTGCCAAAAAAAATGAGTGGTTCTACTAGCATCGATTATTAAGCCATCTTTTAAATCTTCGGATAAATTATTATACCATTCGTAAGGCATCATGGTTTCTCCATAATTACCTAGTCCTGTAGATTTGTTACCTTCTAGACCATCAAAAGAAATTTGTTTCATCCCAGTTTTATTATACAGGTTTGCGATGTTTTTAGAAAGTTCTTTTGTTAAACTTGTATTCGATAAAAATACTTTGTACGGATGGTCTAACAATTTTGCAATTGGTGTATTAGATTTGTGTTGAAGTATTTGGGTATTAAATGCCCCTCTTTGGCAATCTAATAGCTTCCAAGGTTTTTTCTCTGTTACACTTCCGTATCTAATTAATTCGTTACCAATTCGAACAGTTCTTAAATTATTGTTTTTAAATTGATTAAAAAAGTCTGGAGATTCGATGGCTATTTCTGTTTGTTTTTTATCGATATCGCTTGTAATTATTGAACGCCCTACTTCTGCCAGTCGTTTATCGGGTATAGGTGTTACATAAGGATCGTTGGTTGTAATAAAGTTAGAAAGGGTATGACCTCCTATAGAAATTCCTTCTTTTTTAGCTTTTTCTACACAGGCTTTCATGCCATCATATCCATTAGGAAATGCTTCTTTGAATAACTGAAAATGCCCCCAGCTTTCAAATGTTTTTCCATAATGGTATAAATGTTTTAGCCCGGCTTTTTTTGTAACTTCAATAGCATCATCAATAGTTTCTTCATTAAAATTCATTATAATATATGCTGCAGCAGCCTCTGGTGCTGTTTTCATCCATTGGCCATTTATGGTTGGATGTGGAAGCCCTTCTGCAACTTCGATAGCACCTATGGTTTGCAAAGCCTCTTCTGTAGGCACCCCAAAAAATGCTATTTTAGAACCTATTACTCCTCCATCATCATATTTAGGAGCAACAAATTTGGTATGCCCTAAGTTTTCGATAATTCTATCTTTATCTCTATTTCTACAATAAGTTTGCAAACTCGACCCTGTTTTGGTTGGTTTTGCTGCTTCTATTCGATACAATACATGGCTTTTTCCTTCTTGGCCCATATCTGTAACATCTTCTTGTGTAAAAATGTCGAATTCTGGCATACAATCATTTTCATTATAAGGAAAACCGCCTAGAGTTTTTATATTTAGTGCTTGAACTCCTAGGGCAAATTTATCGTTTCTAACAACTCCAATAGTTTCTCCAATAGTTTTATTAATGGTGGTATAATAAGGCCCCCAGGTTATTAAATCTACCTCTTTGCTTCCATTTATACCAACTAATTCGAAAGTAAAATACCTCTCTTTTCTAATGTATTTAATTTGGGCCTGAGTGTTTGAAGGATATTTTAAAGTAATTAGATCTTCATTTATTTCCATCGATATTGGATGCTCGAATACATCGTTAATTCTTATGGACATTAAATAAGTTGGGTTACTGGTATCTAAATAATTTTCGCTTTTCGTTTGATCGAAAATTCCTATAAAACTTCCGTTTTTATGAAATTCGAATTGTATTAAATTATTTTTTGATGTTAGTTTTATATTATTTTCTGTGCAAGAAGTAATGATAAGAGCAAAACCTAACAGAAATAAACAGGTGAGTTTTAAAGAAATTTTCATTTTTAATTTTATTTATCTATTGCATCAATTTTAAATGTCCATGCATATTTTGATGTTGGGTTTCTTCTTAACGATCTTGGAATAAAAACTTTAAAGCCTTCGTTTTGTTTTACCCATTTTAATCTTTTTTTAGAACCTAACATGCTAATTTTTGTTCCTTTTTTAGGGTTGATAGATTTTACCACGATTTCTGATGGCATTTCGTGTTCTTCTTCTGCCGCCAAATAAAATAAAAACACGTTTCCTTTTTTGTTTTGAGTCATGCAAATATTATTCTCTTTAAAAGGTGCAATTGGTGTTGTTCCGTAAATTGCAGTACTGTTTACTTTCATCCAGTCGCCATATTCTTTTAATAAATCGTAAGCTCCTTGTTGCCACTCGCCTTCTGGACTTGGCGCAACATTTAATAGTAAATTACCTCCTTTAGCCACAACATCTACAAGTGTATGTATGCCTTTTCTACCACTCATATATTTTGCATCTGGTGTGTAAGACCAGCCACCTCCAGAAATAATACAAGATTCCCAAGGGTAAGGCAATGTTTTTTCTGGCACTCTATTTTCTGGAGTTAAATAGTTTTGATTTTTTCCATGAACGGCTCTATCTACAACAATTAAACCCGGTTGTTTTTTGCGAGCTTTTACCACCAACTCATCCATTTTAATGTCTTGATTTACAACACGGTGCTTAATAAATCCATTTCCTGATTTATTTTCGATAAACTTCGCTTTGTAAGCCTTTTTAATTTCTTCTTTTGTTACTTTCGCAACCCAACCACCATCTAACCATAAAATATCTACTTTTCCGTAATCGGTCATTAATTCTAAAATTTGATTGTGTGTAAAGTCGATAAATTTTTGCCATTTTTCTGGATATTCTGCAGGATTGTAGTTTACGTTTCTATCTTGAGGAGGAAAATAAGGGCTCCAATAATTTTCGGTATGCCAATCTGGTTTAGAGAAATAAGCACCAATCCACATATCTTCGTTTCTAAATGCGTTAAAAATTTCTTTTGTAATGTTTGCTTTTGGGTTTGTACTAAAAGCACATTCTGGGTCTGTTACTTTATAATTTGTATATTTCGAATCGAACATCGAAAATCCGTCATGGTGTTTTGTGGTAAAAACCATGTATTTCATTCCTGCATATTTCGCTGCTTTTGCCCATTTTTCTGGGTCGAATTTTACAGGATTAAAAGTTTTTTTTAAGCCTTCATATTCTTTTTTATATTCGAAATAATTTTGAGGATTCTTTCCTTTTTTTCTTTCGCACCAACCATAATCTTCTGGACAAAGCGACCAAGATTCTACAATACCCCATTGGCTATATGTACCCCAATGCATTAAAAGACCAAACTTTTTATCTTGCCATTTGTTTAATTTTTTTAAGACCAAAGGATCTGTTTCTGGAACATAACGTTCGTCTTCATAAATAGCCTGAGCCAGTAAACCGTTTTGCATTAAAACGAATGCTATTATTAATTTTAGAACTCTTTGTTTCGCTTTTTTCATCTGTTTTTAATTTATTCTTTAGTTCGTTAGTTGCTTTTGATTACTTAATGAGTAAGGAACAGCCTTATTATTGATTGCTCTTTTTTTGTTTGGAGTGGCATTCATCTTAAACTCTAATTGTCCTCCATTTTTAATGTCTTTATAATTGATGTAATTGAGGTTCCACTCTGCTCCATTTAACAAGATCTTTTCTATAAATACATTTTTCTTGGAGTTGTTGGAAGCAGAAATTACAAACTCATTTCCGTTCTCTAACTTTAAAGTTGCTTTTTTAAACAACGGACTTCCAATAACATATTCGTTAACCCCTGGAGTAACAGGGTAAAACCCTAATGAGCTAAAGACATACCATGCAGATGTTTGCCCATTATCTTCGTCTCCACAATAACCATCTGGTGTGGCACTGTATAATTTTGTTAAAACATCTCTTATTTTTTCTTGTGCTTTATAAGCTGCATTTGTGTAATTATACAAATAAATCATGTGTTGAATTGGTTGATTACCATGTGCATAATTTCCCATATTTGCAATTTGCATTTCACGGATTTCATGGATGGTAAAACCGTAGTAAGAAGCATCGAAATTTGGTGGCATTGAGAAAACTTCATCTAATTTTTTTTCGAAATTTTCTTTTCCGCCCATTAAATTAAGCAAACCTTGTATGTCATGAAAAACCGACCAAGTATAATGCAAACTATTTCCTTCTGTAAAGGCATCGCCCCATTTTAAGGGGTTGAATGGTGTTTGAAAGGTTCCGTCTTTATTTTTACCACGCATTAAATTGGTAGAAGCATCAAAAAGATTTTTATAATTATTGGACTGCTTGTAATATTTTTTAGCAATTTGTGTTTTTCCCATTTTTTTTGCCATTTCTGCAATGGTAAAATCGGCAAAAGCATATTCTAAAGTTCTGGCTGCATTCTCATTAATACCAACATTATAAGGCACATAACCTAATGTATTGTAATAATCTACTCCTGCTCTACCTACCGAATTTACAGGTCTTCCCTCATTTACAGTTGCGTTTTTTAGAACCGCTTCAAATAAAATATCGACGTCTTTTTCTTTGATATTTCCTTTTAAAAAGGCATCTGCAATAATGGTTGCAGAATTAGAACCCACCATACAATCGCGATGTCCTGGACTTGCCCATTCTGGCAACCAACCCGATTCTTTATAAGCATTTGCCAAACCTTCCATAATATGGCTATTTAGTGTTGGGTACATTAAATTAAAAAATGGAAAAACCGCTCTAAACGTATCCCAAAAACCATTATCTGTAAACATATAACCTGCTAAAACCTTTCCATTATAAGGGCTATAATGCACAATATTTTCTGCGACATCGTATTCATAAAATTTTCTCGGAAATAGTAAAACTCGATATAAACAAGAGTAAAAGGTTCTAATATTATCTATATTATTATCTTCAATTTTAATTCTACTTAATTCTTTTTGCCACACTATTCTTGCTTTTTCTTTGGTATTTTTAAACGAATTATCGCCAATTTCTCTTTTTAAATTTAAAGCCGCTTGCTCGTGACTTATAAACGATGAAGCTACTTTTACGTGCACTTCTTCTCCTTTTTTGGTTTTAAAACCAATAATTGCGCCTACATGTTTTCCTTGGCTATTTGTTGAATTCTTGTTCAAAACCCAATCGTCTTTCCATGTATGATTTATTTCAAAATCTTTATCAAATTCAGCAACAAAATAATTATGAAAATTATCTGGAACTCCTCCACTATTATTTCTACAGTACCCAATAATTTTTCTTTCTTTCGGAAGAATTTTCACCATAGATCCTTTATAAAAAGCGTCTAACATAATGTATGAAGAATCTGATTTTGGGAATGTAAATTTAAAATGAGCTGCTCTTTCGGTTGGCGAAACTTGTACTGTTACATCGTAATCTGCTAAATAAACACTATAATGGTTGGGTTTTACAATTTCTGCTTTGTGCGAAAAATAAGAAGCCCTTTCTTCTTCTTTATATTTTAACTTACCAGTAACAGCCATTAAAGAAAACGCAGCATAATCGTTAATCCACGGACTTGGTTGATGTGTTTGTTTGATGCCTCTAATGGTTTTATCGTCGTATTTATACGCCCAACCATCGCCCATTTTTGCAGTTTGTGGTGTCCAAAAATTCATTGCCCAAGGTGTTGCAATTGCAGGATAGGTATTTCCATTAGACAAACTAAAATCGGAATCTGTTCCCATTAAAGGATTTACCAAATCTACCAAATTGGCGGTTTGTATATGATTGACTGTCTTATTGTTATTTTTTGCGCGATTACAAGACAGTAATAACAATCCAATAAAAAATATGTAGCACTTACTGCATTTCATACATAAGTTTTATTTAATTGCTTTCTATAACTTGCCCTTTTTCTCTGTACAAATCTACTTTACCATCTAATAAAACCGCAATTACAGTAACGTCTTTATCTTGTACACTTTCAGGTAAATCGATATACAACAATCCTGGAACGTGGCTCCAATACTGTTTTCCAACAACTTTTGTTTTTAGTTTAGTGCCATTGCCTACTACCCAAGCTCGATTTACTTTGTTTTTTAAACCTTTAATTAATAACGGACCATTGGGTTTATTATCTACATAAAGATAAAGTATTGTACTATCTTTTGATAACGCAGTATAACCATTAAAATGCCCAAAAGGAATTCCTGCGCGTGTTCCGTAAATAGCAGATTCGTGTTTTTTGGTCCATCTTCCTAAATCTTTTAAAATATTTATTTGTTCTTGAGGAATGGTTCCATCTGGTTTGGGACCAATATCTAACAATAAATTTCCGCCCATACTAATACAATCTACCAGAATACGAATCAGTTGATTTGAAGTTTTATAATTGTTATCATTGGGTTGAAAACCCCAAGAATTGTTCATTGTTAAACATAGTTCCCAAAACGGATTATCTGGTTTTGTAATTGGTACACCTTGCTCTGGAGTTGCATAGTCTCCATAACCTTGCAATCGAGAATTGATAATTGTTGTAGGAGTTCTGTCTAATAAAAGTTCGCGAATTTCTTTGGCTTTCCATTTTTCGGCAGATTGCTCCCAATCGCCATCGAACCAATATAAATCTGGGTTGTATTTTGTTAATTCTTCTATTTGTGCGAAATTAAATTTGGTAAAAGCTTTCCATTTTTTAGCATCGTTTATATAACGTTTTTCTTTTCTTGTAAAGTTCGGATAATCTGGATTGGACCAATCTAATAAAGAATAATAGATGCCTAATTTTAAATTTTCTTTGCGAACAGCATTTACAAATGGCGTAAGCACATCTTTTTTTGCAGGAGTTTTATCAACAACATTTAAATCGCTATATTTTGTATCCCAAAGTGCAACACCATCGTGATGTTTTGCTGTAATTACAGTGTATTTTGCACCACTTTCTTTAATTAGTTTTGCCCAATATTCTGGGTCGTATTTTTTTGCAGTAAAACCATTTAACTGCTTCATATAATTTGAATATGATAGGTAATTATTGTAAAACGACCAAGACTCGTCTATTCCATTAACGCTGTAAATGCCCCAATGAATAAAAATACCCAATTTTGCATCTTTAAACCATGCCAAACGCTCTTCTTTACTTCGTTCTTTTTGCTGAGCAATGCTTAAACTACTCACAAAACAACCTACCAATAGTGCTATTATACTTTTTTTCATCTTACTACTGTATTATTTATGTATTTAAAATTTATCTACAAAAAATCGACCTTTTGTGCCCTTGTATTTATGCCCGATCTAGAAGAATAGACGCTGTGTTTTTTACTTTAATGCTTTACTTTTTTGGGCTACATTCTTCAGGCATTTTTGCTATTACCCATCGATTTCTTTAATTCTATAAAATAATCAAAAAAAATCGACAGGTAAGAATTTCTGTATGGGCTAGGTTGTTTCGATTACTCAACAACAATCTCATCTACAAACAACCAAGCTCCACCTCCAGTTGGTGCTTTTTTAACACTTGTTGCAATTACCTTTATGTGGGTCGCTTTCTGACTTTTAAAATTAATCGAAAAATCTTTAATTTCGATATTTGGGTTTACTTTTACAGCTCTATCAATTGCCCCTACACTTTTAAATGTTTTTCCGTCGTTAGAGAGAAATACTTCTACTTTTGTAGGGTAATAAATACCTGGACCTTGGTTATCCATGGTTCCTACGCTTACTTTACTAATTTCTGTAGGTGTTTCTAAATCGATTATAAGTTCCATATCATTACCTATCCACGCTTGCCATTGACCATCATGAAAGTTTTTAGAACCCCTAAGAATATTGGTCATGTTACTAGCACCTGCACCTTTATAGCTATCGCTATATTTCGATAGATAAGTTACTTTTTTACCAACGGCTTTATGGTAATTAAATGTTTTTTCAAATACTTTACCTACTGGTTTATCGTCTTTAAATAAAGCGGCTTTTATGGTTGTGGTTTCTTTTAATTCTATAGGTTTTTTATAAGGAATTGCTTCTTTGTTTAAATCGGAATTGTTTAATGTATAACGAATATCTGAATTCGGAAATTCGTTTTTAAGTGCGATAGAAATTACATTGGTTGTGTCGTTAACTTGTGTTTTCGCTGTAATTGTATAGGCACTTTTAGCGTAGTTAATTCCTTGAAAATCGTAACGCGTAAACATTGCTTGTAAGCGTGGGTAAAACTCGTTCCAACTTCTATTTGTTTTCGGGCTCCAAAGTACTTCAGATAAGGCAGCTATTCTTGGAAAAATCATATACTCTGATTGCGATGTTGTTGGAATGTATTCTGCCCATAAATTGGCTTGCCCTCCTAAAACATGTTTCGCTTGATCTTCTGTCATAGATGCTACAACAGGATCGAACTCATAGACTTTGCTAACTGGAGTATAACCACCCCAAGCAATAGGTTCTGTATCCATAGGTCCTTGATAATGGTCGAAATAACAGTGGCTTCCTGGAGTCATTACCACATCATGGCCTTGTTTTGAAGCTTCTAAACCACCTTTTACACCTCGCCAACTCATTACTGTTGCTCCTGGTGCTAAACCGCCTTCTAATATTTCGTCCCAACCAATTAAAACGCGTCCTTTAGAGCTTATAAAGCGTTCCATACGTTTTATAAAATAGCTTTGCAACTCTTCTACATCGTGCAAGCCTTCTGTTTTCATTCTCTTTTTACAGTGCTCACATGTTTTCCAATTGGTTTTGGTTGCTTCATCTCCGCCAACATGAATATATTTTGATGGAAATAAATCCATCACTTCTGTTAAAACATCTTGTAAAAATTCGAAGGTGGACTCTTTTCCTGCACAATAAATGTCTGTAATTGGCCATAATCCACCAGAAGGAACTGTAACGGGTTTTTCTAAACAAGAAAACTCTGGATAAGAAGCAATTGCACTGGTAACATGTGCTGGCATTTCTATTTCTGGCACTACATTAACTCCTCTAGTTTTCGCATACGCCACTATTTCTTTGATATCTTCTTGTGTGTAAAACCCACCATAAGTTGCTTTTTCGCCCAATTTTGGTGTATATCTACCATTCCAAGGTTTGTTTTCTTGATCTACTCTCCACGCACCAACTTCTGTTAGTTTTGGGTATTTCTTAATTTCTATACGCCATCCTTGGTCATCTACTAAGTGTAAATGAAGTGTATTCATTTTTAAATAAGCCAAACGATCTATGGTTTTTAAAACGTATTCTTTTTCGAAAAAATGTCTAGAAACATCTAACATTAAACCACGCCATTTAAAACGAGGAGCATCTGTAATTGTTAGGTTTGGTATTTCCCAAGTTTTATTTTTAACGAGCTTATTGCTTTCAATTTCTGCTGGTAATAATTGACGAATTGTTTCTATAGCATATAAAAAACCTGAAAAATTACTTGCTTCAATTTTAATTACATCGCTATTTACGTTTAGTTTGTATGCTTCTTTCGCTAAATCTTTATTGAGTGTTAATTGAATATAATTAGAAGAAGGCGCTTTTTTTACGGCTTCTAAATTCCAATTTGCAACTGTGTTAAACCTACTTGCTAACATTTCTGTAGCTTGTAATTGCTCGTCGTTATTAATAAAAAATTTTGTGTTTTTATTAAATTGAAAACTTCCATTCTCTAGCTTTAATTCTGCTGGTTTAGGAATTAGCTGAATATCTTCTATAGAAAAAACCTTTTCTTTCTCGCAAGACATTAAGGTAATTACTAAGGCTAAAACGATGTGTTTAAATATAAACTTCATTTGGTTGGGTTTTTTAATTATTTTATTAGTGGTGTTATTTTAAATGTACAAGTATAAGATTTTTCGGAAAGCCTGTATTTTTCCAATGGTAAAGCTCCCCAACTATCGATTCCTCCTAAGCCCATTTGCTTATAGTCTAACTGCAAATTGGTTAAGTTTCTTTCTTTGATGTCTGCAGCATTTCTTTGTTCTTTTTCAAGTCCGTCGTCTAAATCGGATGTTAAATAATGAAGTGCTGTTGCGCCAAAAAGCGTGTTTGATGTGATTTTAATATTTGTTGTTTTTCCATCGGATAAACGCCACCATCGAATATCTGTTTTGTGCCCTGTTTCTTGTGGACGAATGTATGGGTAGTATTGCTCTGAAACGGTTTGATTGTATAGCCCCACTTTAGAACTGTAATTTCTATCGATATAATTTTCGTGAGGACCTCTACCATAATAAGCAATTGTATTAAACTTTTTAGGCAATACCATTTCGATGCCAAATCTTGGTAAAACAGCCACTTTTTTTGAGGCATCAATCGCAATAGATTGCTCGATATGAATTACACCATTGCTATTTATTTCGTAAGTTAATGCAAGTTTAGAATGTACTGTTGGTAACGTATAATTTGCTTTTACAACTACTTTATAATCTTCGGTTACAGAATAATTCCAATTGGTAAGTTTTGCTTCTTTCATAGGGTTTTTCCATGCTACGAATTTCTTTTGAAAACCTCCACCCATATCATTATCGTTAGGTGCTCTCCAGAAATTTGGATGTATCTGTGTGTTTTCTTTTAATATATTTTGATTGTTAAATGTATATCCAGAAATTAAACCTGTATTTTTGTTGAAAGTAATACTGGCTTTATCGCTTTTAAAAGTAATTTCTGAAGTACCTTTTTCAACATGCATTTTACTAACACCTTTTACAGTTACATCGTTTTTCCAACTTCCTTTTAAACTTAATTGTTCTGATGCTATTTTATAATCTTTAGGTAAAAAAGGTACTGCTTTTTTTAGATGATATGTAACGTTTATCAACGCTTCGTTGTATTGTTTATCTGCTAAATTTATAGGCAAATTATACGTTTTAGATTGTTGTGGATTTACCTCTAAATTTTCGATTGTTCCTTTTTGCGAAACTACGCCATCTAATAACAATTCCCATTTTAAAGATACATTGCTTAAATCTTTAAAAAAGAATTCGTTAAATACTTTTATAGTAGCCGTATTTTTATCTGCCCACGAAGTTAATACATCTTGGTACACATTTTTTACTTCAAAAGCATGCGGATTGGGTTTTCTTTCTGGATTAAAAACACCGTTATTTAAAAAGTTATTAGAACTTGGAACGTCTTTTGGTCCAAAATCGCCCCCATAAGCAAAAATTACAGTTCCATCTTTTCGTTTTTTGTACACAGATTGGTCTATCATATCCCAAATAAAACCACCTTGTAGCGTTTTATATTTTCTAATAACATTCCAATAATCTTTAAAATTTCCCATGGAATTTCCCATCGCATGTGCATATTCAGATTGAATAAAAGGTCTGTTTGCATTTGGATGCGCTTCTGCATATTCGACCATAGATTCTGGAGAATTGTACATAGGTACCATAAGATCAGAGTCCCAATCGAATCGCAACCCTTTTCCTGACCATCTTCCTACAGAAGCTCTTTCGTACTGAACTGGTCTTGATGCATCTAACTCTTTAATTCTTAAATACGACCTGTAAAAGTTATAGCCATGTCCTGATTCATTTCCCATACTCCAAATAATAACGGAAGGATGATTTTTATCTCTTTTTACCATTCTTTCTACACGCTCTAGGTGCGCCAATTCCCAGTTGGGCTTATTCGCCAATGTTTCTGTAATGCTATATCTCATTCCATGAGATTCTATATTGGCTTCGTCCACCACATAAATGCCGTATTTATCGCATAAATCGTAAAAATAAGAATCGTTTGGATAGTGCGAAGTTCGAACTGCATTGATATTAAATTCTTTTAATACTTTTATGTCTTGCTCCATTCTTTCCTTAGAAATGGTTTGGCCAGTAGTTGGGTCTGTTTCATGGCGATTTACCCCTTTTATATAAACAGGCTCGCCGTTTATTAATAATTGTCCGTTTTTAATTTCTGAGGTTCTAAAGCCTATTTTTTTGGAAATAAATTCGACAGTTTGCCCTTTTTTATTTTTAAGAATAAAATTTACCGTGTAAAGATTTGGAATTTCTGCACTCCAATTTTTGGTGTTTTTTACTGAAAAATTAAAAGTTGCTTTCGCCGTTAATTGCTTTTTGTTTAGCTCTTTTTTGTCTAGAATTTTATCGCCATCTTTTAACTGAACCTCTAAAGCATAGTTGTTTTTTTTATTAAAGTTTGAAATCGAAGTTGTTACTTTTAAAAATCCGTTTTTATAGGAAGCATCTAAACTTGGTAAAATTTCAAAATCTACCACGTGTGTTCTATTACGAGCGTATAAATATGTTTCTCTAGTAATACCGCTCATTCTCCAAAAATCTTGGCATTCTAAATACGAGCCATCACTCCAACGCATTACTTTAAAAACAAGGGTGTTTTTTCCTGATTTTAAATAGTTTGTTAAGTTGAATTCCTGTGGTAATTTTCCGTCTTCGCCATAGCCAACATATGTACCATTTGCCCAAACTGTTAAGTTCGATTTTGCAGCGCCTACATGAAGAAAAATTTCTTTTCCTTTCCAGTTTTTATCAACATTAATTTCTCTTCTATAAATACCTACATAATTTTCTTGTGTTGGAACTATTGGCGGGTTTTTCTTTAAAATTTTTTCGAATTCATAAGTAGAATTTGTGTAAACAGGATATCCATACCCATTTACTTCCCAAGTTGCAGGAATTTTAAAATTGTCCCAATTACGATCATTAAAGTTTGTCTTTTGAAAATCTTTTGGTAGATCTGTGGCATTTTCAATCCATTTAAATTTCCAAATTCCATTTAAGTCTAAATAGTTTTGTGATGCTTTCCAATTGCCTTTTTTAGCCAATGCTTCGTTTTCAAAAACGTAATAAGTAGCATGCATTGGTTCTCTATTATCTTGGTTTTTATGTTCGTTTAACCAAAAAGGAGGCTCTTGGGCAAATCCTTTTATCGAAAAACAGATAACAACTAATAGTAATGCAATTCTTTTTTTCATTTTAAATGGTTTTATAAATTGATTTTTTGATGATTCTCCTGAGGTATATTTATCATTTACAACATTGCTCTCTTCTTCTTTAGTACAATTTAAAAAAAGTATTACACACTAAAGAAAAAACCTTTTTTTACATAATTATTTAGAGAATAACGCCTTCGTTTCTCTAATTGCTTTTAAATATTCGTCTGTTAAATTAGGGCCTTCGTAAAATGCGACCCCTTTTGCTCCGTTCTCTTTTGCCAACAGAATCGCTTCTTTTAACTCTTTGCCTGAAGTAAATGGAGGTAAAAAAACACCTGTATTAACACCTACATCTTTTGCTTTTAAATCGGTAACACCTTGTTTGGTTGCATACCCAATCCAATCTATTTCTTCATTATAAAATCCGTGATAAATCATTGGATATACTTCATCTATATTCCATTTATCCCAACGTTGACGCACCATATGGTCTGCCATTTCTGGATAAGGAAATACGGCTGCTGTTAATTTTTTATTATGGTTATGTACAATTTTATAAGCATCATCTACCAAGGCTTTTATTGCATTTAAACGAAAATTTTTCCACTCCATATCTATCGCTGTATTTTTACTTTCTCTAGGATTTTTATGATGTATTTTTTCGAAAGCATTTACACATGCATCACAATAACAAAAATCGTATTCTGCCATTTCTGTATCTTGAACCAAGTTGTATTTTGGTAATAAACCAACTGGTAAAAAGATGTCTGGAAAGCGAATATAATCTAAATGAACACTTTCTATCCCTTTTACTTTTGCCAAACCTTCTACCAAATCTAAAATGTGATTTCTCGAAGCTTTTCTTGTAGGACATAACCACTGATAGTAATCTACATAAGGTCGTGTATCAAAACAAGATTTTCCTTCGCGACTTACTTGATACCATTCTGGATGTTTTAATGCAACTGTATCTCCTGGACGGTTTACAGCCATAATCCACGCATGTACTCTTAAACCTTCTTTTGTGGCAATAGGTACTAAACGCTTTAATTCTTTTGGATCTGTTTCTGTATTGATTAAAATTTCGTCAATACCCCCTTCTTTATATTTTTTAAATTCTGTGGCATACTCTGCATTTGTTTTACCTTTTTTAGAAGTAATCCAAACTCCGAAATCGAACGCCGATTTTGTTTCATTCGCCTGCGATTTACCGTCATGTTTTTTTTGTTCTTTTGGATTGCAGGCTGTAAAAACAATGATGAACAATAAAATTGAAAGTTTACTTAGTAGCTTCATATTATTTTATTTTGAAATGAATTTTCCGTCTTCTTTTAAAATGAGTATTTTTTGTGTAAAAGGGCTTTTCGCCATCAAATTCCACCCCGTATCATGGAATTGTAGTTCTGGTAAAATTGTTTTCCCGTCCACTATAATTGGTGTTGATACTGCTTTATCGAGTGTTAACCATGAGTTATTTTCTTCGAAATTGCTTTTTTGTTTTCTGTATATTTTATACAGTTCTCGTTTAATTTTATCGTCTTTTGGTATTGTAAACGACTCGTTACTATCGACACTTTTTGTTGAAAAATAAACATAGCCCCAGTTTTCTGGTAAATGCATATTTACAACTCCAATTGGCGACCAAACCCAATTGTATTCATGCAAATATTTACCATCTTTTCCTTTTTTACGAGCATATTTGCCATTTTTAATATCATGGTCCCAGTTTACTCTCGAAAAATTAACACGCCAAAATTTATTTCTAGGCACATTGTCTTGCTTGTAAAGTGTTCTTAGATCTTTAAATGGAATCGCTATTTCTAAAGTCCAACTTTTATCTGTGTCACTCGCGTTATTTATAGTGCCCTGAACACTTACTGCCGATTGCAAACCTGTATAATTCCAATCGTTTAAAACAACAGTGCTATCTTCTCTATAAGGTTTTGATATAAATAAATCCCAAGTTGTATTTAGTGCATTAATTTCTAACTCGTAATAATTATGTGTATCGCCATCTGGATCGATAAATACTTCGAAATCGTTATTGTAAAAAATAACGGCATCGCGTTCTGTAATATCTGCCCAAATATGAGGTTCTTTAATTTCAGCTAAAATATAGTAGTAATTTTCATTCCAAAGCATTTTTACATTGGTTTTATATTTGGGTGTTTTTACCCCTTCAATATCTATAAAATTATTTGTCCATTTTGCTTTTTTCCAATCGGCTTCATCGGCTTTACCATCAATCGTAATCTTTTCTGAAGTTTTATAGGCAACATAGGTTTCTGGAATAATTTCTTTTTTTGATTGTGCACAACTTATTATTGAAAAACAATAAAAAATGACACTTATTTTTTTAAATCTTAAATACATCTTCATCTTATAAACTATTCTCTTTTGTAAACTGAATTACTTCACTTAATTTGCCAAATACCATTGCTACTACTGTATCTGCAGCTCCATAGTAAATTGCCAATTTATCTTCTTTTGTATCGTGCAAAGCTGCACATGGAAAAACTACATTTGGTACATCTCCTACCATTTCGTATGGTTCTGCTGGTCCTAATAAATAAGGTTGTGTTCTGTATTTTACGGTGTCTGGCTTATTTTTGTCGAGAATGGCTGCGCCCATTGCATATCTAAATCCATTACAAGTATTTATTACTCCATGATATAGCATTAGCCAACCTTCGTTTGTAAGTATAGGAATGGGACCTGCTCCAATTTTTGTGCATTGCCACGCACTATCTTCAAAAGGGGTTGCTTTCATAACACATCTATGTTCTCCCCAATATTTCATATCTGGGCTGTAACTGATATAAATATCGCCAAATGGGGTGTGCCCATTATCACTTGGACGACTTAACATTGCGTACTTTCCGTTTATTTTTTGCGGAAATAAAACACCATTTCTATTGAAAGGCAAAAAAGCATTTTCGCATTGAAAAAACTCTTTAAAATCGAACGTATAACCAATACCTATTGTTGGTCCATGATATCCATTGCACCAAGTAATCCAATACCTATCTTCAATAAAAACAACTCGCGGATCGTATTTATAATCAGATGCAATCATTTCTGTGTTTCCTGCCTTCATTACAATTGGCTCGTGATTAATTTCCCAATCGATTCCGTTTTTACTAAAACCTGCAAAAATATTCATTTGCACGGCTTTGTTATCGCATCTAAAAACACCTGCAAAACCCTTTTTAAAAGGAACTACAGCACTGTTAAAAATACTGTTAGATGATGGAATGTCGTATCTATTAATAATAGGATTTTCTGAATAACGCCATACCACATCATTAGAATTTTTAGGTTTCTCTTGCCAAGGAATTGAACTCATTTCTTATTAATTTTTATATTTTTTCACTTTGTCTAACCAAGTGAATTTTAAAATAATAGAGGTTACTACAAATACCAACAATGCTATTAATGTTTTAGGGTAATCTCTAATCATAAAATATATTGGTAATAAAATCATGCTAGATTGCCATACTACACCAATTACACAATTAAACATATCGCTTACAAAATCTTCGTTTTTTGTAAAGGTTTCGTCTTCACTCTTTAATTCTTTATACACTGGATTCCACCAACCCAAGGACGTACATTTGTATAAAACTTTTTTAAAGTTTCCATAGAAGTTGCTGGTGTAAAAAATGTTCCTAAAAAAGAACCCAATAAAGAGACTATAAATATAATAGGAAAAATATAAATTGCAGGAATTTGAGCCAAATTATACAGCCAAGAACCTATTTCGAAATTCGCTTTATTTTGGTCTAATAAAAACTGAAGAGTGGCTATAAATAAACCCGCTGTCATTCCCCAAAAATAGCCCCAACCATTAAAACGCCACCAAATCCATTTTAAGAAATTTGCGGCTACATACCCCCCATAAAGCGCACTTGTAATCCACAATGTTAAAGAATTTATAGAATCTGCAAAAAACCCCATGATTACTCCAATAATAACGATTGCAAATGAGGCAATGTGGCTTGCTTTTATGTAATGTTTGTTTGAAGCTGTGGGTTTAAAGTATTTTTTATAAATATCGTTTACAATATAGGCTGGACCAGAATTTACAAATGCAGAAAAAGTTGACATAAACGCCGCCAAAAGCCCTGCTAGCAACAACCCTTTTATACCTACTGGCACATGGTTGTTAATTACTTTTGGAAGAATAATTTCTAAATCGTTTGAACTTAGTTCGTTTGAAGCGGCCATTTCTGGAGCAATATATACCAAACCAAGAATTACAATTCCGCCAATTAATAAATAACGCGGAATAAAAAGCACCAAATTTGTAAACCCAGACATGTATGCTGCCTCTTTAACAGATCTTGTCGATAAAATTCTTTGCATATCGTAACTTGGAGTGGGCCCAGCAATACTTGCAAATATTCCTTTAAAAAGAGACATTCCTATAAAAGCACCAAACATTTTATACCCTTGTGTATCTATTAAATTATTAAAAGCCTGATATTTACCTTGCCAAGAACCTTCGATTTCCCAACCAAACATAACGTTGCTCCATTCTGTAGAAAGTACATTGCTTATTTCGATATCTGTTACTGTTATAAAAGCGTATCCTGCAATTAAAAGCCCCGCTAAAACCATAATTCCATATTGCAAAACTTCGGTGGCAACTACAGAAAACATCCCTCCTTTAATGGTATAAATGGTGGTTAAAAATATAATAACTAAGGCATAACTTTGGTCTGAGGTTAAAAGTTCGCTTTGCCCGATGGTAAAAGTTAAATCCCAAGGAAGAATAATTGACATAAATTTACCCACACCTTCAAAAAAGTAGGCTATAAAACCGATAGAAGCAACTATGGCAAAAATAGCAACAATTAAATGAGAGGCTCTACCTGCTTTATCATCACCAAAACGTGTTAAAATCCATTCGGAACCAGTCATAATATTCGAACGTCGAATCCAGACTGCTAAAAAAATCATTATAAAAATCTGGTTCCAAATAGGCCAAATCCACATAAACATAAAGCTTTTAACACCATACAAAAATAAAATTCCGACCATCCAAGCTGTTCCAGAAACATCGAACATTCCAGATCCATTGCTTAAACCTAAGTAATACCATTTTATACTTTTTCCTCCAAGAAAATAAGAGTCCAATCCTTTTGAGGCTCTTTTAGAAATCCAAATTCCTACGCCCAAAGTTAAGACGATGTAGAACATTATTATTGAAACATCGATAATATCCATAATTAGTTGGTATTTGTTGGTTGCTAATTATTTATTTTAAACCCCAATTTTTGTTTGGTTGACTGCCCATTACAAAATGCAGTGTACCGCCTTCTAAAATCTCTTGATGAGAGATGTTTGTTCTATTAAAATCTTTACCATTAAGCGTTGCAGATTGTATGTAAATATTTTTATCTGAAACGTTTTTTGCTTCCATTGTAAATATTTTTCCTTTAGGGAGTTTTATTGTCGTTTTTTCAAAAATAGGACTTCCGATTTCGTAATTTCCTGAGGCAGGATTCATTGCATACAAACCTATAGCACTTAATGCATACCATGCACTCATTTGGCCACAATCTTCGTTTCCACTTAAACCATTTGGTGTTGTATTATACTGAGTATCTATTATATGACGTGCCCAATATTGTGTTCGCCAAGGTTGTTTTGCATGATTGAAAAGATATGCAATATGATGACTAGGTTCGTTTCCATGAGCATATTGCCCAATAAGTCCGGATATGTCTGCAGAAATATTATCGCCAGTAATTTCAGAACTTTCTGTAAATAATTGCTCTAATCTACTTGTAAAAACCTCGTTATTTCCGTGAAGTTTTATAAAACCTTTTACATCTTGTGGCACAAACCAACTGTGTTGCCAGGCATTTCCTTCTGTATAATCTGTTTGTTCTCTATGGTTAGAATATTTTGCGTCAAAAGGTTCGTTCCACGACTTGCCGTCCACAGATTTTCCGCGCATAAAACCTGTTTTTCTATCAAATAAATGCTCATATGCTTTAGAACGTTCTAAGAAAAACTTATAATCCTCATTTTTTCCTAATGCTTTTGCCATTTGAGCGACACACCAATCGTCATAAGCATATTCTAAAGTTATGGTAACCGATTCATCTAACAAACTATAAGGAATATATCCGTATTTTTTATAATGATTTAAGCCTCGTTCGTCTTGCATCATTGTTGTTTTCATTGCTTCGAACGCTTTTTCGGCGTCGAAACCACGAATTCCTTTGATATAGGCTTCTACAATTACTGGAATTGAGTGATAGCCCGTCATTGTATTGGTTTCGTTTGCATAGAGGGTCCAAACTGGTAATCTTTTTTTGGTTTCGTAATATGCCAGCATGGTATTTATAATATCGGAAACTCTATCTGGATCTGTTAATGTTAATAGAGGATGTTCTGCTCTAAAAGTATCCCAAAGCGATAATGTAGAATAGGCTGTGTAACCTTTTGCTGTTACAATCTCATCATTCTCTTTTCTAAACTGTCCGTTTTTGTCGCTAAAAGTAACTGGTGCCAGTTGTGCATGATACATTGCTGTATAAAAAATTGTTTTTAAAGAATCGACAGGGGTTTCAACTTCAATTTTCGTAAGGGCATTATTCCATTGATGGTTTGCTTGCTTTTTTACGGCTTCAAAATCGAAATCGCCTTCTCTTAAATTTTCTTTTGCATTTTCGATACTTACAGACGAAAGAGCCACTTTTACGAATAATTCTTCATTATTTTTAGGGTCAAAAAACAACTGTGTAGAAGTTTTAATTCCTTCTGTTGTTTTATTTTCTGTAAGATTCCCATCTGCATATAACTGGTGTTTTATTATTGGTTTAGAGAATTTCGCTACAAAAAATACTTTTTGATTTCTTGCCCAACCTTTACTAAAACGAGTTCCGCTTATGGTGTATTTATCTTCGATATTTACAGATGTTTTTAAGGGAGTATCCCAGTTAATTGCAAACCCTAAATCTATAACTACAGATTGTTGATCGTTCTTTTTAAAGGAATATTTATGATACGCGGTTCTTTTCGTGGTTGTTAGCTCTACATTTATATTATGATCTTCTAAAAAAACTTGATAGTAACCAGGCTTTGCGGTTTCGTTATTGTGGCTATATGAAGATTTATAAGCGATACTATCTCTCGATTTCGGATGATTAGATAAATCGACCTTTTTATTAATTGGCATAAAAAGAAGATCTGCCAAATCTCCAATTCCTGTTCCGCTTAAAGCTAAATGGCTAAAACCAACCGCAACAGAGTCTGAATAATGATACCCCGAACACCAGTCCCATTTAGAGATTCCATTAATTGGAGTTACTTGCAACATGCCAAAAGGAACTGTAGCTCCAGGATATGTATGCCCATGGCCACCAGTACCAATAAAAGGATTTACATATTTTGTTAACGAATGTTTTGCTTCTTCTTTATCTTTAGCATTTTTGTTACAGGAAACAACGGTAAGTATGGTTAATAAAATGTAAAATATTTTTATCTTGGGGTTTTTAAAATATATCATTTATTTCTGTTTTTTAGTGAAGTAAATTAAAAAAAGAACAGCTGTATAAAGAATAATATTAGACAAATAGCTTAGGAATGTCGACGGACATCAAAAAATACATTTATGAAACCCAGAAAATTATTTAATATAACATTAAGACACCACGTAATCTTCTGGTTTATTTATTTTTTATTTAATACTTTTCGCTGGGGTAGGTATTTTAACGATTTTATGTACTCTTTTAAAACCAACCTTATTGGTTTTCCCATACATATTTTCTTAGCTTATCTTAATATTTATTATTTAATGCCAAAATTTGTTTTCAAACGCAAATATAAAACGTATATACTTCTTGTTATAATCGCCTTATTGGCAATGGTTTTTCTAAAATTTAATCTAACCTATTATCTTATTAGTAACGATGTATGGCCAGAAGGTCCTAAGCAAATTAATCGATTTACGATGGATTATGCAATAGACATGATGATTGGAGAACTATATGTAGTTACTTTTGTTACCGCCATTAAAATTACAATGGATTGGATTAAGGAACACAAAAGGTTAATGGATTTAGAAAAAGTGCAATTAGAAACAGAATTGCTATTTCTAAGGTCTCAAGTTTCGCCTCATTTCTTTTTTAATACTTTAAACAATATCTATTCTTTAGCCATTGAAAAATCTGAAAAGACACCAAAAATAATTTTAAAACTGTCGGAATTAATGCGATATATTCTTTATGAAACTAGCAACAAACGACAAAGTCTTGAAAAAGAAATTTTATGCATTCAAAACTATATCGAGCTAGAAAGAATGCGACATGGAGAATTATTAGAAGTAAATATGGATATGATTGGAGATATTAGAGGAAAAAAAATAGCCCCAATATTATTATTATCTTTTGTAGAAAATGCATTTAAACATGGAATAGACAAAAATATCACAAAAGTAAGTTTAGATATTCGTTTTAAAGTTGAAAAAAACTTACTTTACTTTAAAATTGCGAATCCAACTCCAGCAGTTTCAACTTATCAAAAGAATAAAATTATACCTAATTTTGGAGGAATTGGTTTAACAAACGTAAAAAAAAGATTAGAACTGGGCTATCGTAAAGAAGATTACGATTTATCTATTAAAACTAAAAACAACTTGTTTATAGTAAAACTTAAAATAAAAGTATAAAGATGCGAATTAGGTGTTTGATTATCGACGATGAGCCATTAGCTATTAATGTGATTAAAAATTATTTAGAACAAATAAGCGATACTGAAGTTGTTGCAACATTTGGCAATGCTATTGATGCATTAAATTTTTTAAAAAAAGAAACAGTTGATTTGATTTTTTTAGACATAAACATGCCTTTATTAGATGGTTTGAGTTTTATTAAAAGTCTAGAAAATAAGCCCCTTATAATTATTACCAGTGCGCACAAAGAATATGCTGTTGAAACTTATGAATTAGATGTACTCGATTACCTAATAAAACCAATACCATTTCCTAGGTTTATGTTAGCAATCAATAGAGCTCAAAAGATTTTAAACAGCAGTAAACCTTCGCAAATAAAAATAAATAAAAGACCATTTATATTTGTTAAAGTAGATAAAAAGAAAAATATTAAAATTTATTTAGATGAAATTTTAGTAATTGAAAGCCTAAGAGATTATTTAAAAATTAGTACTTCTACAGATCGCTACATCATACATCAAACCCACAATAGTTTTGCTGAAATGTTACCTTCAGAAAGTTTTATAAGAATTCACAGGTCTTACACGATAGCTATTGATAAAATAGAGGTTTTAGAAGGAAACAGTGTAGAGGTTGGAGGCATGAGATATGTAATTGGCAGAAGCTATATAGACGAAGTAAAAGCTAGAATATTAAATTCGTCCATTAACTAACTTTTGTTTTATATTGCTGCAAATAAATATTCGTTGAAAAAAATTATAGTTTCTGTTACAAACGATTTAACAACAGACCAAAGAGTAGAAAAGGTATGTAATTCTTTACATACTAATGGGTATGAAGTTTATCTAGTAGGCAGGTTGTTAAAAAATTCCGTAAACATCACTAGAAATTATGCAACCAAAAGATTTAAATTGTTTTTTAATTCTGGAGCGCTTTTTTATGCTGAATACAATGTTCGCTTGTTCTTTTTTTTACTCTTTAAAAAGAAAGATATTTTACTTTCTAACGATGTAGATACTTTACTAGCCAATTATTTTATTAGTAAAATTCAACATAAAAAATTAGTTTTTGATAGTCACGAACTTTTTTCTGAAATTCCTGAATTGGTACATCGCCCAAAAGTTAAAAAAGTATGGAACTCCATTGAAAATTGGATACTTCCAAAACTTAAAAACAATTATACTGTTTGCAATAGTATTGCCAATTATTATCAAAATAAATACAACGTTAATTTCAAAACCATTTTAAATGTTCCGAATAAAAAAAACCTAGAAAATGGCGTTTTTCCGTTCGAAACTCATCAAAAAAAAATAATTATATACCAAGGTGCCGTAAATATAGGACGTGGTTTAGAATTGATGATAGAAACCATGCAACACCTAGAAAACCATCTTTTGGTAGTTATTGGAAGTGGCGATATTTATAAAGATTTAAAAAAGAAGACTTCCACATTAAAATTGAATGACAAAGTGTTTTTCTTAGGCAAAAAAAAACCCGATGAACTTAAAAAATTAACCCCTTTGGCTGATGTAGGTTTTAGCTTAGAAGAAGATTTCGGCTTAAATTATAAGTTTGCATTACCCAACAAAATTTTCGATTATATTCAAGCAGAAGTCCCTGTTATTGTTTCTAATTTGCCAGAAATGAAACAGCTGATAACTACCTATAAAGTTGGGGAAGTTATAGAGTATAGAAAACCCAAATTACTGGCCAATCAAATTAAAAAAATTTTAGAAAAAGATTTTTCAAACGAACTAAAGGAAGCTAAAAAAACATTAATTTGGGAAAATCAAGAAAAAAAATTATTAGCCATCTTTAAAAATGCAAAATAGTTACTTTTTATATTGATGCGGATTTTCTCGTACTCCTTTTTTAAACAATTTTCGAACAGCACTTCTTAATTTATTGTCTATTTGAAGAACAAAATCTTTTAATTTTTCTTCTGGTCTCGCTCTAAAAGTGGTTACATGAAAATGATCGGAAGCCAATAAAGGTTCTTCAGAAAAATAATAATTAGAAACACAACATCTTACATCGTTTACCAAAACTTTATTTACAGAATGCCACGATTTTTGGTGCGTCGCCATCACCACCAATCTATTAAATTTACTGGTTATGGTTATTGGTTTTTTATTTAATCCTTTGGGCCAAAGTTCTAAATTACCACCATTTTCTAATTTCCAATTGGGTGTTACATAATATAGTAGATTTAAAACTCGCCAACGATGGCGATCTTTATCGTGAGAATTGTCTAAATGCGGATTCAAAAAATTGTCTTTTTTCATTAACGATAAACCACCAGCGTACAAATTAGAATCAGGAGAAACTTTTTCGATTTCGCATATTTTAGCAATTAAATTTACAATTCTT
This sequence comes from Polaribacter batillariae, assembly GCF_017498485.1. Lineage (NCBI taxonomy): Bacteria > Pseudomonadati > Bacteroidota > Flavobacteriia > Flavobacteriales > Flavobacteriaceae > Polaribacter > Polaribacter batillariae. The sequence continues at coordinate 2,928,567 of NZ_CP071795.1, read as the reverse complement.
TTATCTTGAAAAGCAAAAATAGTTTCCTCTAATAAACAATGGTACTTATTCATTTGAAAAGCTGTAAATTTATATTCACGAATGCTTTTTCTTTGTACTGAAGCCTTTGTGCTCGGGAAGTTTTTATAAATTTCTAATGCCAATTCTTTTGGCAGTAAATTGTCTAAATAAAAATAACCAATCTCCTTTTTATGAGCATCGAATTGGTTTTTTAATGCTTTTTGATTGTTTTTTAAATTATTAAAAATAAAATCTGCGATTTCTCCTCTATTTTGTTTCATTTTCTTTTTCTTTTAAATAACACAAGTAACTTAATTTAAATAAATCGTAGTAAAATAAAGATGAAGTTTTTATTGCTTTCTGAATAAAGAAGTCTTTTAATTTTATCATTATTGCATGCAACCCAAAACTATTTATTTTGTTGAAATAAGATAACAATTTCACGTCGTTTTCTTTCAACAAATTTTGCTTTTTTAAAAACAATAAATTATTTAAGCCCTGCTTTGTTTTGTTAATAAACACAGCATTGTCTTCTATTTGTAAATGATAAACAGGATTGTTAATATGAAATATTTTGTGTTTCAATGCCTTCATTTCGTTACCAAAAACAAGGTCTTCATAACCATAACCTGTTAGTTTTTCGTTAAACTTAATTTCATTAAAAACACTTTTCTTAATTAAGATATTCGATGTAAAAAAATATCGATAAGAATTTTTATTCCTTAAATCTGCAGCGACTTCTTCTCTTTCGATTCCGAATTTAATTCTTAGGTTTTTTACTGAATTTACTTTGTGAATTCTTCCTCCAATAAAACCAGAAAAATCGGTTTTTAATTCTTTAATCTTATCTAAATACAGCTTTATAAAATTATCGTGTACAGGAAATCCGTCTGAATCTAAAAACAACAACCAGTTAAAATTTGCTTTCTTAGCTAATAAATTTCGAATTGCACTTCTGCCAATATTCGTTTCAAGCGCTTCAAAGTTTGCAAATGATAAATTATTTATTGCTTGATTTTTTATATTTAAATGAGATTTAGAACCATCATCTAAACAAAAAATTTCAAAACAAACTTTCTCTTTAACAAATTGCTTATGGAGTTCTTTTACAAACGGAAAACAGTTGTAATTGTATGTTGGTATTAAAACCGAAAGCATTAAACTGTGGCTTGTTGGGCAACTTCAAACAGCTCACCACCTTCGCATTTTAGCGTTTTTTGCTTAAATTTTACAATCAACTGGTAATCGTGTGTTGCCATTAAAATTGTTTTTCCGCTTTTATGAATAGAGTTTAACAACTCCATTACTTCTAAAGAAGTTTTTGGATCTAAATTTCCTGTAGGTTCGTCTGCTAAAATTAGTTCGGGGTCGTTTAACAAGGCTCTTGCAATTGCGACTCTTTGTTGTTCTCCTCCAGAAAGTTCGTAAGTTTTTTTGTAATATTGGGATTTCATACCTACTTTATCTAAAACTTCATGAATTTTTTCTTTCATTAGGTCTTTGTCTTTCCAACCTGTTGCTTTTAAAACAAATTTTAAGTTTTCGAAAACATTTCTATCACTTAAAAGCTTAAAATCTTGAAAAACAATTCCTATTTTTCTTCTTAAAAATGGTATTTGTTTTTCTTTTAAAGTGTTTAAATCGAAACCTACAATGGTTCCTACACCTTCTTTAAGAGGTAAATCGCCGTATAAAGTTTTCATTAAACTACTTTTTCCACTACCTGTTTTTCCTATTAAGTAATAAAAATCGCCAGTGTTAATCGTTAAATTTACTTTAGAGAGCACCAAATTATCTCTTTGATATATTGCCGCATTTTCTAATTGTAAAACAGAATTTTCCATAGATATGTAGTTTCTACAAACTTAAAATTTTCTATTGATTTTTTAACTATGAATTCTAAACAATTCTTATTTTTGACTAAAATTGTTGTAATATTTTTCTTTCTCAATCCAACAATTTAAAAAATTGTTCGTTATCCATTTTAAGTATCTAAAATAAGTATATGAAAAACCTTATTCGTAAAAAATACCTTCTTTCGTTTTTTGCTTTTTTAATGTCTTTTGCGATGCTTTCTCAGCAAACAATTGCAAATACAAGTATTTTAAAAGATTATAATAATGCGTTAAAATTATACAACAACAAAGCGTATGCAGCTGCGCAAAAAACTTTCGATAAAGTTATTAAAAAGGCAAATATTGGTTCGAATTTAAAAACAGACGCTACCTATTTCGAAGCCATGTGTGCTATAAAACTAAACCAAACAGGTGCAGACAAAAAAGTACTTTCTTTTGTAGAAGAGTACCCAAATAGCAATAAAAAAAATGTTGCTTTTTTTAATGTAGGAAACTATTATTTTGCGAATAAAAAAGCGGCCTATGCTTTAAAATGGTATCAAAAAGTAGATCCAAAAATGCTTTCAAAAGAAGATAAAAAAGAGCTCGATTTTAAAATGGGCTATGGATTTTTAACCACCAATAACTTGCAACTTTCTAAAGATCGTTTTCTATTGCTAATAAACGACCCAAAATACGGAAACGATTCTCGATATTATTATGGTTATATCGCTTACAAACTAGAAGATTATGGAATTGCAGAATCTACTCTTAAAAAAATTGCAGACAATGCCACATACAAAGCAGAAATAACATATTACTTGTTAGACATTAGTTTTAAAGCAGGTAAATTTAAACGTTGTATCGAGATGGGAAAAAAATTATTACCAGAGGCAACAAAAGATTTACAGTCAGAAATTTCTAAAATTATTGGAGAAAGTTATTTTAATTTAGAAAAATATGCAGCGTCTATACCTTATTTAAAAAATTACAGAGGCAAAAAAGGAAAATGGAATAATACAGATTATTATCAATTAGGATACGCTTATTACAAGCAAAACGATTTCGAAAATGCCATTAATAATTTTAATAAAATTATAGATCAAAAAAATAATGTCTCTCAAAATGCATATTCTCACTTAGGAGAATGTTATTTAAAAGTCGGTCAAAAAAATGAAGCTTTAAATGCTTTTAAATCGGCTTCAGAAATGAGTTTCGATGTAAATATTCAGCAAGATGCCGCTTTAAATTATGCAAAATTAAGTTACGAAGCAGGCAATCCTTTCGAACCAGTTTCCGAAGTTTTACAAAACTATTTAAAAAAATATCCAAAATCGAAAGCCTATCAAGAAATTAACAAATTGGTGGTTTCTTCTTTTATAAACGAACAAAATTACCAAGGTGCCATAGATTTTCTTTCTCAAAAAAAATCCGAAGAAAACACAGCCTTAATTATAGAAGTTTCTTTGTATCGAGGAATTCAATTATTTAACGAAGAAAAATACAAAGAAGCTTTACCATTCTTTTCTCAAGCTAAAAAATCTACCATTACACAGGTTAAAGAAAGAGCACAATTTTGGGAGGCAGAAGCTGCATATCGTTTAGAAAATTACCAAGAGGCCATTACAAAATTAGAAGCTTTAAATACATCTTTAACATCTTCTAAAAACGAGTTTAAACGAACAGACTACACTATTGGCTATGCTTATTTTAAACTAAAAAAATACGAAAAATCGATTGTTGCTTTTAAAAAGTTCTTAGCTAAAGATTCTATAGATGCAGATACTAAATACGATGCAATAATTCGTTTAGGAGATGGTTATTTTGCTTCTAGAAATTATACTGAAGCTGTAAAATCTTACAAAATTGTTGCAGATGAATTGGGCCCAAATTCAGACTATGCCCAATATCAAATAGGCATGAGTTATGGTTTTACAGACGATGATGAAGCTAAAATAACGGCTCTTAAAAAGGTACTTAACGACTACCAAAACTCCAACTTAAAAGACGATGCTTTGTATCAAATTGCAAATACCTATATAAAAATTAAAGATCATAAAAATGCACATATTGCATACAACCGTTTATTGGAAAAATATCCAAATAGCGTATTTCTTTCTCGTGCTTTATTAAGACAAGGCTTGTTGTATTATAATGATAATATGAACCAACAAGCTTTAAAAAAATACAAAGAAGTTGTTGCGCGTTTTTCGAATTCTCCAGAAGCGCTTGAAGCAGTCGCAAATGCGCGAAATGTATATATAGATGAAGGAAATTTAGATGATTATATAAATTGGATGCGTACTTTAAAGTTTGTAAATGTTAGCAATGCTGATATTGACAATACTTCTTTTGCAGTTGCTGAAAAAAAATATTTTGAAGCTAACAACAAAAACGAAATTGTTAAAAGTTTGGTAGATTATTCTCGAAAATTTCCTGATGGTATTCATAAAATTAAAGCCAATTATTACTTGGCAGATGTGTACTTTAAAACCAAACAGTATCAAAGTGCCATTATTCCTCTAAAAAATGTAATCGACGAAGGTAGAAATGAATTTAGCGAAGAAGCGTTAAGCAAATTATCGCAAATTTACTTACAAAATGGCAATTATAACGAAGCACTTCCTGTCTTAGACAAGTTAGAGTTAGAAGCAAATAGTGCCGAAAATATTTTATTTGCCCAAAGCAATTTAATGAAAGCCTATTTCGAAACAGAAGCTTATGATTTTGCAATAGAATACGCTAAAAAAATATTGCAACAAGACAAAATAGACACTAATTTAAAAAACGATGCACAGATTATAATTGCAAGATCTTCTTTTAAAACCGAAGATTTTAGAACAGCAGAAGAGTTTTTTAACGAAATAGAAAAAACAGCAAGTGGAGCATTAAAAGCAGAAGCACTGTATTATAATGCCTATTTTAAAAATCAACAAAAAGAATATGCAGCCTCTAATAAAGTGGTTCAAAAATTAATTGCTGGGTATGCTAACTACAAATATTGGGGTGTAAAAAGTTATGTAATAATGGGTAAAAATTATTACGGTTTAAAAGATGTTTATCAAGCAACTTTTGTCTTAGAAAACGTAATTAAAAATTTTAAAGAATTCGACGATGTTATTCAAGAAGCATCCAAAGAATTAAATACCATAAAAGAAAACGAAGCCAAAACAAATAACTCCGTAAATCCAGAAAAACAGAAATAATGAAAAAAGGCTTTCTAACATTACTAATTTTATTTGGTTTCTGGGCAACAAAAGGGCAGGAACAAAAAAAAGACACTGTTAAAACAGAGGTTGTAAATGTAGTTACTAAGTTTAATCCAGAAATTGCAGATGCTAAAAAAATAAATAAAAACCCTAAAATTAAATTATTAGGAGAAAGAAAAAAGAAACAATTAAAATACAGTATTTATTCTGCACCTGTAGCTTCTACATTTATTCCTAAAACAGGAGCTATAAAAGGAATTAACATTGGCGTAAAAGAAAGAATTTACAACAATTATTTAGCGGCAGGTTATGGAAACTATGGCAGTACTTACCTAGAAGCTTTTTTATACAAAAACACTCGATTTAATAACGAATATGGTTTGTCTGCCAAATACGTAGCTTCACAAGAAAACGTTAGAAGCTCTAAATTAAATAGTAATTTCTCGAATTTTAAAGGCGCTGCATTTTACAAACAAGTAGATCGTTATTTCGATTGGAAAGTAAGCTTGCATACAGAGTTAAATACATATAATTGGTATGGTTTGCCAGATGTAATTTTTAATACAGCTGTTTTAAATACAATTAAAGAAACGCAAAAATATAATTATTTTAAAGTAGCTACAGATTTTAAATTTCACGATTCTTATATAAATTATGGAAAAGTTTCTTTTTCTTACTTTACAGATTTATTTAACAGTAAAGAAATGCTGGCGAATTTCGATGCGAAACTAGACTTTCCATTAAGATTCTTAAGCAACAATTTAAACGATATTTCCATAAAAACTGGACTAGAATATTTAAGTGGAAGCTTTAAAACAAACTACGAAAACACAAATAACATCAATTACACAACGTTAACCGTAAAATTATTTCCAGAATACAAAATTAATTATGCCGGTTTTTCTATAAAAACAGGTTTAAAAATGTACGGATCTATAGATACAGAAAACGAATCGAACAACGTATTTTTATTTCCAGATGTATTTGCACAAAAGTCCGTTCTTAAAAATTATATAACAGCTTACGCAGGTGTTACAGGAAACCTACACACAAACACCTACAAGCAATTTACAGAAGAAAACCAATATGTATCACCAACACTGTTTATTACTCAAACTGCAGAAACTTCTAACCTATTTATAGGTCTTCAAGGAAAAATTACAAACGATATTAGTTACAATTTAAAAGCAAGTAGTATCAAGGAAGAAGACAAACCCTTATTTTTAAGAAACAACTCTAAATCAGATGGTACAAATGCTTCCGTAAACGGAAAAACCTTAAATGGTTACGAATACGGAAATTCTTTTTCAATTTATTACGATGATGTGAAAACAACTTCATTTTATGGAGAAATTGAGTATGATTTTTCAAGAAAACTAACTTTTGGCACACAAGTTCAGTTCGATAATTACACCATGACAAACGCCATCGAAAAATGGAATTTACCTTCTTTACAAGCTTCCTTTCTAGGAAAATACAAAGAAGAAAAATGGTTTGCGACCACGAATATTTTTTATGTTAGCGAGCGTAAAGACGCACTTTACAATGCGCAATTTCCATCGAGCCTAAAAGGTGTTGAAACCGTTGGTTCTTTTATAGACGTAAATGTAAATGGAGGCTATCATTTTAACGATAAATTTTCTGCTTTTTTAAGGGCTAACAACATTTTAAACACAAAATACCAACGTTTTGCTAATTTCGATACACAAGGTTTCCAAATTTTAGGAGGTGTTACGTATAAATTCGATTTTTAGAAAAAAAAATCAACGTTTGTACATCAAAATAAAATACCTTTTTTAGTATATTTACTTTTATGTACTACTATATAATTGTTGCGCTTCAAGTTCTTTGCTTTTATCATTGTTATAAAAACAATAAAGAATATTACTGGTACTTTATCATCTTTTTTATTCCTTTAGTGGGTTGCATCATTTATCTAATAACTCAAGTTGTTAATAAAAAAGATGTTTCAATTATTTCTGAAGAAATTACTACTATTATTAATCCTACCAAGAAAATAAAAGACCTCGAAACAGCCGTAAAATTCTCAGATACTTTTCAAAATAAAATTAATTTAGCAGACGCATATTCAGAAATTAAAGAGTATAATAATGCGATTTTATATTATGAGAAAGCACTAGATAGTGGTTTTAAAAACGACCCTTACACTTTAAATAAGTTGATAAAATGTTATTATAAAGTGGGTAATTTTGATAAAGTAATTGCTTATTCTCAAAAAATAAACTTAGAAAAAGAGTTTCAAGAATCCATTTATTTTTATGGTTTGGCGCTCGAAAAAAAAGCCTATTTTAAGGAAGCCGAAATTCAATTAAAAAAGTTAGACATTCGTTATTCTAATTACAACGAACGCTTAGAACTCTCTAAGTTTTTAATTCGAAGAAATAAAAATGCAGCAGCCAAAGAGGTCTTAAAAGAAATGCTTCAAGAAATTAAATCGATGTCTAAACAAAATGCAAAAAGATATAAAGCCGTTTTTATGGAAGCTGAAAAAGTAACAAATGAGCTTTAAAAATCTTCTTAAAATACTGTTTCATTTCTTCCTTTTTTTATGGTTAACCTTACTTACACAAATTGGAGGATTAATTTATATTTTATCAAGATCATTAATCTCAACCAAAAAGAAGAAACATCTAATAAAACGATTTTCTATCTTTGTTCTTCTATATGTAACTTCTACATTTTTAATTGTTCCAAGTATTGCTCCTTTTTTTGGTAGAGTTAAAATCGAAGATTCTCACAATCTTACAACTCATAATTTTGTAACAAAACTCTGTAATAGAAATTATGTAACACCAAAATTACATGATGTTTTAACTAATGTCTCTTTGAAAGTAAATAAAGAATATCCCGATATAAAAGTTATGTATTTAGATGCTAATTTCCCCTTTTTTGATGGTTTCCCATTACTTCCTCATTTAAGTCATAATGATGGAAAAAAAATAGACATCTCTTTTGTTTATGAAGATGATAGAGGAAAAATAACCAATTTAAAACCATCTAATAGCGGTTATGGTATTTTTGAAGAACCCAAAAGTGGCGAAGCTAATCAAACTAAAAAATGCAAAGAAAATGGATATTGGCAATATGACTTCACAAAGTATTTTACATTTGGAAATCCTTATAAAAATTTAAAAATATCAGAAAAAGCAACAAAAACAATCATTCATATAATTTTAAAAAACAATAATGTTAACAAACTTTTTATAGAACCACATTTAAAAATAAGGTTGAATTTAAAAGATAAAAGAATTCGATTTCATGGCTGTCAAGCTGTAAGACATGATGACCATATTCATTTCCAAATACAGTAATTTATCATTTCATTTTTGTAGCTTTATAAATTCAAAATAAATAATACCAAATGAAACAAATATTATTCTTTGCTTTTATCTTTTTATTGCTGTTTGCATGCAATCAAAAACAAGAAAAAGTAATAGATTCTAACCAATTATCCGTCGAAGAAAAAAAAGACTCTATAAACATTAAAAAACTATTCGATAGTGCTTTAATGGATGGGAAATCTTACGAATGGTTGCGCGATTTAACCTCTAATATTGGCGGTCGATTATCTGGTTCTCCTGAAGCAGCAAAAGCAGTTGTTTGGGGAGAAAAATTAATGAAAGAAGTAGGTTTAGACTCTGTTTGGTTGCAACCTGTTATGGTACCACATTGGGTTCGTGGTGAAAAAGAAATTGCAACATATACCACAAACGGAATTCAAAAAAACGTGCCCATTTGCGCTTTAGGTTTTTCTGTAGCAACCCAAAAATCGGGAGTTTTAGCAGAAGTTATCGAAGTAAAAAGTTTAGAAGAGGCTGAAGCTTTGGGTAATAAAATGAAAGGTAAAATTGTGTTTTTTAATCGTCCTTTCGACAATACACTCATCAATACTTTTAAAGCATATGGTGGTTGTGTAGATCAAAGAGTACAAGGCGCAGCTATTTGTGGTAAATTTGGCGCAAAAGGCGTTATAGTTCGTTCTATGACAAATGCTATAGACGATTATCCGCACACAGGAACCATGAGTTATGGCAATCTACCCAAAGAAAAGCACATACCAACTGCAGCCATTAGCACTAGAGCTGCAAATATTTTAAGTGACGATTTAAAGGAAAACCCCAAATTGAAATTTTACTTTAAACAAAATTGCGAAACCTTGCCAGATACACCTTCTTTTAATGTAGTTGGCGAAATTAAAGGAGCAGAAACGCCAGAAAACATTTTTGTAGTTGGTGGGCATTTAGATTCTTGGGATTTAGGAGATGGCGCCCATGATGATGGTACAGGAATTGTACAATCTTTAGAAGTTGCTTATTTATTCAAACAAAACAATATAAAACCTAAAAATACGATAAGGGTTGTATTTTTTATGAATGAAGAAAATGGTACAAGAGGTGCCAAAAAATATGCAGAATTGGCAAAACAAAATAAAGAAAATCATATAGGTGGTTTAGAATCGGATGCTGGAGGGCACACACCAAGAGGTTTTTCTATAGACGCCAATAGTGCCCATACGAAATTACTAAAAAGTTGGAAAAAACTACTAGCTCCTTATGGTTTACACGATATCGAAAAAGGTGGCTCTGGTGCAGATATTAGTCCTTTAAAAGGAGAAAATGTAACCTTAGTAGGCTATAGACCAGATTCTCAAAGATATTTCGATTACCATCATACAAGCACAGATACTTTCGACAAAGTAAATAAGCGAGAGTTAGAACTGGGCAGTGCTTCTATGGCAAGTATTGTTTATTTAATGGATAAATATTTATACAACAACACACCTGTAAAACAATAAAAGTTTGGCAATTTTAATTCTTATCTTAAAAATAGTTTTCGGGGCTTTTTTCTGCTTTGCAGGAATTATGCACATTCTAAAACCAAGAATTTTTAAAAATTTTATTCCTAATTTTTTTCCAAAGAAATTAGTAAATTATGTCGTTGGAACTATTGAATTTCTATTAGGTTTTGGGTTATTTTTCTCTGAAACAACGAAATATGCTGCATTCGGAATTTTTATTTTGATGATTCTTTTGCTACCAATTCATCTTTGGGATGTTACAAGAATTAGACCTGCAATTGGTTCTAAAAAAATGGCCATTATTAGAGTTCCTCTTCAATTTTTATTAATGTATTGTGCTTATTTAATTTATACAAACTCATGAAAAATTTTTTTTCTATTCTAACCATCGCTTTATTTCTTGTTTCTTGTGCTAAGAAAGAAGCAGATTTAATTGTTATCAATTCAAACACTTACACCGTTAACAGTAATTTCGAAAATGCGGAAGCTTTTGCTGTAAAAAACGGAAAATTTATAGCTGTTGGAACGAACAAAGAAATTCAAGACAAATTCACTTCAAAAAATACGGTTGATGCAGAAAAAAAAGCAATTGTTCCTGGTTTAATTGATGCGCATTGCCATTTTTATAGAATGGGTTTGCAACAACAAAAAGTATCTTTAGAAGGTACCAAAAGTTACGATGAAGTTTTACAGAAACTAGTTGATTTTCAAAAAGAAAAAAACACAAATTTTATTACGGGTCGTGGTTGGGATCAAAACGATTGGCAACTCAAAGAATTTCCAACAAAAGAAAAATTAGACGAGTTATTTCCAGATATTCCAGTTGCCATAACGCGTGTTGATGGACATGCATTGTTAGTCAATCAAACAGCAATTGATTTATCTGGTATTACAAAAGATACTCCAGTTTCTGGTGGAGAAATTATTGTTGAAAACGGAAAAATGACGGGTGTTTTAATTGATGCGGCTATGGATTTTATTAAATTTCCACCAACCTCTAAAAAAGAAGCCATTCAAGGTTTGTTAGATGCTCAAAAAATATGTTTTTCTTACGGTTTAACTACTGTAGATGATGCAGGAATCTCTAAAAATACAATCGATTTAATAGATAGTTTACAACAAACAAACGACTTAAAAATGCGTGTTTATGCAATGGTTTCTGGCGATAATCAAAAAGAAATAGATTACTTTATCAATAAAGGAATTATAAAAACCGAAAAACTAAATGTGCGTTCTTTTAAAATTTATGGAGATGGTGCTTTGGGTTCAAGAGGTGCTGCCATGCGAACACCTTATTCAGACAGAGAAAATCATTTTGGCGCTTTAATTTATTCTCCAGAAAGATATCAAGAAATCGCAAAACAAATTGCGGCTTCCGATTATCAAATGAACACACATGCCATTGGCGACTCTGCCAATACTTGGATGCTAAAAACCTATAAAGAAGTTTTAAAAAATGCTAAAAATAGACGTTGGCGAATTGAACATGCACAAATTGTTTCTAAAGAAGATTTTACGCACTTCGACAATATTTTACCTTCTGTACAACCCACACATGCAACATCAGACATGTATTGGGCAAAAGACAGAATTGGTCCCGAAAGAATGAAAGGAGCATATGCCTTTAAAGACCTGTTAAATAAATATGAAAAAATTGCATTAGGTACAGATTTTCCTGTAGAAAAAGTAAATCCGTTTTTAACTTTTTATGCAGCAACCATTAGAAAAGACACAAATAATTATCCTGAAAAAGGTTTTCAAATGGAAAATGCTTTAACAAGAGAAGAAACCTTAAAAGGAATGACCATTTGGGCTGCCTATGCTAATTTCGAGGAAGAAGAAAAAGGTTCTATTGAAGTGGGTAAATTTGCCGATTTTGTGATCTTAAACCAAGATATTATGAAGGTAAAAGACAGTAAAATTCCTAAAACAAAAGTTGTAGCAACTTTTTTAAATGGCGAGAAGGTATTTTAATTGTTCCTTATCAAATAAAGATATGGAGTAAATAGATTCCATTAGCTAAACTATTCAGAATTAGGGCGACTACCAATACTTCTTAAATTATTCCTACTCATAAAAAAGCGAGCTTATAATAAATAAGCTCGCTTTAAATTTGAATTAGATCAGCGAAATATTGTTGAGACTGAATATTGTTTAACAAGAACCCCAAATAACTCCAGACCAAATTGCATTATTCTGGAAATATACAGTTGCTTTTATTCCTTTAAAGGGAGGTACTCCAAATCTAAAACCGCAGGTTTCCATACATACGTTAACGCTAGCTCCAATGGGAATGTTTAGTGAAACGTTAAAACAAATCTCACCAATAATTGGAAAATTAACACAAATACGACCATTCTCATATTTTGCGCCAACACATGCTGAAATTTTTGCGGCTTGGGTACTTGGGTGAAATTCAAAAGCTTGTACTTTAGAATCATTAACTACTCCGTGAGTTTTGGTTAAATCAGGGACGATATCATTATTATCTTGACACATAATTTTACATATTAAGTTATATTTCCTACTCTATTTAAATTGGCTTTTCGGATGCTGCCTTTTGTAATGAAAAATTTATAGTAGCTACTTAATCGAATAATTTCTTTTTGATTACATTACAAATATTTAATTAAATTTAGGGTATTAAAAGAGTATAAGTACTACTTTTTTCAAAACAGGTATTAGTACTTAACTTTATTATTATTAGTATTTTAGGGTTTAAAATTGAGGGATTAATAACTTAAATTTTGAAAGGATAAAAATGAGTACTTTAATCTAATATAAAAATGAATATTTAAACAGTTCAATAATTAGAGAAAATATATTCTTGTCTTGTAATTGATTTGACTAATTCTTTAGTAAGATTTTCGGACTTATTGGAGATAAAATCTACAATTTGTGGTATTGATTTATAGATTCTGTTTGTAAAGGCTCTTTTATACCAAGCCCATATTTGTTCTGCAGGGTTTACTTCTGGAGAGTATGGAGGTTGAAATATTAAGACGATATTATCAGGAATTTTAATTTTCTTAGCCTTATGAAAAGCCGCATTGTCCACTACCATGACTTTAAGTTCGATTGGATTTTCTTTGGATAATTCATTCAAAAACAACTCAAAAATATCGGCATTACAGTTTGGGTATTCCAGTAAAAACTTATCTCCAGTAATTGGAGAAAATGCACCAAAGAGATAGGTCGATTTAAACACCTGTTGAAAAGGGCAAATTGGCTTAACGCCTTTCACTGTTAAAGCGCGCCCATTTTTGGTAAACATCCCAAAACGACTCTCATCTTGAAAATAAAGATGGATGCTTTTGTAAGAATCTCGTTTTTCTTTTACGGCTTGTTGGCAGATACGACCAAAGTTTTTTTAAAAGCATCCACAGCTTTAGCATCCTTTTTGATGTGTGATTTACGAGCTACTTTTATCTTGGTACCAAATTGATTACGACAGAATACCATAAGACTATTATATTTCACTGTTTTTCCAAATTCTTCTTCTACCCAAATCAACAATTCTTTATAACCGCGAATACCTGATTTGGGATCACTTAGCTTAGCATAAATTTTCTCTCGTTCTTGCTTGGTAAACATAAAGGGAGCAGAGGCTGTGGTCTTATGAGCAAGCAGTCCTTTTAAACCACCATTAAGATACATTGTTCGCCATCTTTGAATACTGTGTTATGATTTACCCCAACTAATTTGGCTAAAGCGTTTTTAGATAGTGGCTCTTTATGTTCTTTAATGACTTGTAGCATTCTAAGTCGTGGAATAAATAAAGCTTTACTCTTTTTTTGTAATGATTTTAATTCTTTAATACTCTCTTTTACTATAATTTGTTTTGGTAATGCCATCTTTTTATAATGAATTAATTAATAGTCTAATTTATGAAAAACAATAATTAAAACCAAATATTAGTCTAAAAAAATATTCATTTTGGTGTTACCGTAATAAAACATCCTTTTTTCCCTTTCTATTTCATCATAAAAAAGAAATCGTAATGAAGGTGTTTTTATAGAGAAAAAAATCCGCTGTAAAGTTTACAGCGGATTTTTTTGTATCTATAATTGAAGCATTTTAAATCTTCTTCATTTGTTGTTTCATTAGGGTCATTTGCTCTTTTAACATGCCGTGTTTGTCTAATTTTTTAGCTTCTGCCATTAAATTAGTAGCTTCACGTTTACGTCTTTTCGTCATTGCAATACCAGCTAATTGTAACTTAGCCATAGCCAAATCATGATCCATTGACAGGCCTAATTTTACCGCTTTTCTTAAATATTTTTCGGCCTGTGTTATATTCGTTTGACTTAGCATAATGCCATGCAAATAATTGTAATAACCTTGTTGTTTTACTGTTAAAGCAGCTTCAGGATTTTTTATATAACCTAACCATTTTTTAGTTCCTTCGAAATTTTGCTTTCTTAGCTGTAAAAAAGCCAATAAAATAAATTCGTTTTTAAAGTAGAATAACACAAAAATTCCAGCTAATAATAAGATGGAAATTCCATTCATTATATTTCCTTGACTAAATTGATATACAGCCCAAACAGTAATTAAACCAGCTAAAATTAATTTTATATTTTTATGAAACATGATGTTTTTTTATGATTATTTTTTGAGGAGCAAAAATACATTTTCTAATGAAAATAGAAAGTTACTTCTCTGTAAAATTATTTTTTATAATATTTTTTGTATTTAATAAATGCAAAGGTTCCTAAAATTGCCACAAAACCAACAGAATAATAAACTGATGTTGGTGTAATTACTCTATCTCCACTTGCATAAGAATGCAACCCAGATAAATAAAAGTTTACGCCAAAATATGTCATCATTATAGAAGCATACGCAATTATAGACCATAAATTAAAAGTATATTTTCCACGTAAACCAGGAATTAAACGCATATGTAACACAAATGCATATACCATAATAGAAATTAGTGCCCAAGTTTCCTTGGGATCCCAACCCCAATAACGACCCCAACTTTCGTTCGCCCACATACCACCTAAAAAGTTTCCAATGGTAAGCATTATTAAACCCACAGTAATTGCCATTTCGTTAATAATGGTAATTTCTTTGATGTTTAAATCCATTTTCTTTTTATTTTTTTCGTTGGTAAAAACCATTAAAAGAAGTGCACAAATTCCTAAAATCATTCCTAAAGAAAGTGGGCCATAACTGGCTACAATAATAGAAGTATGTACCAAAAGCCACCAAGAATTTAAAACAGGTTGCAGGTTTGCAATTTCTGGATCTAACCAGTTTTGATGAGCAAAACCTAATGTAATCGCAACTAAAAATGCTGTTGCTGTAATGGTTAAGGCAGATTTTCTTCCCATAAAAAGCCCAAACAACATAGTTGCCCAAGCAACAAAAATAATTGACTCATACGCATTGCTCCAAGGTGCATTTCCACTAATATACCAACGTGAAATTAAACCTAAGGTGTGAAAAATGAATAATCCAGCTGTAATTGCAATTAAAACTTTTACAATGGTGTTAACCCATCTTTTAGAATTGAATATTTGCCATATCACAAAAATGATTAAAAACAAACTTACAAAACCATAATAGGTAGCCAATTTTTGAAAAGGTTGAATTTTATTATAGCTAATTTCTAATTCTATTTTTCTTTCTGAAGGATACACTGCTGCTCCAAATTTTTTCTGAAACTTCTTAATTCCGTCTAAAATTTTATTAGCCTCTGTATAATCGTTCGTTTGCTTTGCTTTTTGTAAAAACTGAATGTAAACAGGTAAAGATTGGCGCACAAAAACAGAGTCTGTTCCTTTAAAATTTGCTTGTGAAGCTTCTGGTCTAGAAACCCATTTGTTATTATCGTCATTTGGTATTGGATATATTTTTAAAATTCCACCCCCAATAGCACTGTATAACAAACCAATTCTTTTATCGATATTTATAAGGTCTTTTTCGAACTTGTTACGAACCTTTTTCTTTTGAGCTTCTGCTACTTTATTTTGAATTAGATACTCGCCTTTCGAATTGAAAAAATCGGACAAACTTGCAAATTCTGCATCTGTATCAATACCAATAAATTCTCTTATTTCTTTATTTCCTTTTTCTAAATAAATAACAGGAACTTCGTACCATAAATATGGGTTTTCAATTATAGATAATAAAACCTGACTAGGTTCCATACCTTTAAATTTGTCTGTTTTACTTACTTTTCGAACCAATTCCGATGCAAAGGTATGTGCAGGTTTCATTCTACCACCAGCATCTTGTATCACTAATTTATTAAAGCTTTCTGCGTGTTTGGCATCTACCATGTTGGCTTTTAAAATCGAATCTATTTGTTGGGTAGATAATTTACTTGATTTATGATCATCATGTTGTGAAAAACCAGAAGTGCTTAGTAAAACTGCTGCAAAAATGGATAAGGTTAGTTTTTTCTTTCTGATTTTTTTCAATCCTTTTTTTAAATCGTCGAAACGCGTGTTTTTTGCAAAAAGAATGCAAATTAAACCTGTATATAAAAGAGAATATCCTAAATAGGTCACAAAAGTTCCTAAGAAATCGTGATTTACAGATAGGTGTGTTTCTTCTTTTTGTCCAGACAAATCGTAACTCGCTTGAAAAAATTTATAACCTTTATGGTCTAAAATGTGGTTCATATAAATGCGGTAATCGAAGGTTTCATCAGTATCGATAACAGTTACTTCACTTGCATATGCTGCAGCACTTTCGGAACCAGGATATTTATCTAACTGAAAATCATTCAATTTAATAGAAAAAGGAGTTTCTAAAATTTTAGAACCATACAGCATTCTAAAATTTAAACCACCAACAGCCAGTTCTTTAGAGCCTTGAGAATTAAATTTTCCGCCTAAAAGTTCTACTCTTTTTGTTTCGTTATTGGCTGTAACATCTAGAATAATTAAATCTTGTTTTTTATCGTCTTTTGGACCGCGAACGGTTTTTATACTTCCTTTTTCTACAGGTCTTGGAATTACAAATTGTAAATTTTCTATATTATGCAGCGTTAAGTATTGGAATTCTTGTAAAGAATCTTTTACAATCTTTCCTCTTTTTTGGTCTGCCATTCGAAACCAATCTCCATCTGCTTTTGTTTTCATTTTTAAAACACCATCTTTATTGGTAAAATTAATAGATGCATTTTGCTCGTTGGCTTCAAAACCAACTAAAATTCCATGGATGTTTTGTAGTGTTCCTTTTTTAATCCAATGTTCGTGGCGTGTTCCTTCCGAAGATTCCACAAAAAATAAATGTTCTACTCCATTTTTATCTTCTACTAATTTTTTTTCTGCCCACGGAATATAATCAACCAACTCGAAAGAAAAATCAATATGATTCTCTTTTGTCTTAAAAGTATTTGAATACGACCAAGAATTGTTTCCCCAAGCAGAAAGCATTATGGGTTCATTAATTTCTGGTTTTTGTAAATTGCCATCATCTACAATAGCGTTTAAATAGATGGTTTCCGATAAAAACTTGTTGGTGGTTTGGCCTTCTTCAATTAACATAATTCCTTCATAACCAATGTAACGTGTTATTCCTGCACCAATTAAAATAAGTAAAAATGCAGCATGAAACATTAAAACAGCCCACTTTTCTTTTTTATACAAACGATATCTAAAAATATTTCCAAAAAAGTTAATTACGAAAAAAACCATAATTAATTCGAACCACCAAGTGTTGTAAATAAGTGCTTTAGAAGTTTGTGTACCAAAATCGTTTTCAATAAAAGTGGCAATGCCCATTGCTGTCGCAAATACGATAAATAAAACAGCCATTAAACGTGTAGAATATAGGAAATTGAATAATTTTTTCATCCTTTTTGAAGTGCTTTTTAAAAGAGTTACAAATTTAAGCATAAAAGCACGAATAAGCGGTTTGTATGCGCTATATTTATTGATTATAAATTGTTAAAAAAAACAAAATAATTAATGTCTAATAAACATATTATACCATCTAATATTAAAGAAGAGGTCGAATTTGCGTTACAGCATTACCCACAGCTAAAAAACGTACATATAGAGTTTAAGTTTAAGAAAAATATTAAAAAATCTACAATGCAGGCAAGACCTACTTTTGGTAGTTTTTTTAAAACGAAAAAGAATCGAAAATTTTTGATTTTAATTAGCGAAAAATTTAAAATTTCTGGAAGAGAATTTTCTACAGTAGATATTCCTAAAGATATTTTTATTGGTTGGATTGGGCATGAATTAGGGCATATTATGGATTATCAACATCGAAACAAGTTGAATTTAATTTGGTTCGGAATTAAATATTTATTGTCAGACAACCACATAATCGAAGCAGAAAGAGCCGCAGATAGTTTTGCTGTAAAACACAATATGGAGCAATATATTTTAAAAACAAAAGATTTTATTTTAAACAATTCTGATATTCCTGAAAATTACAAAAATCGCATAAAAAAGTACTATTTATCTCCAGAAGAAATTATGGAGTTAATTAAAGAAAGAGACGAGTTAAAAGCGGCATTATAATTTATAAAAATCGGTTTTTTATTTAAAAATTTTTGGTAACGAAATAAAGAATTTCTTGAAACCAACGATTCTTGAGACAGAACCACAGAAGATTTTTTTTTCGATTAAAAATCGGGTTGTTTTTCACTTAAATATTTCCAATAACGTTTAGGAACATGTTTTACATGTAATTTTATGTTTTTTCTTTCGGTAATATTGGTGCTTTTAAAATAGTGTTGCCATAACTTCTGAAAATCAAATTCTTCATCTGCAAAATAATTTTCGTTGGTTTTCGAAAAATCGAAATTCGAAGGGAAATTTATGTGGATGATTTCTACTGTTTTTAAATTGTAAAACAACCCATAATGTCTTGCAATGTCGTAAATAACCCATTTTTGGTCTGCATATCTTCGTTTAAAATGTTTAGCGATTAAGGGTAGTACATTAAAATCGGGAGAAATATTGGCAAAATAAATTTGGTCTTTTGTTAGTCGAAAACGAACAAATGCTTCCATTCTGTGTTTTTCTCTACTTACCTTTTTTGCAATTTGAGAGATTTTTAAAGCACTGGAGTACGAAAAATCGGTATCGACTTTTGTGGTGCTTTTAAAAATATAAGAAATGTAGTCGAGTAGAGTGTTTTCAACATTTTCTTGCTCACTTAAAAAAGCGTAATAAATTTTCGTGCAAGAGTTTTTAGAGGCTTTGTTTTTTAAACCTTTCCAAACTCTGTCTGCTTTTTCTTTATGGGTTATAACTGTTTGGTTTTCTGAAAACAAACTATTTTGAACAACGAATTCGTTTTGAATTTTTACCTTTTCAATTTTATATTCGAAAACGTAAAAAACGCAAGACAAAAAGCCTTCGAAAGAACCGTCGTAAATAAGTGTTTTTGCTGTCATTAAAAATTTACTTAATTTTTATCATTTCGACCTTGTGGAGAAATCTTTAAAGTTTTAGTTTATTACTAAGATTTTTCGACTTCACTATGTTTCGCTCATAATGACAATCTAACTTCAAATTCATCAATACAAATCCTGTCATTTCGACCTTGTGGAGAAATCTTTAAAATTTTAGTTCGAGACTAAGATTTTTCGACTTCACTGTGTTTCGCTCAAAATGACAATCGAACTTCAAATTCATCAATACAAACCCTGTCATTTCGACCTTGTGGAGAAATCTTTAAAATTTTAGTTCGAGACTAAGATTTTTCGACTTCGCTGTGTTTCGCTCAAAATGACAATCGAACTTCAAATTTATCAATACAAACCCTGTCATTTCGACCTTGTGGAGAAATCTTTAAAATTTTAGTTCGAGACTAAGATTTTTCGACTTCACTGCGTTTCAAACCAAATGACAATTGAACTTCTAATTTATCAATACAAACCTTGTCATTTCGACCTTGTGGAGAAATCTTTAAAATTTTAGTTTGACACTAAGATTTTTCGACTTCGCTGTGTTTCGCTCAAAATGGCAAAACTTTTTTAGGATTAACTACTTTCAAACAAATTCAATTGCGGACTCAATAATTTATCATATTTACTAGTGGAATTCTTTAAAATAATCGCTTTTAATTTTTCAGCAGATAAATCTCTTGTTTCAAATTGATTGCTATCGCAAATAATAAAATATTGCGCTCTGTTAAAAGCGATGCCTATTTTCTTTAAATGATCCCAATTTAGTTTTCGATAACGTCTTGCCATTAAAATTTTAGCTACAGATTTCATACCAACTCCAGGAATTCTCGCCAACATTCTTTTATCGGCTTTGTTTACATCTATAGGAAATTCGTGCAAATTTCTTAATGCCCAACTTAATTTTGGGTCGATATCTAAATCTAAATTTTGATGATGCTCGTTTACAATTTCATTAATTTGAAACCCATAAAAACGATACAACCAATCAGATTGATACAGTCTATTTTCACGCAACATAGGCACTTCACTACCAATTTTGGGCAAACGACTGTCGTAACTAATAGGAACATAACCCGAAAAATAAACTCGTTTTAAATGGTAACTTTTATAAAAATATTCCGATGTTTTTAAAATCTGAAAATCGTTTTCGCCACTTGCACCCACAATCATTTGCGTACTTTGTCCTGCAGGCGCGTATTTAGGGGTGCTTTTTATAATTTTCTTTTCAGCTTTGTATTGAATAATTTCATTTTTAACTTTATCCATTGGTTTTATAAAATCGTCGAAATTTTTGTCTGGAGCTAATAGTTTTAATCCGCTTTTTGTAGGAATTTCTATGTTGACACTCAATCTGTCTGCATATAAACCTGCTTCTCGCATTAATTCGTCTGAAGCTCCAGGAATAGATTTTAAATGAATATAGCCATTAAAATTTTCTTCTAAACGTAGTTTTTTGGCAACTGCCACCAAACGTTCCATGGTATAATCTGCACTTTTAAAAATGCCAGAACTTAAAAACAAACCTTCGATATAATTTCTTCTGTAAAAATTAATGGTTAAATCTACCACTTCTTGTACTTTAAAAGCGGCACGTTTTACATCGTTACTTTTTCGGGTAACGCAATAGGCACAATCGAAAATACAATGGTTGGTTAATAGTATTTTTAGCAAAGAAACGCAGCGTCCATCTTCTGTATAAGAATGACAAATTCCCATTCCTGTAGCATCTCCTAAACCTTTATTTTTGTTTGCGCGATTGCTTCCACTAGAGGAACAAGAAACGTCGTACTTGGCAGCATCTGCGAGTATTTTTAGTTTTTCTAAAGTTCTGTCGAAAGACATTAAATATTTGATATTTAGTGTTTTATAAATGTATTTTTTCTTAAAAGAAAAGTAGTATAAGTTACAAAATTAAATGTGTTTTTCGATTAAAAATAGCATTATTTTATGCTGAAAAAACTCTTTTTATGAGTTTGACTAAGTTCGCTAGAGATTGAAGCTACATTTTTTTTAGGTCAGTTCGAGTGAATTTGTGAAAAATGAATGATTTTATATCGAGAACAAATAAAAAGATAAATTTTTCTACTACGCTAAAGATAGGCTACAATCCCGACCTTTAGAAAACTCTCAAAAAATAATTTAACAAGAGAATTTTATTCTTATTTTTATGATATTAATAATTATACTTCGAATTTTTGAAGATACTATAATGCTTGCATAAAAACGTAGAAAAGAGGTTTTTGAATCATTTATTCTACATATATTTGCTTGCATAACAATGAATATGACAAATAATAATAACAATCGTAATTTCAATAATCCTAATTTTTAGGAAGGGAGGTTGTTGTTTTAAAAAAAATATATAGAGCCTTCCAAATCGGAAGGTTTTTTTTATGTCCTGAACTCGCTTCAGGATTTTAATTTAAAAATTAAAGAAATGAGTAAAATGATGACAGTCGATATTTTGTCGAGTATTAAAGGTGCAGAACCATCAGAATCTGTAAATAAATTATTTAACATAATTAAAAATGCGAATCAGAATAACAATTCTAATAATGCTGTTAATAATAATGTAGTTTCTTTAAATGATTTAAGAGAAGATGTTGTGATTGAGAGTTCTAAGATTGAAAAAGAAATAATTGTCGAGAATTTCCCAAAAGAAAAAAACGGATTTTTAGTGGTTGCTAAAGTGATAGAAGATTAATATGGAGTCGCAGATAAAAAAAATACATCAGCAATTGATGTCTAAAGAAATTTCGTGTACAGATTTGGTACAAGAAAAATTAGATTTATTAAAACAAAATACACATAATACTGTCAATTCACTTTTAGAAGAAACAGCTTTAGAATTAGCTAAAAAAGTTGATGAAAAGATTGAAAATGGCCAAGAAATTGGACTTTTAGAGGGAATTCCATTCGGAATTAAAGATGTGTATATGGTTCAAGGTACCTACACAACTGCAAGTTCCAATTTATTGAAAAATTATAAATCTTCTTATACAGCAACAGCTATTCAGAAGTTATTAGATGCAGGCGCCATTCCTTTAGTAAAAGAAAATGGAGATAGTTTTGGGCATGGTTCTTCATCTGAAAACACCATTTTTGGGGCCGTAAAAAACGCTATAAATCCAGCTTTAGTTGGTGGAGGTTCTTCTGGAGGTTCTGCAGTGAATGTTGCCAAAGATTTTACCACGTTTTCAATTGGTGGAGATACTGGAGGTTCTATTCGTCAGCCAGCAGGTTACAATAAAGTGTATGGTTTAAAACCAACTTACGGACGAATTTCTCGTTACGGATTAATGGCATACGCATCTTCTACAGATTGTGTTGGCCCCATTGCAAAATCTATTGAAGACATTAGAATTGTACTAAATATAATGAGTGGTAAAGATGTAAAAGACCAAACAAGTTATGCTTCTGAAGAAATTTTAGAAGATGCAATCTCAAATGCATCAGCCATAAAAACAGTGGGTTATTTTAAAAATTTTATCGAAAATGAAGCAATTTCGCCAGAAATAAAACAAGACTTTTTAGCAACGATTGAAAAAATGAAAACCAAAGGAATTGCAATAAAAGAATTAGATTTTTTTAATGCAGATGTTTTAGTTTCTACGTATTATACGTTGGCAATGGCAGAAACTGCTTCTAATTTATCGCGTTTAGACGGCACAAATTACGGAGCAAGAATCGAAGGCGAGAATTTAAAAGACACCTATTCAATTACGCGTTCAGAAAACTTTTCTGAAGAATCAAAAAGAAGAATTGTGGGTGGAAATCAAGTTTTATCACAAGGTTTTTCTGATGAAATTTACTTAAAAGCACAAAATTTAAGAAACCAAATATCCCAAAGATTTAGTGAAGATTTTAATGAAGTTGATGTGATTTTGTCGCCAGTAACACCTGCAAATCCACCTAAAATTGGCGAGAGTTTACAAAACCCTTTAGCCATGTATTTATCTGATGCTTATACTGTTGGTTTTAGTTTGGGAGAATTACCAACATTAACAATCCCAAAAGGTACTGAAACAGGACTACAAATTACAGCAGACAAGAAAAAAGATGCACAAGTCTTACAATTTGCGAACTTTTTAAACGATATTTTATAATGGAATTAGATCAAATACACGATGCTTTAAAAGCACACGATTTAGAATTAATTATCGGTTTAGAAACGCATGTTCGTTTAAATACAAACACAAAATTATTTTGTTCTTGCCCCAATGAAGAAACGGAAATTCCGAATACGAATATCTGTTCGGTTTGTACTGGACAAATGGGCGTTTTACCAGCAATAAATAAAGAAGCGATTACAAAAGCAATTTACTTTGGAAAAGCCGTAAAATCAACATTTTCGAATGAAGTAATTTCTTGGGACAGAAAACATTACGAATACCCTGATAATCCAAAAAACATACAAATTACACAGTTTCATAATCCTGTAATTCCAGATGGAGAAGTTTCTTGTTTTAGAAATGATGGTTCGCAATTTACGGTAAATTTAACGCAAGTTCATATCGAGGAAGATGCTGCAAAATTAATGCACGAAAAGAAAATTTCGTTAGTCGATTTTAACAAAGCTGGAGTTCCTTTAATTGAAATTGTTACGGAACCTTGTATTAGAAATATAGAAGATGCATCTACGTATGCACAATATATTCAACGAATTGTACAGAATTTAGGAGTTTCTGAAGCGAATTTAGAAAAAGGTGAGTTCAAATCGGATGTTTCTGTGTCGCTTCGTAAAAAACATACCTATAATTTAAACCCAAGAACCGAAATCAAAAACCTGAATTCTTTTAAGTTTATGGTGGATGCTTTAAAAGAAGAGGTAGAAAAACAGTTAAATTATTATATAGAACACAAAGAGTTTAGGCCAGACCAAACCACGGTTTTATGGGATGCAGATTTAAAGCAAACCAAAACCATGCGTAAAAAGGAGTTTGAAGCAGATTATCGCTTTATTGCGGAACCAGACATTCCTTTTGTGTCGATAAAAGAAGTGGTAAATTCTATAAAAATCGATGCAAGTGCATTGCCACATGCAGTAGAATCTGTATTAATTAAAGGTGGTGTTTTACCTCAAGATGCCAAGTTTTTTACGGCAGATGCCATTCGTTCTAAAACATTTATGACGATTAATAATGCGATTCAAGATCCGTCTTTTGTGGCAAAAACGTTGGTAAACAATCTGGGTGCAGAGGAATATAAAAACATTCACGATATCAATCATTTAATTGAAATTTTCCAATTGTTTAAAAATGATAAAATTACGTCTGTTTTGGTTCAAAACGGAATTACATCCTACTTAAAAGACAGAACTTTCGATTTTAAAAAGTATTTTGATGACAATACCATTTCGGAAGCTCAAATTTTTGAAGCTATAGAAAAAGTAATTTCAGAAAATGAAGCCATTGCAAACGATATTAAAGCAGGAAACCAAGGAAAAGCAGGAATTCTTGTCGGAAAAGTAATTGCAATTATTGGTAAAGGTGCTTCTGGAAAAGCGATTCGAGCTGGAATATTGGAGCAACTTGCTGGAGAAAAAGCAGGAAGTGAGAAGATGGAAGTTGGAAGTGACAAATCTGAAGATGGAAGTAGGAAGTTGGAAGCTGGAAGTGAATCGAAATTTGAAAAAGAAGAGGAATTACCAGAAATTCCTATTGTTATAAAAGAAGAATACAGAACGCATAAAATTTCGCAATTATCTGAAGAATCTATTACCCAAAAAGTGACTTTATCTGGTTGGGTTTCGAGTGTAAGAGATCATGGAGAATTAATGTTTATCGATTTACGAGATTCTAGCAATCAGGTTTTTCAAGTTCGTTTGAGTAGAGAATCGTTCCCGAATTTAGATGAACTGGTAAAGTTGAAACCAGAATCTGTGATTTCTGTGACTGGAGTTGTGGTTCAAAGAAATAAAGACGATTATAATGCAAGTTTAAGAACCGGTAAAATTGAATTAGAAACATCAACTTTAGAAATTTTAAACCTTTCTAAAACCTTACCTTTTGAAATAAAAAGAGCCACAAAATCGAATGAAACGGTTCGTTTTCAATATAAATTTTTAGATCACAGAAATAATGAGGTTCGTAGAGCCATTGTAAATCGTCATAAAGTAATTAAATTACTTCGAGATATTTTAGATGAAGAAGAATTTTTAGAAATCGAAACGCCTATTTTAACTGCAGGAACAGATGAAGGTGCCAGAGAATTTATTGTGCCAACAAGAAAGCAATCAGGTTCTTTTTACACGTTGCCACAAGCACCACAACAATTCAAGCAAATGTTAATGGTAGGTGGATTTGAAAAATATTTTCAAATTGCACGCTGTTTTAGAGACGAAGATTCTCGTGGAGACAGACAGCCAGAATTTACACAATTAGATATCGAAATGGCATATGTAAGTATGCAACAAATCATCGATTTAAACACAAAAATGTTTAATGAAGTGGTGCGTAAAATTTATGGCAAAAAATGGATTTTACATCCTTTTGAAGTCATTACTTATAAAGATGCCATGGATAAATATGGTTGTGACAGACCAGATTTACGTTACGGTTTGCAAATGCAAGACATTACAAACATTGTAAAAGATACTACTTTTCAGGTTTTTAGTAAACCCATTGAAGAAGGTGGAATTGTAAAATGTATCAAGGTTTCTGCAAAAGAACAAGGAAACAAAAGAATGTCTAAAGGGCAAATTGAAAATTTAACTGCCATTGCACAGCAAAATGGTTTAGGAGGTTTGGCTTACATTATTGTAAATGAAAATGATTTACAATCGCCAATAATTAAGTTTTTAGGCGAAGAAATTGCAGAAAACATCATAAAAATTACCAATGCAAAAGTGGGCGATATTGTATTTTTCTCTGCAGCAGATTACGCAACTGCAAATAAAGCGTTGGATGCCGTTCGTCAAGAAATGGGACGTATTTTAAAGTTGATAAACCCAAAAGAATTAAGACCAGCTTGGGTAATAGATTTTCCAATGTTCGAAAAAACAGAAGAAGGAAGATGGACGTTTACGCACAATCCATTTTCGATGCCAGCAGTGTATGATTTAGAAAAACATATGAATGGAAATGATGAAGAAATTGGAACCATAATCGCACAACAATACGATTTAATTTTAAATGGTTATGAAATTGGTGGAGGTTCCGTTCGTGCGCACAAAGCAGAAATTTTAGAAGCCACCTATAAAAATATGGGTTATAATAAAGAGGAAATGCTTAAAAGCGTAGGAACCATGTACAAAGCATTCCAATATGGAGCGCCACCACATGGAGGAATTGCTTGGGGAATTGATCGCTTAATGATGATTTTAGAAAAGAAAGCATCTATTAGAGAAGTAATGGCATTTCCAAAAACAGGTTCATCCGAAGATTTATTATTCAATGCACCTTCAATTTTGTCTGATAAAAAGGTAGAAGAAATGAATGTGAAGATTATTCGTAAATAAAAAAAGAGATACACGAATTTCACAGATTTGTACCGATAAATGTGAAGAAATGAAATCTGTGCAAATCTGTGTGATAAATAATTCGTGAATTCGTAGCATTAAATTTTGTGATTTTTTCTATTTGTGAAATTTATCAAATTAGTATCTCAGAAATCTTCAAAATAAATTCAAAATAAAGGTTGCTTAATTTAAAAATCTGCCTTATTTTTGCGAAGTAATGAATATGAATATAAAAAATATTTGGTGGTGGAACTCTCTTAATCAATAAGTGAGAACAAAACCTATATAGTAAATATATAAAAAGGCTTATCTCACGATAAGCCTTTTTGTTTTTAGTTTTATTAAAAAAATAAAGATTCCCTCGAGCGCAGTCGAGAGGTTAATTTAAGTCTCGACTGCGCTCGACCAGACAAAGAAAAATGAAAAAAACACAATTTAAAACAATTCATAAAACAAAAATTGCAGACACAGTAACACCTGTAGGTTTGTATTTGCGTTTTAGAGATAAATTTGCAAATACGCTTTTATTAGAAAGTTCCGATTATCACAGTAAAGAAGAAAGTTTTTCCTTTATTGCGATTGACCCCATTTTATCTATAAAAGTAGAAGAGAATCAGTTTTTGGTTTCTCATAAAGGAGCACAAATAAGTTCTCAAAAAATCGATAAAAATTTCTATGAATTATTCGATAAATTCACAAACTCTATAGATTTAGATTGTCCTACCGAATTAAAATCATTCAATGGTTTGTATGGATATTCTACGTTCGATTCTGTTCAATATTTCGAAAACATTCAATTTAAAAACCAAAAAGCACCTTCTGCAATTCCAGAAATGCAATACAGTTTTTACAGATTCATAATTGCTATCAATCATTTTAATGACGAAATGATTCTGATAGAAAATATCGAAGAAGGTACAGATTCTCGCATCAAAGAAATTCAAACCATAATCGATGCACAAGCCTTTAACACGCAAAAATTCGAAATTGTCGGCGAAGAAACATCAAACGTAACTGGCGATGAATTTATCGATTATGTAAAAAAAGCAAAATCGCACTGTAAAAGAGGAGATGTTTTTCAACTGGTTTTATCACGTCAGTTTCAACAAAAATTTAAAGGAGACGAATTTAATGTGTATAGAGCATTACGTTCTATAAATCCATCACCATATTTGTTTTATTTCGATTATGGTTCTTTTAAATTAATGGGTTCTTCACCAGAAGCACAAATTAAGATTTCCGCAGGAAAAGCCACCATTAACCCAATTGCAGGAACTTTCAGAAGAACTGGCGATATGGCAGAAGATCTAAAATTGGGTAAAAAATTATCCGAAGACAAAAAGGAGACTGCAGAGCACGTAATGTTGGTAGATTTGGCACGAAACGATTTAAGTAAGCACGCTGATAATGTAACTGTAGAAGTTTTTAAAGAAGTGCAGTATTTTAGCCACGTAATTCATTTAGTTTCCACAGTTAGAGGGCAAATTAAAGGAAATCCCATTGAAATTGTGGGCGATACGTTTCCAGCAGGAACCTTAAGTGGTGCACCAAAGTACAAAGCAATGGAATTGATTGACAAATATGAAAATCAAACACGAGGATTTTATGGTGGCGCAGTTGGCATTATCGGTTTAGATGGTTCTGTAAATTTGGCGATTGCCATTCGTTCTTTCGTTAGTAAAAACAACGTTTTGTATTCGCAAGCAGGCGCAGGAATCGTAATTCATTCCGACGAAAAAAAGGAATTACAAGAAGTAAATAATAAGTTAGCCGCGTTAAAAAAAGCGTTGATTTTAGCGGAAAACATATAAAGTATCCTGCAAAATCTCGAAGACCTTGTAGGTATTTATAAATAACAAAAGTTAGTTAAGAGTAATAATAATTTAATTATTTTTAATTTGGGCGTTTTAACGGGCTTTCCACTATATCTTTTTATGCTAAATTTATTTCAGCATTTATTCTAATTAAAAAAGAATTGAATTTAAAAGACAATAGTACATATTAAATTAAGCATAAAAAGGATGCCGTTTCAATCCCTAACGCAAATTGAGGAATGAAGAAAATATTTACAATTAAAAACATCATTTTAGGAGTACTTTTTATAATTTTTGATATAATTATATATTTAATTATTGGCCTTAAGTTATTAATTTATGAGGATTTTTATGATAAAATTTCAGGACCATATTGGAGTTTAGAAAGTATGACTATTTCTGAGAAAATTGCATATATTGGATTTTGTGCTTGGTGGGTTTTAAATATTCTCTTAGTAATTTTTATTGGATATAAAATCTTTAAAACTTTTCAGAAATCAACAATTAAACAAATCCACAATTAAACGATTACACAACAAAAAAATATGAAAATATTAATATTAGACAATTACGATTCGTTTACCTACAATTTGGTGCATATGGTAGAGAAAATTACAGGAAATTTTCCTGCAGTTTTTAGAAACGATGAAATCAGCATTGCAGAGGTTGGTAATTATGAGATGATAATGTTATCTCCAGGACCTGGAATTCCAGATGAAGCAGGAATTTTAAAAGCAGTCATTAAAACCTATGCAGGCATCAAACCAATATTCGGCGTTTGTTTAGGGTTGCAAGCAATTACAGAAGTTTTCGGAGGAAAAATCATCAATTTAGATGAAGTTTTTCACGGAGTTGCTACAGAAATGAGGGTCACAGACCCTTCAGCGACAATCTTTAAAGACGTTCCAGAAATATTTTTAGCAGCACGTTATCATTCTTGGGCAGCAACAGATGAAGGTTTTCCAGAAGAAATTCAAGTTACGGCAAGAGATGAAGAAGGAGGAATTCAAGCCATTGAGCATAAAGCATTTCCAATTTCTGCAGTTCAATTTCACCCAGAATCAATTTTAACAGATGTTGGCGAGCAATTGGTTACGAACTTTATTAATAAGCATAGCAAAAGCCCATCCTAACCTTCCCAAAGGGAAGGAACGAGCAAGTTTTCGCAGAAAGTAAATAGAGTAAGAAAAATAAGATAAAAAAAGTCAAATAAACATAAGAGTGTTTTCCCCTTTGGGGAAATTAAAAGAGCCATGAAACAAATTTTAAACAGACTTTATAACCACGAAAGATTGTCGAAAGAAGAAGCAAAAAAAATCTTAATAAACATTGCTTCCGAGAAATACAATAATGCACATTTAGCGTCTTTTATGACTGTTTTTATGATGCGCCCAATTACTGTTGATGAACTTTCTGGGTTCAGAAATGCTTTAAAAGAATTGGCAATAAAAGTAGATTTTTCTGACTATAACACCATTGATATCGTTGGAACTGGTGGCGATGGAAAAGATACTTTTAATATCTCAACAATAACCTCTTTTATTGTTGCAGGAACTGGTCAAAAAGTGGCAAAACACGGGAATTATTCTGTGTCTTCGAAATCGGGTTCATCAGATATGTTGGAGAGTTTTGGGTATAATTTCACAAATGATGAGAACGTTCTAAAAGAACATTTAGAGAAAGCTAATATTTGTTTTTTACATGCGCCAAAATTTCATCCAGCCATGAAAGCTGTTGGGCCCACAAGAAAAGCGTTGGCATTAAAAACATTTTTTAATATGTTAGGACCTTTGGTAAACCCAAGTTCACCTAAAAACCATATGTTAGGTACTTTTAATTTAGAAATTGCACGTTTGTATAATTACATTTTGCAAGAAGAAAATATCAATTACGGTATTATTCACGCATTAGATGGTTATGATGAAATTTCTTTAACAAGCGGATTTAAATTGTTCACTAAAAACGGAGAACAAATGATGAATCCAGAAGATTTAGGACAAAAAAGAATTCAGCAATCAGAAATATTTGGAGGAAATTCTGTGGCAGATGCTGCTAAAATTTTTAAAACAATTTTAGAAGGTAATGGTACAGAAGCACAAAACAATGTGGTATTAACAAATGCTGCTTTTGCATTAACAATTGTTGATGATGCAAAGTCTTTTGAAAATGCTTTTGAGGAAGCAAAAAGTTCGCTTTTTGGATTGAAAGCGAAACAAACGTTAGATAAGTTAGTAAGTTTATAAATAGAAAAGACCCTTCAGGTTTTAGAAACCTGAAGGGTCAGAAAATTATAAGATGGCAAAAAAGAAAAACAATTTAATTCTAATTATTCCAGCATTTTTATTAATGGGAGTGGCAATTGGAATACAAACTAAAGAATTATTTAAGCATACAATTGTTGGTTTAATTGTTGGAGTAATTGTTTTCTTTTTTTTAAGATATAGAAATAAAAGATTAAATAATAAATAAGTAATGTCATTTCGAACGAAATATAATGGAGTTGAGAAATCTTAAGTTTTAATAATTTTTTAAGATTTCTCCATAAAGTCGAAAAGACAAATTAGTACAGAAAAATGACAATTTTAGATAAAATAATCGCATTTAAAAAGAAGGAAATTGCTAAGATAAAAGCAGAAGTTCCTGTAAAGAAATTAGTGGAAAGTCCGAGTTTTAAAAAAACAACTTTTTCATTAAAAAAATCTCTGCTAGAAGTGGGTTCTACCGGAATTATTGCCGAGTTTAAAAGGCAATCTCCATCCAAAGGAATTATTAACGATACAGCTACAATTGCAGAAGTTACCAACGGATATTTAGAAGCAAATGTAGCAGCACAATCTATTTTAACAGATACTTCCTTTTTTGGAGGAACCATGGCAGATTTAATGGAAGCAAGAGTTATCAATCAACAAAAACCTATTTTAAGAAAAGATTTTATTGTAGATGGCTTTCAGGTTGTGGAAGCAAAAGCCATTGGCGCAGATGTTATTTTACTAATTGCTTCTTGTTTAACTTCAACAGAATTAAGAAACTACGGAAATTTAGCAGTAGATTTAGGTTTAGAGGTTTTGTATGAAGTGCATACACAAGAAGATTTAGATAAAATTAACGATTTAGATAACAAGATTATTGGCATTAATAACCGAAATTTAAAAACGTTTGAAGTCGATTTAGAGCAATCTATAAAACTATCAAATCAAATTCCTGATACCTGTGTAAAAGTTTCAGAAAGTGGCATTTCAGACCCAAAAATTATCACAGGATTAAAAGAGTTTGGTTTTCACGGTTTTTTAATCGGTGAAAATTTTATGAAAGAAGAAAATCCAGGAGAAGCTTGTCGAGAATTTATTAGTCAAATACGTTAGAAGTGTAAGTGTAGAATTGTTTAATTGTGTAAAAAAGTTTGAGTATTAGTAATTACACGATTAAAAAAATAAACGACTAAACCATAAAAAGAATGAAACTAAAGGTTTGCGGAATGAAGTTTACAGAAAATATGCAACAAGTTGCAACATTGCAACCTGACTATTTAGGTTTTATTTTCTACGAAAAATCGAAAAGAAATTTCGAAGGTATTATTCCTGAACTTCCAAAATCAATTAAAAAAACGGGTGTTTTCGTAAATGAATATAAAGAAATTGTAATTTCTTTAGTAGAAGAATATGGTTTAGAAGCTGTTCAGTTACATGGCGACGAATCCGTTGAATATATTACAGATTTAAAAGAGCAATTAGCTGAAAGAAGGGCTTTGTTTATTGAAGAAAATAAACACATTAAAAAGAAAAAAAATCAACACAAAATTTCTAGAAATGAAATAGAAATTATAAAAGTTTTTGGGATTAAAGACGAATTTAATTTTGATGTTTTAAAACCTTATGTAGAAGTGGTAGATTATTTTTTATTCGATACCAAAGGAAAAGAAAGAGGAGGAAATGGAACAAAATTCGACTGGTCTGTTTTAAAAAAATATCCTTTTAAAAAACCATTCTTTTTAAGCGGTGGAATTGGATTAGAAGATGTAGAAGAGGTAAAAAAAATATTGAAATTAAATTTACCAATTTATGCATTAGATGTAAATAGCAAGTTCGAAAGCAAACCAGGAGTTAAGAAAATAGAAGAATTAGAGAAATTTAAAAAAAAATGTCATTTCGAACGAAATGTAATGGAGTTGAGAAATCTTAAGTTTTAATAATTTTTTGAGATTTCTCCATAAAGTCGAAATGACAAACAATATAAAAAAAATATGAAATCAAAATTTCACCCAGACAAAAACGGCTATTTCGGACAATTTGGAGGCGCATTCATTCCAGAATTGTTATATCCAAATGTAAAAGAATTAGAAGATAATTACATTCAAATTATCGAATCTAATGAGTTTCAAACAGAATACAAATCGTTGTTAAAAGATTATGTTGGGCGTCCAACACCATTGTATTTTGCAAAACGGTTATCAGAAAAATATGGCGCACATATTTATTTGAAACGAGAAGACTTAAATCATACTGGAGCACACAAAGTGAATAATACAGTTGGTCAAATTCTAATCGCTAAAAAACTGGGCAAAACCAATATTATTGCAGAAACTGGAGCAGGACAACATGGAGTTGCGACAGCCACAGTTTGTGCGTTAATGGGATTAGATTGTACGGTTTTTATGGGCGAAAAAGATATAGAACGTCAAGCACCCAATGTTGCCAGAATGAAAATGTTAGGCGCAAAAGTTGTGCCTGCCACAAGTGGAAGTAAAACTTTAAAAGATGCCACTAATGAAGCCATAAGATATTGGATTCAAAATCCAGAAACTTTTTATTTAATTGGTTCTGTGGTTGGGCCACATCCGCATCCAGATATGGTGGCAAGGTTGCAAGCAATTATTTCTGAAGAAATGAAATGGCAATTAAAAGAAAAAACAGGAAAGGAAAATCCGGATACGATTATCGCTTGTGTTGGTGGAGGTTCTAATGCAGCAGGTGCTTTTTATCATTTTATGGACGATGAAGATGTAGAATTAATCGCGGTTGAAGCTGCTGGTTTAGGCATACATTCTGGCGAAAGTGCAGCCACTTCACAATTAGGAGAGGTAGGAATTATCCATGGAAGTAAAACCATTTTAATGCAAGACGAATATGGGCAAATTGTAGAGCCTTACTCGATTTCTGCAGGCTTAGATTATCCAGGAGTTGGCCCACTACATGCTTTTTTATACGAGAGTAAAAGAGCGACATTTATGAATGCAACCGATAAAGAAGCATTAGCTGGAGCTTATGAGTTGACCAAAATCGAAGGCATTATTCCTGCTTTAGAAACAGCCCATGCTTTGGCAGTTTTACCAAAAATGAAGTTGGAAAAAGACCAAGTTGTAGTGATAAATTTATCTGGAAGAGGAGATAAAGATTTAGAAACGTATATCAAACATTTAGAAGAGTAGTTTTAGAATTTGTCACCTTGAGCGCAGTCGAAAAGGTTATGACAATTAAACAAATAGTTCTCGACTGCGCTCGAACTGACAAAATCGAATAAATATGAATTCAATTCAACAATTATTTCAGCAAAAAGATAAAAACCTCTTATCGATATATTTTACCTGCGGTTTTCCAAAATTAGAGGACACTACAAAAGTAATTGCTGCTTTAGAAAAAAGTAAGGTAGATTTTATTGAGGTAGGTTTGCCATATTCAGATCCTTTAGCAGATGGACCAACCATACAAGACAGTAGTCACAAAGCTTTACAAAACGGAATTAATTTAGATATTGTTTTTGAGCAATTAATAACCATAAAGGAGACCAATAAAACACCTTTGGTTTTAATGGGGTATTTAAATCAAATGCTAAAATATGGCGAAGATAAATTCTGTAAAAAAGTAGTTGAATGTGGTATAGATACGTTAATTATCCCAGATTTACCAATGGTAGAGTTTGAAAATCATTATCAGCAATTATTTGAAAAATATGGTTTAACAAATGTATTTTTAATTACACCCAATACAGAAGAAGAAAGAATTAGAAAAATAGATGCCTATACAAAAGCATTTATTTATGTGGTTGCATCGTCGTCTATTACAGGTGCTAAAGGAGAAATTTCTGACCAACAAATTGCCTATTTTAAAAGAATTAAAGCAATGAATTTAAAGAGTAAATTAATTGTTGGTTTTGGTATTTCAAACAAATCGACCTTTAATACGGCTTGCAAATACGCAAATGGAGCGATTATTGGTTCTGCATTTATTAAAAATTTAGATAAAAATGGAATTGATACAATAGATGATTTTATAAGACCAATTATTTCATAAAAAACAAAAGGCGAAACTTAATAGTTTCGTCTTTTTTTTTGTTAAGAACTCTAATTTACATTATCTCTTTTTTTCTTTATTCTTAGAATTCGTGCTTTCATGTGTAAGATTAAAGTACTCATGTTTATCATTTCAAAATTTAAGTCATTAATTCCTCAATTTTAAACCGTAAAATACAATAATACCTTTTAAATAAAAAAAACGTCCAAACAATTAAGTTTAGACGTTCTATTGTGACCGGGCTGGGGCTCACTTCGACTTCGCTCAGCATAAACTTCTCGCCCATACGTTTCTTATACCATTTAAACATTAAAAACGTTATAAAAAGATTTTAGATAAAATTCATATCCGGTTATAGACTTAATGGTATTATTATCCATTTGATAAATTAGGTGCTCTATTTTGGATTCTAGTATATCTAAAGTGTCATAAATTTTCATTGCAATTTTACTTTTAAGGTATTGCCAAACTTTTTCAGCTGGATTTAGTTCAGGGCAATATGCAGGGATAGGTAATAAGATAATATTATCAGGCAATTTTACATCTTTAGTAGAGTGGAAAGCTGCATTGTCAATAATTACAATTTTTAGTTCCAAAGGATTACAGGCACTTAAGTCTGTTAAATACTCAATAAAAAAGTCTTTACACACAGTATCTGTTAGCATGCAGAAACTCTCACCTGTAATGGGTGAAAAACTTCCCCATAGCCATTTACTCTGATAACTATGTTTGTACTTTGCTATAGGTTTAACGCCTTTAGCTGTAGTGACTCTTTTTTGTTTGGTGATTAATCCAAAACGAGATTCATCTTGAAAAAATAAATTGACCGATTCAAAGTTATTTTTATTTAGTTTTGTTCTAAATAATTTAAAAGTGTTTTCTAGGTTTTTTAAAAACCATTTCGGCTTTCGGGTCTTTTTTATAATGTGACTTTCTTGATACTTTTAGCTTAGACTTATGTTTTCGCCTACAATGTGCATAAAGTGCACCATAATTTATCATCTCTGATAAATCTTCGGCTATATGAGCTTGTAACTCTATATAGGAAGTTATGGTGGTATCGCTGTTAGATAATGTCTTGGAGATATAGGCTTTTGCTCTATCAGAAATATGAACGGTATTATTACCTCCGCTATGTATTTCTAATAAATTTGAAAGGCCTCCTGTTTCATAGTCTTTAATCCAATTGCCTATGGTGGTTGGACGTCTGCCAAGCTTCTTTGCGATCGCATTACGATAGATGTATTTCCCGGACTTTATGTAGTATAACATTTTTAAACGATCTCTTCGTAATTCTGTAGTGGTAGACTCATATAGTTTTCGCAATTCAACAGATTCTTCTTTAATGGATAAGGTAATTTTCTTTGGCATATTGAAAGATAATAAATTTTACCTCGAAAGATAATAAATATTATCTTGAATTCAAAGTTTAAATGGTATTACATAAAAAAAACGTCCAAACAATTAAGTTTAGACGTTCTATTGTGACCGGGCTGGGGCTCGAACCCAGGACCCTCTCCTTAAAAGGGAGATGCTCTACCAACTGAGCTACCAGGTCATTCTTTTCTCTTAGCGGGTGCAAATATAGTAGTTATTTTATAAAAAACAAACTTGAAATTTATTTTGTTTTATTTAAATAAGCTTCCCTTACTTTTTTAAATAAATTAGAAGAATAAACAAAGCTCACAACAGCTTCATTTTCAGTTTCGAAGATGTCTTCACTAGTACCTTCCCACTCTTTTTTTCCTTTGTTTAAAAAAACAATTTTTTCTCCAATTTCCATTACAGAATTCATATCGTGGGTGTTAATTACGGTTGTAATTTTATATTCGTCTGTAATTTCTTGAATTAATTTGTCTATTACAATAGCTGTTCTTGGATCTAAACCCGAGTTTGGTTCATCACAAAATAAATATTTAGGATTCATAACAATCGCTCTTGCAATGGCAACCCTTTTTTGCATTCCTCCAGACAATTCTGCCGGTAACTTATCGTTTGAATTTTCTAATTTTACCCTTTTTAAAACAACATTTACACGTTCTAACATCTCTTCTCTAGATTTTTTTGTAAACATTTTAAGAGGAAACATTACATTATCTTCTACAGTTTGCGAATCGAAAAGTGCGCTTCCTTGAAAAACCATTCCTATTTCTTGGCGCCATTCTTGTTTTTCTTCTTCTGTAAAATTGGTATTTATTCTTCCGTCAAAAGAAATGGTTCCTTTTTCTGGAGTATGTAACCCGATTAAAGACTTTAAAAAAACAGTTTTTCCAGATCCGCTTTGACCGATTATTAGATTGGTTTTTCCAGGATAAAAAGTTGTGGTAATTCCTTTTAAAACCTGAACATCTCCAAAACCTTTATGTAAATTTTTTACTTCTATCATAGCATTAAGTTAGTAATAATTGAGTTAAAATATAGTTCATTATTACAATTAAAATCGTTGTCCAAACTACAGATTGTGTACTTGCCCTTCCTACAGCAATCGAACCTCCTTTTACATAATAACCGTGGTAAGAAGGTACTGTAGCTATTAAAAATGAAAATACTAAAGTTTTTATCATCGCATATACGATTAAAAAGGGTTTAAAATCTGTTTGCAACCCTATTATATAATCTGTACCAGCAAATAAACCCGAAAAAACTCCTGCAATCCAACCTCCAAAAATTCCTAAAAACATTGCTAAAAGAATTAAGAACGGATAAAAGAATAAGGTAGCAACTACTTTTGGTAAAACTAAATGACTTATGGAGTTTATTCCCATAACATCCAATGCATCTATTTGCTCTGTTACACGCATTGTACCAATACTAGAAGTTATATAAGACCCTACTTTTCCTGCCAAAATAATGCAGCAAAAAGTTGGCGCAAATTCTAAAATTACAGATCTTTTTGCGGCAAAACCAATTAAGGAATCTGGAATAAAAGGACTTTCTAAATTTAAGGCTGTTTGCAAAGCAATTACACCCCCAATAAAGAAAGAAATAAACATAATAATTCCTATCGATTTTATCCCTAAATCTTCTATCTCTTTCATTACTGCTTGATAAAAAATGCGAGAACGTTGTGGTTTTTTAAAAACACGTCCTAACATAATAAAGTATTTACCAATATGTTCTAAATAATTCATTCAAAGTAATTTTATGCTAAAGTATTAAAATATCATTAATTCAATGTTAATTATCGCAAATCAAAATAAAAAATAATTACTTTTGAAGCTTAATTATATATTTTTACGAATGAAATATTCTATTTTATACTTATTAGCGGCTACACTTCTATTTTCTAACGGCAATCAAAAGCCTGTAAAACAAGAAAGACCAAAACTGGTTATTGGAATCGTAATCGACCAAATGCGATACGATTATTTAACTCGTTACGAAAGTAGGTATGGAGAAGGTGGTTTTAAACGTTTGCTAAATAATGGGTTTTCTTTAGAAAATGCACATTATAATTACATTCCTACCTACACTGCTGTGGGGCACACTTCTATTTATACAGGAACCACACCTGCAAATCATGGAATTATTTCTAATAATTGGTACGATAAGTTCTTAAAAAAATCTATCTATTGTGTAGATGATAACAACTATAAAACTGTTGGTAATGATGGAGTTGTTGGACAAAAATCTCCCTTTAGATTATATACGACTACAATTACAGACGAATTGCACCTAGCACAAAACATGAAAGGGAAAACGATTGGAATTTCAATAAAAGATCGTTCTGCAATCTTACCTGTTGGACATACTGCAAATGCAGCCTATTGGTACGATGGTGGTAATAAAAACCAATGGATTTCTAGTTCTTTTTACATGAACGATTTGCCTAATTGGGTAAAAAAATTTAATACCAATAACAATGCAGATACCTACTTAAACACACCTTGGGAAACTTTATACGATATTGAAACATACACCCAAAGTAGAGCTGATAATAATATTTTTGAAAATAATTTAGTTGGAAAAGAAACACCTACGTTTCCTAAAGATTTGAAAAAATTAAGAGAAAAAAACGGTAATTTTAGTTTGATAAAAACAGTTCCTGCAGGAAATACTTATACCGTAGATTTTGCAAAAGCAGCCATTAAAGCAGAACAGTTAGGAAAAAGTGAATACACAGATTTTTTGGCTGTTAGTTTTTCTTCTACAGATTATGTTGGTCATAAATATGGCGTTTCTGCAGTAGAAACTGAAGATACTTACTTGCGCTTAGATAAAGATTTAGAAGATTTTTTTAATTTTTTAGATAAAGAAGTTGGAAAAGGAAATTACACTTTATTTTTAACTGCAGATCATGCAGCTGTTCACGTTCCTGCATATTTGCAATCTCTAAAAATTCCTGCACATTATTTAGATATTCAAAAGTTTAGAGAGTTTATTTTAGAAGTTACTAAGAAGTATTTTAATTCTACAGAATTAATTGAAAACGTTTCTAACTATCAAATATTTCTTGACAAAAAGAAAATAGAATCTTTAGGTTTAAATAAAAATGATGTTGCACAAAGGTTGGCGGATGAAGTTGTAAACTTCGATCAAATTTACAAAGCTGTAACTGCAAGAACGCTGCAAACCACATCTTTTACCGATGGCATTTTAAACTCACTTCAAAATGGCTACAATCAAAAATTTTCTGGCGATGTTTTAATGGTTCCTTATCCTGCTACTTTAATTTCTTCTAGAAAAGGCACAAGCCATGGTTCTGGTTATTCTTACGACACACATGTTCCTATAATTTTCTATGGCAATGGAATTAAAAAAGGTTCTTCTGCTAAAAAATATGAAATTATAGATATTGCACCAACAATTGCTAATTTATTAAAAATTGAAGCACCCAATGGAACTTCAGGAAAAGTAATTGAAGAAGCTTTAGAAAAATAAAAACTTGTACATATTTTGATAAAACTCTGTTAATTCGAGTAATTTTTACGAGTGAAATGAATAAAAATGGTATCGAGAATTTTAGTTTTTAAATAGTTTTCGATACCATTTTTCGTGTCTTAAAATCTTCCCGAACTGAACTGATATTTTTGAAGTCTTTTTTACCAGTTATTGTTTGAAATTACTGGAAAAGAAATGGATGATTTTTTTCTTTATATAAAGAAGAAAACGAAAGCATAGCCTTAACTACGGTTTTTTTTTATTCTGAAATAGAAAGGAAAAAAAGGCGATTTATTACAGGGTTTTAAAATGGTAAATGGTATTAATTAAAAATACACCTCTAAACTCTAAAATTAGAACTATTTTGATGTCTTTTAATCGCTTTATTGGAAAGCACAATGCCAATAATTAACGAAATAAAAGCACCTATAGAGATGCCTGGAATAAAATTGATGAATAAGAAAAAATCGTAGGCTCCATGAAAAGCGGTTGCCAACAATAATCCTAATAGATTAAGTGTAATTCTATTGTTAGAAAATTTTGCTTTCCCCATAAAATACCCCATTAAAATACCAAAAGTAGCGTGTGCAGGTACCGCAGTAAAAGCTCTTAACAACCCAGTTCCTGCCCCATGCTGAAAAGTATATAGAACATTTTCTAACGCTGCAAATCCCATAGAAACCATTACTGCGTAAACTATTCCATCAAAAGGCTCGTTAAAAGCTGCATTTCTTTGTGCATAAAATTTTACAATAATATATTTTGATGATTCTTCTACCAAAGCCACTACAAAAAATGCTTGTAAAAATTGTTGTAGTACATTTTTGGCATCTGTTAAAGGAAATACTCTTGCTGCAATAAACCCAAAAACAACCGTTAAAATAATACTTACAGTTGCTCCTAAAAGGAAACTTTTAGTTAAAACTCCAATGGGTTCTTTTTCGTATTTATCTTTAAAATAAATGTAAATTATAATTACAAAAACGGGCGCAATTGCTAATAAGAGTAAACTCATAAATTATGCTTTTGGTAGAAAAACTTCTGCCATCATACAACGTGCGCTTCCACCACCACAGGTTTCTATGGTTTCTAAAGAACTCGAAATAATTTTACAGTGGTTGTTTATTTTGGCGATTTGACTCTGCGTTAAAGAATCGTGTGCAGCTTTACTCATTACTAAAAATAGCTCATCTTCTTTTCCGCGAACTTGCAACATATTTCCTGCAAAATTGTGCATCTGCTCTTCAGTA
Source organism: Polaribacter batillariae (assembly GCF_017498485.1). NCBI lineage: Bacteria > Pseudomonadati > Bacteroidota > Flavobacteriia > Flavobacteriales > Flavobacteriaceae > Polaribacter > Polaribacter batillariae. Next base: position 2,887,625 of record NZ_CP071795.1, on the reverse strand, counting down.
ATTTCTATAACTTGTTTTCCATCTTCTTTAAAATGTCTTAAAACATTTTTTCTTTCTTTTTTATCATCTATAGTATCTAAACAAATTACCACAAAGGTTTCTGCTACGCACATCATAACATTGGTATGGTAAATGGGTTCTCTTTTACCTTCTACAGTTTGGTTTGCTACAAAAATTACGGGTGTATATTCGAAATCTTCACAAAATTCTATAAATAATTCTTCGTCTGCTCTTGGAGATAAAGCACAATATGCTTTTCTGTTTACACGGTCTAAAATAACGCTTCCTGTTGCTTCTAAAAAAATAGCTTCTTCTTCTGCAGATGTATAATCGACAATATTCTCGATTAAAAAACCTTCTTTTTCTAAGGTTTCTAAAATATCTTCTCTTCTTTCTAATCTTCTATTTACTGCAAACATCGGGTACAGAGCTACAGTACCATCTGCATGAAAAGAAACCCAGTTGTTAGGAAAAATAGAATCTGGAGTATCGTTTTTTAGTGTATCTGAAACGACAATTACATTTACTCCATAACTTCTTAAAGTATTTACATGGTTGTCGAATTCTTCTTGTGCTTTTCTGTTAATTTCTGTATTTCTTAACTCTAAATCTTCTTGAAAATAGTTATTTACAGCTGTTTGTTCGTTCATTCTAAATTGAATAGGTCGAACCATTAAAATTGTATTGGTAGTTTGTTGCATTTTTAAAATAGATAAACCACAAAATTAGCTTTTTTTATAATGATAAGAATTATAGTCTTAAAATAATTTGAGCTTGTTTGAAGAGTTATTTTTTTTGAATCGATTAAAGAAAGGTTTTTATACATCGTCTAAATAAATGTATAAAACACCCAGGCTAAAAAAAAGTGTTTTATGATGCTAAAACCAACTACTCTCTTATTAAAGGCATTGTAGAGCAGCGCAACAAACCTTCTTGTTTCGCAATCTCTGCATAGGGTACTTCTTCTACAGTAAAACCATTTTCTCTTAACCAAGTATTTAATCTGGTAAAGTTTTTTTCTGAAATAATAACATCTTCAGAAATTGAAAAAACGTTACTATTCATATGATACATTTCTTCTTTTGTAATTTCGAAAATGTTTTCTTTTCCGAAGAAATTAACCAACCATTGGTATTCTTTTTCTATTAAAAATCCGTTTTTATGTATAATGGCTTTGTTTTTTCCTATGGGCTGAAAACAGCAGTCTAAATGCAACGCATTTTCTTTTGGGTTTGTATTATCTTTTCTTAATTCGAAAGATTTTACAGTTTTCTCTGGAAAAATTTCTTGCAAAGTAATTACTGCATCTATATTTGTACGGGCAGTGATGTGTTCGGAATAATCTTTACCTGAATATGTTCCTACGAAAATATAATCGTTCCAAGGCATTACGTCTCCACCTTCTACGTGGCATTCTTCTGGCAGTTTAATAATCTTATTGGAGTCGATTTGAGCAATTACATGGTTAATGGCTTCTATTTCTTGGTCTCTATCTGGTAGAATGTTTGCTTTTATAAATTTGTCGTCTATTACAAAAGCGATATCTCTAGCAAAAATTTGATTGTAATTTTCAATAACTTTGGGTCTAAAAACTTCTACATTGTACTTCTTTAGAACTTTTTCGACTGCTTCCATTTCCAAAATCATGTCTTTTTCTTTTGGATAGGTTCCTGCAATTACATGTTGTACGCTTTTGGGGTCGTAACAATCTTCAACTTTTGGTACTCCACCATTACTTTTCGCAGTTCCTAAAACGACTGCTTTTAGTTTTGATGTTTCGTTTTTAATATTGAGTTGTAACATATAAAAAGTGATAAAAAAAGCCTCATAAAATATGAAGCTTTTTGTTTATGCAAAAATAATTAAAATTATCTATTGTCTATAGACTTAAATGGTCTTAAATTTTCTCCTGTATAAATTTGACGTGGGCGACCAATTGGTTCTTTATTTAAACGCATTTCTTTCCATTGAGCAATCCAACCTGGTAAACGTCCCATTGCAAACATTACTGTAAACATTTCAACAGGAATACCCATTGCTCTGTAAATAATACCTGAGTAAAAATCTACATTCGGGTATAATTTTCTATCTACAAAATAAGAATCATTTAAAGCTTCTTGTTCTAAGCCTCTTGCGATGTCTAAAATAGGGTCTTCGATTCCTAAATCTTTTAAAACTTCGTCTGCTGCTTTTTTAATAATTTTTGCTCTTGGATCGAAGTTTTTATAAACTCTATGCCCAAAACCCATTAATCTAAAAGGGTCCGATTTGTCTTTGGCTTTTGCCATGTATTTTTTTGTGTCTCCACCATCTTTTCTTATGGCTTCTAACATTTCTAAAACGGCTTGGTTTGCTCCTCCATGAAGTGGCCCCCAAAGTGCAGAAATTCCTGAAGCTATAGAGGCAAATAAACCAGCGTGAGAAGAACCTACAATTCTTACTGTAGAGGTAGAACAGTTTTGTTCGTGATCTGCATGCAAAATTAATAATTTATCTAAGGCATCTTTTATAATTGGGTTCATCACATAGTCTTCATTTGGTTCTTCGAACATCATTCGCATTATATTCTCTACATAACCTAAAGATTTCGATCCATAATTTAAAGGTAAGCCTTTTTGCTTGCGCATTGTCCAAGCTACTAAAACAGGAAATTTTGCCATTATTTTAACAATAGCATTGTACATTTCTTCTTCAGAATCTACATTTACAGATGAAGGATTAAATGCTGTTAAAGCACTGGTTAACGAAGATAAAATACCCATTGGATGCGCAGTCTTAGGAAAAGCATCTAATATTTTTTTAATATCGTCATCTACCACAGATTTTGTTTTAATATCTGCGTGAAATTTATCTAATTGTTGTTTTGTTGGTAAATCTCCAAAAATTAAGGCATAGGCAACTTCTAAAAAATCTGCTTTTTCTGCCAATTCTTCAATTGCATATCCTCTATATCTTAAAATTCCTTTTTCTCCATCTAAAAATGTAATGGCACTTTCACAAGAACCTGTATTTTTATATCCTGGATCTATTGTAATAATACCATTTGTTGCACCTCTTAAAGTTTTTATATCTATTGCAACTTCATTTTCTGTTCCTTTCACAAGCGGAAATTCGTACGAATTTTCTCCAATCTGTAATTTTGCTATATCTGACATTTATAAATGGTTTTTAAGTATTTTTCTGTGCTCACGAAGATACCAAATTTTAAATAATTTATAAAGACTGATATATAGAATTTTAATATTTTAAAATAATATTAACTTATATTACAATTCACAAAAAAAGAGGCTGTCTCAAAAGTAAATTTAGCTGTTATTTTGAGTGAAGTCGAAAAATCTAAAATATTGAAATTCAATAAATAAGATTTCTCCATTACAGTCGGAATAACAACTTTTAATACTTTTCGAGACGGCCTCCTTTAATTTTATCGAGTGAAAAAATTAGATTTTAAAAGCATCTTGCTTTGGAAAATAAGCAATATCTCCTAACTCTTCTTCAATTCTTAATAGTTGATTGTATTTCGCCATTCTATCTGAACGAGAAGCTGAACCTGTTTTAATTTGACCACAATTTAACGCTACAGCTAAATCTGCAATTGTATTATCTTCAGTTTCTCCAGATCTATGAGACATTACAGAGGTAAAACCTGCATTTTTTGCCATATTTACGGCTGCAATTGTTTCAGTTAAAGTTCCTATTTGGTTTACTTTAATTAAAATGGAATTTGCAATGCCGTTTTTAATTCCTTTTGATAAACGCTCTACATTGGTTACAAATAAATCGTCTCCAACCAATTGCACTTTATCTCCAATTTTTTCTGTTAAATATTTCCAACCTTCCCAATCGTTTTCATCCATACCATCTTCGATAGAAATAATTGGATAATTAGCAGCCAATTCTGCTAAATAATCTGCTTGTTCTTTGCTTGTTCTTACTTTTCCTTTGCTTCCTTCGAATTTTGTGTAATCGTAAGCTCCATCTACATGAAATTCTGCTGCTGCACAGTCTAAGGCAATCATTACATCGTCTCCTAAAGAATACCCTGCATTTTTAACTGCCAAACCTATTGTATCTAATGCATCTTCTGTTCCGTTTAAAGTTGGTGCAAAACCGCCTTCATCTCCAACTGCTGTAGATAAATTTCTATCGTGTAAAACTTTCTTTAAATGATGAAAAATCTCAGATCCCATTTTCATTGCATGAGAGAAAGAAGTTGCTTTTACAGGCATTACCATAAATTCTTGAAACGCAATTGGAGCATCTGAATGCGAACCTCCATTGATAATATTCATCATTGGAACTGGTAATGTGTTTGCAGAAACACCTCCAATATATCTGTATAATGGCATTCCTAATTCATTCGCTGCTGCTTTAGCAACCGCTAAAGAAACTCCTAAAATTGCATTTGCACCTAATTTAGATTTGTTTGGTGTACCATCTAAATCTCTCATTAATTGGTCGATTGCATTTTGTTCGAAAACAGAAACGCCTAACAATTCTGAAGCGATTTCGTCATTTACATTTTTAACGGCTTTTAAAACCCCTTTTCCCATGTAATCTTTTCCTCCATCTCTTAACTCAACAGCTTCGTGTTCTCCTGTTGATGCTCCTGAAGGAACTGCTGCTCTACCTAAAATTCCGTTTTCTGTAGTTACATCTACTTCTACAGTTGGGTTTCCTCTTGAATCGAAAATTTGACGTGCGTGAACGCTAATAATAATGCTCATTATATATTGTTATTTAGTTATTTATCTGTTTTTAAACTTTGGTGCTAATTTACGAAAAAGCTACTGATTCTCTTGATTTTAAAGAGTTTCTTACGAAAACGTTTTCAATAGAAAGGCAGCATTTTACAGCTAAGCAGGTACGTTATTGTGTTTTTTTATGGTATCTATAAATTGATCAAATAAATATTCTGAATCATGTGGTCCTGGGCTTGCTTCTGGATGATGTTGAACAGAAAAAACGGGTTTATTTTTCATTTGAATACCAGCAACTGTATGGTCGTTTAAGTGAAGGTGTGTAATTTCTACATCAGAATTTGCTTCTGTTTCTTCTCTATTGATGGCAAAACCGTGGTTTTGTGAGGTAATTTCTCCTTTTCCTGTTAATAAATTTTTCACAGGATGATTGATTCCTCTGTGCCCATTGTGCATTTTATAAGTAGAAATACTATTTGCCAAAGCAATAACTTGGTGGCCTAAACAAATTCCGAATAAAGGGAGGTTTCTTTTGATAATTTCTTTTGCGACTTCTTGCGCATCTTTTAATGGTTCTGGATCTCCTGGACCATTTGAAATAAAATATCCATCTGGATTAAAAGAAGCTAAATCTTCAAATGAAGAATTATAAGGAAATACTTTTATATAGGCGCCTCTTTTAGTAAAGTTTCTTAAAATATTTTTCTTGATACCTATGTCTAAAGCAGCTATTTTAATATCAGCGTTTTCATCTCCAACAAAATAAGGTTCTTTGGTAGAAACTTTAGAGGCGAGTTCTAAACCTTTCATACTTGGTACTGCTGCTAATTGCTTTTTTAATGCATCTATATTATCGACATCTGTAGATATAATGGCATTCATTGCTCCATTATCTCTAATATATGCTACTAATGCTCTGGTATCTACATCCGATATTCCAACTAAATTATGTGCTTCAAACCAATCTTTTAAATTTCCATCTGAATTTACTCTAGAATGTGTAAAACTAAAATTTCTACAAATTAATCCGGAGATTTTAATTCCATCAGATTCTACTTCTTCTTTATTTACTCCGTAATTTCCAATGTGTGCATTGGCCATTACCATTATTTGCCCAAAGTAAGATGGATCTGTAAAAATTTCTTGGTAACCTGTCATCCCCGTATTAAAACAAATTTCTCCTGTGGCTGTCCCTTCTATACCTACAGATTTACCGTAAAAAATAGTTCCGTCTGCTAATAAAACTAAGGCTTTTTTTCGTGTTTGATATTTCATAGATTGTTGTTGTGTTTGATATTGTAAAAATATAAAAAAAGGGATAAACGTAAACGCTTATCCCTTTTATATGATTTAAAAATTTTCATTTTTAATTTATTCTTCAGATTTTTCTTCTGTTGTTGTTTGTTCTACTTGTGGGGCATTTGCTTTTTTGCTTCTTCCTCTACGCGTAGATCTCTTCGCTTTTTTACCTTTAGGATTGTAAATTTCGTTGTAATCTACAAATTCTATCATTGCCATAGGAGCATTGTCTCCTTGACGGTTTCCTAATTTAATAATACGTAAATAACCTCCTGGTCTATCTGCAATTTTTACAGAGATTTCTTTAAATAATTCTGTAACAGCAAATTTATCACGTAAATAACTAAAAACAATACGTCTGTTATGAGTTGTATCTGCTTTAGACTTCGTAATTAAAGGCTCTGCGAATAAACGCAGTGCTTTTGCTTTTGCAAGTGTTGTGTTAATACGCTTGTGCTGTATTAAAGAACAAGTCATATTTGCTAACATCGCTTTTCTGTGCGCTGTTTTTCTTCCTAAGTGGTTAAATTTTTTTCCGTGTCTCATGACGTTTGTTTTATACTTTCATCTTGCTCAAACCCGCTTTGAGGAGCAAAATATGAAAGATTAATCTCTATCTAATTTATATTTGCTTAAGTCCATACCAAAGTTTAATCCTTTAACAATTACTAATTCTTCTAGTTCTGTTAATGATTTTTTACCGAAGTTACGGAACTTCATTAAGTCGCTTTTGTTAAAAGAAACTAAATCTCCTAATGTATCTACTTCTGCTGCTTTTAAACAATTTAAAGCTCTTACAGACAAATCCATGTCGATTAATCTGGTTTTTAATAACTGACGCATGTGTAATGATTCTTCATCATACGTTTCTGTTTGTGCAATTTCATCTGCCTCTAAAGTAATACGCTCGTCTGAGAATAACATAAAGTGGTGGATTAATATTTTTGCAGCTTCTGTTAATGCATCTTTTGGATTGATGGATCCATCAGTATCGATATCGAAAACTAATTTTTCGTAGTCTGTTTTTTGTTCTACACGAAAGTTTTCAATTGAATATTTTACGTTTTTTATTGGCGTGTAAATAGAGTCTGTAAAGATGGTTCCAATTGGTGCAGTTGCTTTTTTATTTTCTTCTGCAGGAACAAATCCTCTACCTTTTTCTATGGTAATTTCTGCATTTAATTTTACAGATTTATCCATATTACAGATTACTAAATCTGGGTTTAGTACCTGAAAACCTGAAATAAACTTTTGTAAATCGCCTGCAGTAAATTGCTCTTGTCCAGAAACAGATACAGAAACAGTTTCTCTATCAGTATCGTCTATTTGTTTCTTAAAACGTACTTGTTTTAAGTTTAGAATAATTTCTGTAACATCTTCTACAACTCCTGGAACTGTAGAAAACTCATGTTCTACACCATCTATTCTTAATGATGTTATTGCAAAACCTTCTAAAGATGATAAAAGTACTCTTCTTAAAGCATTCCCTACTGTTAAACCAAATCCTGGTTCTAGTGGTCTAAACTCAAATCTACCAGAAAAATCTGTAGATTCGATCATTATTACTTTATCTGGTTTCTGAAAATTTAAAATTGCCATATTTCTTCGTTTTAATTGTTATTTGGTTGCGCGGTTTAAATGTTTGAAGAATTTCAAATAAACCCTTTGGACAAATACCAATATGATTCGTTATTATTTAGAATATAATTCTACAATTAATTGTTCTTTAATGTTTTCTGGAATTTGCATTCTTTCTGGTACTTTTACGAAAGTTCCAGATTTGGTATCGTTGTTCCAAGTTAACCATTCAAAAACATTGTTATTAGAAGCTAAAGCATCTTCGATAGCTACTAATGATTTAGATTTTTCTCTAACAGATACCACATCTCCTTCTTTTAATCTATAAGATGGTATGTTTACTAGCTCTCCGTTTACAGTAATGTGCCTGTGAGAAACTAACTGACGTGCACCGCTTCTAGATTTAGAAATTCCCATTCTATAAACTACATTGTCTAAACGAGACTCACATAATTGTAATAAGATTTCACCTGTAATTCCAGAGGCAGATTGTGCGTCTTTAAATAAGTTTCTGAATTGACGCTCTAAAATACCATAGGTATATTTTGCTTTTTGCTTCTCCATTAATTGGGTAGCGTATTCAGATTTTTTTCCTCTTCTTCTAGCATTTCCATGCTGTCCTGGAGGGTAGTTTCTTTTTTCGAAGTTCTTGTCTTCTCCAAAGATTGCTTCGCCAAATTTACGAGCAATTTTAGTTTTTGGTCCTGTATATCTTGCCATTTCGTTGTTGTTATAAATAGGGGTTATGAATTAAGGCTTACTCCTTCGATAACCTGATTCCTATTAAATTAAAATATAATTTTTTATTTATTTGTAAAATGCCGTGCATATAATTTGATAAAAATCAAATTATACTCTTCTTCTTTTTGGTGGACGACATCCATTGTGTGGAATTGGAGTAACATCGATAATTTCAGTTACTTCAATACCAGAATTGTGGATAGATCTAATCGCAGATTCTCTACCATTTCCTGGGCCTTTTACATAAACTTTTACTTTACGTAAACCCGCTTCTTTTGCCACGTTTGCACAGTCTTCTGCTGCTAATTGAGCTGCATAAGGAGTATTCTTTTTAGAACCTCTAAACCCCATTTTTCCAGCAGATGACCAAGAAATAACGTCACCTTTTTTATTTGTTAAAGATATAATGATATTGTTGAAAGATGCAGTTATATGAGCCTCTCCAATAGCATCAATTATTACTTTACGTTTCTTTGTGCTTGCTTTTGCCATAATTATTTTAAGTTTTAGTAATTTAGTTTTCTAATTTTTAACTTTCGTTAATGTTTAGATCTTTATTACTTTATCTAACTTTATTTTTTCTTGTTAGCTACAGTTTTTCTCTTACCTTTTCTAGTACGCGAATTGTTCTTAGTTCTTTGCCCTCTTAAGGGAAGTCCTAATCTATGGCGAATTCCTCTTTGGCAACCAATATCCATTAAACGTTTAATGTTTATTTGTACCTCAGAACGCAATTCTCCTTCAATTGTAAAAGATCCAACTTGTTCTCTAATTGCAGCGATTTGATCATCTGTCCAGTCTTGAACTTTAATGCTCTCATCTACTTTTGCTTGTGCTAAAATTTGTTTAGCTCTACTGTTTCCTATACCAAAGATGTAAGTTAAAGCGATAACACCTCTTTTATTCTTTGGAATATCAATACCTGCTATTCTTGCCATTACCCTTGTCTTTGTTTAAATCTAGGATTTTGTTTATTTATTACATATAATCTACCTTTTCTGCGTACTATTTTGCAGTCGGCACTTCTTTTCTTAACTGATGCTCTTACTTTCATCTCTTTTGTTTTATTTAAAAATTAAAGATTTAGTAGATTCAAAAAAAATAACTAATCGTTTAATTTCGAATCGTTAAATACTTTAATATCTATAAGTAATTCTTGCTTTTGTTAAATCGTATGGACTCATTTCTAATTTTACCTTATCACCTGGCAAAAGTTTGATATAATGCATACGCATTTTACCAGAGATATGAGCCGTTACAATATGTCCGTTTTCTAATTCTACACGAAACATTGCATTTGATAATGCTTCTGTAATGGTTCCGTCTTGTTGAATTGCTGATTGTTTAGCCATATTATTATTTATTCGATTTTCTATTGCTACTTCCCGGTTTCATTAAACCATCGTAATGGCGATTTAATAAATACGAGTTAATTTGTTGCATTGTATCGATTGCAACACCTACCATAATTATTAATGAGGTACCTCCGTAAAACATGGCCCAACTTTGTTGTACTCCAAACTGAACTACAATTGCTGGTAAAATAGATAAAGCCGCTAAAAATAACGATCCTGGGAACGTAATTCTAGATAAAACGCTATCTAACTTTTCTGCTGTGTCTTTTCCTGGTCTTATTCCTGGTATAAAACCACCACTTCTTTTTAAATCTTCTGCCATTTTATTCGTAGGAATTGTAATGGCTGTGTAGAAGAAACTAAAAATGATAATTAGCAATGCAAATATTACATTGTACCATAACCCATTAATATCTTGTAAACTTGCAATTGCTGGAAATTTTTGAGCTAAAGCAACTGGTAAAAACATAATTGCTTGTGCAAAGATAATTGGCATAACACCTGCTGCATTTAATTTCAAAGGAATATAATCTCTTGAACCTGCAACATTTTGTATGTTTCCTGCAACTGTTCTTCTGGCATATTGTACTGCAATTTTTCGAACGGCAGTTACTAATAGCACAGTTAATAAAATTACGACAAACCAAACGATAATTTCAATCAAAATCATCATAATTCCTCCTGCACCAGCATTTGTTGTTTTTGCAACAAACTCTTGTAAAAATGCTGCTGGAAAGTTTGCGATGATACCCACAGTAATTAATAATGAAATACCATTACCCACACCTTTGTCTGTAATACGCTCACCTAACCACATTGCAAAAATTGTACCTGCAGTTAAAATGATAATTGATGAAATCCAAAATGTAGGTCCGCTTACTAAAAATGCTTCTGGTCCTAAACCAAACTGAGTTTTAATAGCGGTAATATACGTTGGTGCTTGCACTAAGGTAATACCTATGGTTAACCACCTTGTAATTTGTGTAATTTTTTTACGTCCACTTTCTCCATCTTTTTGTAGCTTCTGTAAATAAGGAACCGCAATTCCCATTAACTGAACTACAATAGATGCAGAAATATAAGGCATTATACCAAGTGCCATTACTGACGCTCTAGCAAATGCTCCTCCTGTAAATGCATTCAATAATCCTAAAAGACCTCCTGAAGTACTTTCTTTTAATGCTGCTAATTGTAATGGATCTATTCCAGGTAATGGAACAGCCGCCATGAAACGATATACAGCAATTAAACCGATTGTAAGAAAAATTTTATTTTTTAATTCTTCGATCTTAAAAATGTCTTTTAGCGTATTAATAAAATTCATATTTACGTTTCTTATAAAGTAACTGCTTCTCCTCCTGCAGCCTCAATAGCCGCTTTTGCAGTTGCAGTAAATTTATGTACAGTGATGTTTAATTTAGCTTTTAATTCTCCGTTTCCTAGTATTTTAACTAGGTCGTTTTTTCTTGCCAATCTATTGGCGATTAAAATATCTAAATTAACTGTATCTGTTATCTTTCCGCTATCTACTAAAGATTGTAACTTATCTAAATTGATTCCTTGGTATTCTTTACGATTAATATTCGTAAAACCAAATTTAGGCACACGTCTTTGAAGTGGCATTTGCCCTCCTTCAAAACCTATCTTCTTAGAATAACCAGAACGAGATTTCTGTCCATTGTGACCTCTTGTTGCGGTGCCACCTTTTCCAGATCCTTCACCCCTCGCAATTCTTTTTCCTTTTTTAATGGAACCTTCTGCCGGTGTTAAATTATGTAAACTCATTTTTTATAAATATCTTATTTAATTTCTTCGTAAGAAACTAAGTGTTTAACTGTATTTACCATACCAATAATTGTAGGAGTTGCCTCGTGTTCTACAGTTTGGTTCATTCTACGTAAACCTAGTGCCTCTAAAGTTCTCTTTTGATTTTGAAGGCGTCCGATTTGACTTTTTACTTGTGTAACTCTTATTTTTGCCATCGTTCTTAGATTTATCCGTTAAATACTTTTTCTAAAGAAATTCCTCGCTGCTTTGCTATTGAAGTTGCACTTCTTAGTTGCAATAATGCATCGAAAGTTGCTTTTACTGCATTGTGAGGGTTAGAAGAACCTTGAGATTTTGATAATACATCATGCACCCCAACTGATTCTAATACCGCACGTACAGCTCCACCAGCAATAACTCCTGTACCCGCAGAAGCAGGTTTAATGAAAACTTTTGCTCCACCAAACTTACCTTTTTGCTCGTGAGGTAATGTACCTTCTAAAATTGGTATTCTTACTAAATTTTTCTTTGCATCTTCTACTGCTTTTGCAATTGCTGAAGAAACATCTTTAGATTTTCCTAATCCGTGCCCAACGACTCCATTACCATCTCCAACTACTACAATGGCAGAGAAACCAAATGCTCTACCCCCTTTTGTTACTTTGGTAACACGTTGTACACCTACTAATCTATCTACAAGCTCTAATCCGCTTGGTTTAACTCTTTCTACGTTTTTATAACCTTGCATAATTTCTTAAAATTTTAAACCAGCTTCTCTTGCAGCTTCTGCTAATACTTTAACTCTACCATGGTATAAATAACCATTTCTATCGAAAGCAGCTGCTTCTACACCTACTTTGTTTGCCTTTTCTGCGATTGCTTTACCAACTGCAGTGGCAGCTTCGATTTTAGAACTTGCTTTTATATCTTTATCTCTAGATGAAACTGAAGCTAAAGTTACTCCGTTTACATCGTCCACTAGTTGTGCGTAAATTTCTTTGTTACTTCTGTAAACCGATAATCTTGGTTTAACAGCTGTACCAGAGATAATTTTTCTAATTCTACGCTTTATTCTAGCTCTTCTTTGTAGCTTTGATAATGCCATATTGCTTTATATTATGCAGATTTACCTGCTTTTCTTCTTAATAATTCACCAACAAACTTAACTCCTTTTCCTTTGTAAGGTTCTGGAGCTCTAAAAGAACGAATCTTTGCTGCTATTTGACCTACTAACTGCTTGTCAAATGAAGTTAATTTAATGATTGGGTTTTTCCCTTTCTCAGATACTGTTTCTACTTTTACTTCTGGAGCCAATTCTAAAACAATATTATGAGAGAAACCTAAAGCTAAATCTAATTTTTGTCCTTGGTTTGAGGCTCTATAACCTACACCCACCAATTCTAGTTCTTTTGTCCAGCCTTTACTTACACCTTCAATCATGTTACTGATTAAAGCTCTCATTAAACCATGTTGTGCTTTATGGTTTTTACTTTCGGATGCTCTATCTAAAGTGATAACACCATCTTCAATTTTAATTGATATGCCGTCTGAAATAGTTTGAGTTAACTCACCTAATTTACCTTTTACGGTTACAACATTGTCTTTTATATTAACATCTACACCTTGTGAAATGCTAATGGGATTTTTTCCTATTCTACTCATCTCTTAAGGTTTAATAAACGTAACATAAAACTTCTCCTCCAACATTTTCTTGACGTGCTTTTTTGTTTGTCATTACACCTTTCGATGTAGAAACAATAGCAATTCCAAGTCCGTTTAATACTCTTGGCATCTCTGTTGAGCCAACGTATTTACGTAAACCTGGTGTACTGATTCGTTGAATTTTTCTAATTACTGACTCTTTTGTGTCTTTGTCGTATTTTAAAGCAATCTTAATGGTTCCTTGGACTTTATCGTCGTTGAACTGATAGCTTAAAATATACCCTTGATCAAACAAAATTTTAGTCATTTCCTTCTTCAAATTTGAAGCTGGAACTTCTACTACTCTGTGTCCTGCTGCGATAGCATTTCTTACTCTTGTAAGAAAATCCGCGATTGGATCTGTATACATATTTATTTAAATTGCGATTCCGGTTTTCGAAAATCTCTATTGTACCTACAGATTTCTCTGTGAAATTCGAACCTATAATCAGTTAACATTCTTATACTCAAAAAAAATAGAGCGTGCAAAGATACACATTCTATTTTTATTTTGAAGCTTTATTTCTGATTTCTACCAACTTGCTTTTCTAACACCTGGTATTAATCCTTGATTTGCCATTTCACGAAACGTAACACGAGACAAACCAAACTGACGCATGTATCCTTTTGGACGACCAGTTAATTTACATCTGTTGTGCAATCTAACTGGTGATGCATTTTTTGGTAATTTCTGTAATGCTTCATAATCTCCAGCTTCTTTTAAAGCTTTTCTTTTTTCGGCATATTTTGCAACAGTACGTTGTCTTTTGCGCTCACGCGCTTTCATTGATTCTTTAGCCATTTCTTAATTTTTTTTGAATGGTAAACCTAATTCTCCTAATAATGATTTTGCTTCTTTATCGGTGTTGGCAGATGTTACAAAAGTAATATCCATTCCATTGATTTTTTTCACTTGATCAATATTTATTTCTGGGTAGATGATTTGTTCGGCAATACCTAAATTGTAATTACCTCTTCCATCGAAACCATTAGCTTTTATACCGTTAAAGTCTCTTACACGAGGTAAAGAAGCTGTAACCAGTCTGTCTAAGAATTCGTACATTTTGTCTCCACGTAGAGTAACTTTTACACCAATTGGCATTCCTTTACGTAATTTAAATGCGGCAACATCTTTTTTAGACATTGTAGAAATTGCTTTTTGACCTGTAATTTTAGTCAATTCTTCTACAGCATAATCTATTAATTTCTTATCTGCAATTGCAGCACCCACACCTTTAGAAACTACTATTTTTTCTAATTTAGGTACTTGCATTACATTTTTATAACTGAATTCTTCAGTAAGAGCTTTAATCACTCTTTCTTTGTATTCTGCTTTTAATCTTGGTACGTAACTCATGATTATTTTTATTTTTTAGTTTTTTTAGAGACTCTAGTTTTAGTATCTCCATCAACTTTATAACCTACTCTTACAGCGACACCGTCTTCTACTAACATTACGTTAGAAATATGAAGTGAAGCTTCTTTCTTTACAATACCACCTTGAGGACTTTGAGCGCTAGGTTTTGTGTGCTTAGAGACTAAGTTTACACCTTCTACTAGTACTCTATCTTTATCTTTGATAATTTGTAAAATTTTTCCTTCAGATCCTTTATGGTCTCCTGCAATTACTTTTACAGTATCTCCTGATTTTAATTTAAACTTCTTCATTTTATAAGATTTTAAAGCACTTCAGGTGCTAATGATACTATTTTCATGAATTGTTTCTCACGAAGTTCACGTGCAACTGGACCAAATACACGTGTACCTCTCATTTCCTCTGTAGGGTTTAAAAGTACACAAGCATTGTCATCAAATCTAATATATGACCCGTCTTTACGTCTTACTTCTTTTTTTGTTCTTACAACAACTGCTCTAGATACTTGACCTTTTTTTACAGTTCCGTTAGGAGTTGCAGATTTAACTGATACTACAATTTTGTCTCCAATACTTGCGTAACGTTTTTTTGTACCTCCTAAAACTCTAATTACTAAAACTTCTTTTGCTCCAGTATTATCTGCGACTTTTAATCTTGATTCTGTCTGTAACATATTATTTAGCTCTTTCTAGGATTTCTACTAATCTCCAACGTTTAGATTTACTCATAGGTCTTGTTTCCATGATTCTAACGGTATCTCCTTCGTTGCAATCATTCTGTTCGTCGTGTGCAACGTACTTCTTCGTCTTTAATACGAACTTTCCGTACATTGGGTGCTTAACTCTTTTAGTTTCTGCAACAACAATAGATTTTTCCATTTTGTTACTAGATACAACACCAATTCTCTCTTTTCTAAGATTTCTTTTTTCCATCTTTAAAATTGACTATAGAATTATTGTAATTCTCTATTTGTTAATTCTGTTGCAATTCTTGCTACAGTTCTTCTTAAGCTTCTTAACTGCAATGGGTTTTCCATTGGAGTTATGGCATGTGCCATCTTAAGATCGGTATAATTCTTTTGCAACGCTCCAAGCTTTTCGTTAAGATCTGCTGTAGATAATTCTTTTATTTCTGATTGTTTCATTTTTTCTAGAATTAAGCGTTAATATCAAAGTCTCTTGCGATTACAAACTTCGTTCTTACAGGAAGTTTTTGAGCGGCTAAACGTAATGCCTCTTTTGCAACATTCATTGGTACTCCACCAACTTCGAACAAAATTCTACCTGGTTTAATAACTGCAACGAAATGGTCTGGTGCTCCTTTACCTTTACCCATACGAACCTCTAAAGGCTTTTTTGTAATAGGCTTGTCTGGAAATATTTTAATCCATAACTGCCCTTCTCTTTTCATATAACGAGTAGCCGCGATACGAGCTGCTTCTATTTGACGAGAAGTTAACAGGTTTTGATCTAAAGATTTGATACCAAACATTCCATTAGAAAGTTGATTTCCTCTACCAGAAATACCTGTCATATTTCCTTTCGCCTTCTGTACCTTACGGTATTTTACTCTTTTTGGCTGTAACATTTTTAATTTCTAATTTTAAAAATTATTTTCTTCTACGAGGTTGGCGTTTAGCTCTATCACCACCCTTAGAACCAGATTGTTTCTTAGACAATCCTACTAATGGAGATAATTCTCTTTTACCATAAACCTCACCTTTCATAATCCATACCTTAACGCCTAGTCTTCCGTATGTAGTATGTGCTTCTACTAATGCATAATCGATATCTGCTCTAAAAGTAGAAAGAGGAATTCTACCTTCTTTAAAATGCTCTGAACGTGCCATCTCAGCACCATTTAAACGGCCTGAAATTTGAATTTTAATTCCTTCTGCATTCATACGCATTGTTGCAGCGATTGCCATTTTAATAGCTCTTTTATAAGAAATTCTATTCTCGATTTGACGCGCAACACTAGTTGCAACTAATCTTGCATCTAATTCTGGACGTTTAATCTCAAAAATATTAATTTGAACTTCTTTACCTGTAATTTTCTTAAGTTCTTCTTTTAACTTGTCTACCTCTTGCCCACCTTTACCGATAATAATACCAGGTCTAGCAGTAGTGATAGTAACGGTTACAAGTTTTAAAGTACGTTCGATAATTACTCTTGATACGCTTGCTTTTGATAATCTTGCATGAATATACTTTCTTATCTTATCATCTTCAGCAATTTTATCTCCATAGTCATTTCCACCATACCAGTTAGATTCCCAACCTCTAATGATTCCTAAACGATTTCCTATTGGATTTGTTTTTTGTCCCATATCTACTTCGATTAATTGCTTAAATTTTTACTTCCTAACTCTAAGGTAACATGATTAGAACGCTTACGAATTCTATGAGCACGCCCTTGTGGAGCTGGTCTTAATCTTTTTAACATTCCTGCGCTATCTACACAAATAGTTTTTACGAATAATCCTGCATCTTCAATAACTGCGTCTTCGTTCTTAGCTTGCCAGTTTGCAATTGCAGACAGTAACAATTTTTCTAAGTTTATAGATGCTTCTTTTGGACTAAATTTTAAGATTTGTAAAGCTTTTTCAACTTCAACTCCTCTAATTTGATCCGCTACTAAACGCATTTTTCTTGGTGATGTAGGGCAGTTAGTAAGCTTCGCGAAAGCGCGTTGCTTTCTATCTGCTTTTAACTGATCTGCCATATTTTTTTTACGAACTCCCATTGCCTACTATTTTTTTCCTTTATTTTTTGCACCAGCATGTCCTCTGAAAGAACGAGTTGGTGAAAATTCGCCTAATTTATGCCCTACCATGTTTTCTGTAACATATACTGGTACAAACTGACGTCCGTTATGAACTGCAATTGTTTGTCCTACAAAATCTGGTGTAATCATACTTGCCCTAGACCAAGTTTTAATTACTGTTTTGTTACCAGCCTCTACATTAGCTAACACTTTTTTCTCTAATTTATAGTGAACGTAAGGTCCTTTTTTTAATGATCTTGCCATAACTTATTATTTCTTTCTACGTTCTAAAATGTACTTATTACTAGCTTTGGTTTTAGATCTAGTCTTGAATCCTTTTGCAGGAATACCATTTCTTGATCTTGGATGACCTCCAGAAGAACGCCCTTCACCACCACCCATTGGGTGATCTACAGGGTTCATTCTTACAGCGTTTGTTCTAGGTCTTTTTCCTAACCATCTAGATCTACCTGCTTTACCAGAAACTAATAATTGGTGATCTGAATTAGATACAACTCCAATCGTAGCCATACAAGTTAACAAGATTAATCTTGTTTCACCTGAAGGTAATTTTACAGTTGCATACTTACCATCTCTTGCCATTAATTGAGCAAAAGAACCAGCAGAACGTGCCATAACAGCACCTTGACCTGGACGTAACTCTATACAAGAAATTGTAGTTCCTAAAGGAATTTCACTTAACGGCATTGCGTTTCCAATTTCTGGAGCAACATCGTTACCTGCTATAATAGTTTGACCTACTTTTAAACCGTTTTGTGCAATTACATAACGTTTTTCACCATCAGCATAACTAAGTAAAGCAATAAATGCTGTACGATTTGGATCGTACTCTATAGTTTTTACTGTTGCAGGAACACCTTGTTTATCTCTTTTAAAATCGATAATACGATATTTTTGTTTATGACCTCCACCAATATTACGTGTTGTCATTCTTCCCTGATTGTTTCGACCTCCAGATCGTTTTTTCGGAGCAAGTAAACTTTTCTCCGGCTTATCAGTTGTGATGGTGTCGAACCCATTTACAACTCTAAAACGCTGACCTGGTGTTATTGGTTTTAATTTTCTAACTGACATTTTTGTCTTTTCTTAAAGATTGTTATAAAAATCAATGCTTTCTCCTTCTGCTAATTGAACGATAGCTTTCTTATACCCACTCTTTACCCCTGTTACCAAACCTTTTTTAGTAAACTTTGTGTTTCTTTGAATTGGATAATTTAAAGTCTTAACGCTAGAGATAGAAACTCCGTAAGCCGCTTCAACAGCATCTTTAATTTCTAACTTATTAGCTTTTTTATCTACAACAAATGTATAACGATTGTATAGTTCGCTATCGTTTGTCGCTTTTTCCGTAATAATAGGTTTTATTAAAATACTCATTTCGAATCCCTATTTGCTTAAATTTGAATTAATTCCTTCTAAAGAACCTTCTGTAATGACAACTTTGTTAGCGTTTAATACGCCATAAGTATTAATTTCTGAAGCTTTTACTACTTTAGAGTTTTTTAAGTTACGTGATGATAAATACACATTTGCATTTTCGTCACTTAATACAAACAAAGATTTTTTAGTATCTAATTCTAATGCTTTTAATACATCTACAAAGTTTTTTGTCTTTGGAGTATCAAAGTTAAAATCTTCAATTACTACTAAATTCTTATCGTTTGCTTGAATACTTAAAGCCGATTTACGTGCCAAACGCTTTAAGTTTTTATTCAATTTAAAAGAATAATTTCTTGGTTTTGGTCCAAACATACGACCTCCACCTCTAAAAACACCAGACTTGATAGAACCTGCTCTTGCAGTACCAGTTCCTTTTTGTTTTTTTATCTTTCTTGTTGAACCTGCAATTTCTGCTCTTTCTTTAGATTTGTGCGTTCCTTGTCTTTGATTTGCCAAGTATTGCTTTACATCTAAATAAATTGCATGATTGTTAGGTTCTACACCAAATACATCTTTAGAAAGCTCTACTTTTCTACCTGTATCTTTTCCTGTAATATCTAAAACTGCTACTTTCATTATTTCTGAATAGTTACAAAAGCATTTTTGTGTCCAGGAACTGCTCCTTTAACAACAAGTAAGTTCTTTTCAGCAACTACTTTTAATACTCTTAAGTTTTGTACTTTCACTTTATCTCCACCCATTCTACCTGCCATTCGCATTCCTTTGAATACTCTTGCAGGATAAGATGCAGCACCGATTGAACCAGGGGCTCTTAATCTATTATGCTGACCGTGAGTGGCTTGCCCAACCCCACCAAAACCGTGACGTTTTACAACTCCTTGAAAACCTTTACCTTTTGATACACCAGATACATCAACAAATTCTCCTTCAGTAAAGTGATCTACTGTGATAGAATCTCCTAATTTATACTCTTGTTCAAACCCTTGGAATTCAACGACTTTTTTCTTAGCAGTGGTGCCAGCTTTTTTAAAGTGACCGTCTAACGCTTTGTTAGAACTCTTTGCCTTTTTGTCATCGAAACCAAGTTGCAACGCATTGTAGCCGTCAACCTCTTCGGTTCTGACTTGGGTAACAACGCAAGGACCTGCTTCGATTACTGTACAAGGAATGTTCTTCCCGTTTTCATCAAATAAGCTGGTCATTCCAATTTTTCTTCCTATTAACCCAGACATTTTGTTAATTTTAAGACGTTAGATATTTTATCCAGCGCGTCTATTAATACTTTTTGTTTGAAACGAATGTTTCGATTTAAAATCCTTTGAGTTTTGTTCAAAAAAAACAGCGCAAAAACACTTTCAACGCTGAATTTGTTTTTACCGTTTTTCCTTTGCGAAACGCTCTGGACATGTGCTATTATTGAATTTTACTTCAAAAATAGTTGTACCCTACTCTATTTCGGGTTGCAAAAGTAGAAAAAACTTTCGGTTTAACAAAATTAAACCGAAAGTTAGTTTAACTACTTTTATTTTTTTGAGATTCCGAAACAAATTCGGAGTGTTTTTAACTAAAACTTTTGAATAAAAAGCTACGTTTTATTACACTTTAATTTCAACTTCAACACCACTTGGTAACTCAAGTTTCATTAAAGCATCGATAGTTTTCGAAGAAGAACTATAAATGTCTAATAATCTTTTGTAAGCAGATAATTGAAATTGCTCTCTAGATTTTTTGTTTACGTGTGGAGAACGTAATACTGTAAAAATCTTTTTATGTGTTGGTAATGGTATTGGTCCGTTTACAACAGCGCCAGTACTTTTTACCGTCTTTACAATTTTCTCGGCAGACTTGTCTACTAAGTTGTAATCGTAAGACTTTAATTTTATTCTAATTTTTTGACTCATCTTAATTGTTTTAGTAGATTATCCGTTTGCTTTTGCAATTACTTCTTCAGATACATTGGATGGGGTTTCTGCATAGTGCGAAAATTCCATCGTAGAGGTTGCTCTACCAGAAGACATTGTTCTTAAAGCAGTAACGTAACCAAACATTTCTGATAATGGCACTAATGCCTTTACAACTTTAGACCCTGCTCTATCGGACATATCGTTTACTTGACCTCTTCTTCTGTTTAAATCTCCAACGATATCTCCCATGTTTTCTTCAGGAGTTAATACCTCTAATTTCATTATTGGCTCCATGATTTTTGCTTTTGCAGCTTTTGCAGCAGCTTTAAATCCTAGTTTTGCAGCCAATTCGAAAGATAATTGATCTGAATCTACCGCGTGAAAAGAACCATCTTTTAAGGTAACTTTCATAGAATCCATTTCGTAACCTGCTAAAGGACCATTTTTCATAGCTTCTACAAATCCTTTTTCGATAGAAGGTATAAATTCTTTAGGAACGTTACCACCTTTAATGATAGACTCAAACTGTAAACCTTGAACACCTTCGTCTGCAGGTTCTATTGTAAATACAATGTCTGCAAATTTACCACGACCACCAGATTGCTTTTTATAAACTTCTCTATGATCTGCAGAAGCTGTAATAGCCTCTTTATATTCTACTTGTGGTTGCCCTTGGTTAACCTCTACTTTAAATTCACGCTTTAAACGATCTACAATTACATCTAAATGCAACTCCCCCATTCCAGATATAATTGTTTGTCCTGAAGCTTCGTCTGTTCTAACTGTAAATGTTGGATCTTCTTCTGCCAATTTACCAAGTCCTATCCCTAATTTATCTACGTCTGCCTTTGTTTTAGGTTCAACGGCAATACCAATTACTGGATCTGGAAAATCCATAGATTCTAAAATAATTGGATGCTTTTCTGCAGATAGAGTGTCTCCTGTTTTAATCGATTTAAATCCTACAGCAGCCCCAATATCTCCGGCTTCGATATAATCGATAGCATTTTGTTTGTTTGCATGCATTTGATAAATACGTGAGATACGTTCTTTCTTACCTGAACGATTATTTAACACATAAGAACCTGCATCTAAACGACCAGAATATGCTCTAAAAAATGCCAAACGACCAACAAAAGGGTCTGTTGCAATTTTAAATGCCAAAGCAGCAAAAGGCTCTTTTACATCTGGTTTACGTAATTCTTCGTTACCTGTATCTGGATTAACACCTACAATACCTTCTTTATCTAAAGGTGAAGGCAAATAACGACAAACAGCATCTAAAAGAAACTGTACCCCTTTATTTTTAAATGCAGAACCACAAATCATAGGAATAATTGCCATATCCATTACAGCAGCTCTAAGTGCAGCATGCACTTCTTCTTCTGTAATAGAATCTTCGTCTTCCATGAATTTTTCTAAAAGATTCTCGTCGTAACTTGCAACTTCCTCAATTAAAAGTGCACGATATTTACGAGCTTCTTCTTTCATATCCTCAGGGATTTCAATTACATCGAAAGTTGCTCCTTGAGTTTCGTCGTGCCAAACTATAGCACGGTTTTTTACTAAATCGATAATACCTTTAAAATCAGCCTCATCACCAATATTTAATACAATTGGTACTGCGTTTGATTTTAACATGTCTTTTACCTGCTGGCAAACTGCTAAAAAGTCTGATCCTTGGCGATCCATTTTATTAACGAAACCAATTCTTGGTACTTTATAGTTGTCTGCTAATCTCCAGTTTGTTTCAGATTGAGGCTCAACACCATCAACAGCCGAAAACAAGAAAACTAAACCGTCTAATACACGTAAAGATCTGTTTACTTCAACAGTAAAATCTACGTGACCAGGAGTATCGATTATATTAAAGTGATATCCTTTTGTTTCTGGAGTTGGTTGTGCGTTTTCTAAAGGAAACTGCCATGTACAAGTTGTTGCAGCAGAAGTAATGGTAATACCTCTTTCTTGCTCTTGTTCCATCCAGTCCATTGTAGCTGCACCATCATGAACTTCTCCAATTTTATGAGAAACTCCTGTATAGTACAATACACGTTCTGTAGTTGTGGTTTTACCAGCATCTATATGTGCTGCAATACCAATATTTCTTGTATATTTTAAATCTCTAGCCATTTCTATTAAAATCTAAAGTGAGAGAATGCTTTGTTCGCTTCTGCCATTTTGTGAGTATCTGTACGCTTCTTAACAGCGGCTCCTTCTTCTTTAGCCGCGGCTAAAATCTCAGCAGCTAAACGCTGTGCCATTGTTTTTTCGTTTCTTTTACGGGTGTATAAAATCATCCATTTAATCGCCATAGATACTTTACGGTCTGGTCTAATTTGCATTGGAATTTGAAATGTTGCACCACCTACTCTACGAGATCTTACTTCTACGTGAGGCATTACATTTGACAAACCTTCTTTCCAAATTTCTAAAGCCGATTTTTCTTCGCCTTCTCCTTTTCTTTCTTCTACGATGTCTAACGCATCATAAAACACTTTGAACGCTACTGACTTCTTACCACTCCACATTAAGTTATTTACAAAACGTGTTACTAACTGATCGTTAAATTTTGGATCTGGTAATAAGACTCTTTTTTTTGCTGCTCTTTTTCTCATGTCTTTACATTAAAAAAGTTACTAATTTACTTTTTTGGGCGCTTTGCTCCATACTTAGATCTACGTTGGGTTCTACCCTCAACTCCTGCAGTATCTAATGCACCACGTACTACGTGATACTTAACTCCTGGCAAATCTTTTACCCTTCCACCTCTAACTAATACTATCGAGTGCTCTTGTAAGTTATGTCCTTCACCTGGAATGTATGCGTTTATCTCGTTACCATTTGTTAATCTAACTCTGGCAACTTTACGCATTGCTGAATTAGGTTTCTTTGGTGTAGTAGTATAAACACGAGTACAAACTCCACGTCTTTGAGGACAAGACGACAAAGCAGCCGATTTACTCTTCTTAGTTATTTTGGTTCTTCCTTTACGAACTAATTGTTGAATAGTTGGCATACTAAATAATTACTGTTTTTCGTTTATATTAAACATTGTCTCTTTTTAAGAGTGCGCAAATGTACGATTAATTTCTAATTATTCAATTATCAGTAAGTTATTTTTTCAAAAAGAGTATTTATTTGTGTTTTTTTCTGATTTTAACCTACTTTTGAACAACTATTAATTACTAATTTTGAAGTTTAAATTCACAATACTTTTCTTTCTATTTCCTCTAACATGTATTTTCAACTCGTTATTTTCTCAAGATTATACCTTAAAATTATCTTCAAAAAAACGTTCAGATTTTTTCATTTTAAATACAATTGAATATCAAAAAAAACACAAAGACAGTTTAAGTATATATAATGAGTTAGATAAAATTTCTTCTTATTTAAACAAAATTGGGTATTTTACACATATTATAGACAGTATTTCTAAAAGTGATTATAATTTTACTGCTTTTTTTCAATTAAACACAAAAATTGAAAATGCGATTTTAACCCTAAATAATTTACCAACAACACCAATAAAAGAATTTAATTTTAAAGATAACAAACTAACAATTCCTATTGAAAAACTTCAAGAAACACTACATCAATTCTCTATAGACTTAGAAAAAAAAGGAAAATCATTTTCCAAAGTAACACTAAGAGAGGTAAAAATCGAAAATAAAAATCTTTACGGAACTTTAATTATTAAAGAGTCTCAAAAAAGAACAATTAACAAAGTATTTGTAAAAGGTTATGACGATTTTCCGAAATCATTTATTAAAAACTTCTTCAACATAAAACAAAATACCACCTTCAACAAAAATAAACTGAAAAAAATTGAAGAACTTTCTAAAAACCTGAATTTCGCGGAGAAAATTAAACCTCCTGAGGTACTATTTTCTAAAGATTCTACCTACATATATATATACCTCAAAAAAAAGAATGCTAGTAGTTTTGATGGGCTTGTTAATTTTGCTTCAAAAGAAAATGGCAAGTTGCTTTTTAATGGTCATATCGATTTAAAATTAAGCAACTTTTTAAATACAGGTGAAAATTTAAATTTGTTTTGGAATCGTATTGGCGAGGAAAGACAAGAGTTCGAACTATCGCTTGAAATCCCTTATATCTTTAATTCTAGTATTTCTCCAGAAACTTCTTTTTCTATTTACAAACAGGATTCAACTTTTATCAACACAAAATTTAACACAGCTATAAATTACAGTATTAATGATAAATCTAAAATCGGACTAACTTTTAGCTTAGAAGATTCCGAAAAATTAATCAACAACCCCAATAATAATGTCGCTACTTTTAGCAATTTCTTTTTGGGGACAAAATATCAATTTAGCATTCCAAAAAATGATTTTTTTAGAAACAATAAGTTTTATTTTGAAATAAATCCGCTCTTTGGAAGAAGAATAGGTTCTAACGAAAATTCGAATCAGTTTAAAATACTCTTACAGGCTTCTTATATTTTTGATATTAATAATAGAAATTCAGTTTTTATTCGCAATAATTCTGGGTACTTAAATTCTACAACTTTTATTGAAAATGAACTGTTTAGAATCGGAGGTGCAAACTCTATAAGAGGTTTTAACGAACAAAGCATTTTTACAAAGGACTACACCTACTTTAATATTGAATATCGGTATTTAACTACAGAGAAATCTTATTTATATACAATTACAGATGTTGGAAAAATTAATACAAATAGTAAAAGTGAAAATCTTTTAAGTTTCGGTCTTGGATATTTGTTTACTTCTAAAAATTCTCAAATTAATTTAAGCATTGCAAAAAATACAAGCAACACCTTAAAAAACGTACAGTTAGCTATAAACTGGGTTAATTATTTTTAAAGATATTGCGTATGTAAGTTTCATCAAGAGAGATTCTATACAAAAAGTTAGGATGCACTTAAAAGAAAATTAAATCTTTTGAAATCAAGATTTTACTCCTAAACTAACAATTCAGTTAACAATTTATTAACTTTTTTATGTTAAAAAATTGGTAAATTAAGTTTTATTTAAGACTTTTGGGACTAATTAATTCAAATAATTATAAAATGAAAACAAAGTTTAATGGAATTTTAACGCTATTCTTAGCGTTGGTAGTGCAAATTTCGTTTGCACAGCAAAAAACAATTTCTGGAACTGTCTCTGACGAATCAGGACCTTTACCAGGAGTTAGTATTTTAATTAAAGGCACCAACAAAGGTACAGAAACTAATTTTGATGGTAAATATTCTATCAAAGCAAAATCTGGAGACGTTTTGGTGTTTAGATATCTTGGGTATAAAACTGTTGAGAAAGTAGTTGGAAACTCTGGTTTTATTAATGCAAAAATGGAAGAAGACGCTAACGTTCTTGAAGAAGTAGTAGTTGTAGGATATGGTACCTCTACAAAAAAATCTTTTGCTGGTACAGCTTCAACAATAAAAGCTGAAAATTTAGAAGCAAAAAACTTTGCAAATGTCACCCAAGCTTTAGCAGGAGAGGTTGCAGGTGTAACTGTTATTAATACTTCAGGTCAGCCTGGTACTGTTGGAACAATTCGTATTAGAGGTTATGGTTCACCTCTTGGTAATAGAGCTCCTTTGTATGTAATCGATGGTATACCAGTAATTGCAAATGACATTAACGGTAATGTAGCTGGTTCTGGTGGTAATGTATTAAACTCTATTAACCCAGCGGATATCGAAAGTACAACGGTCTTAAAAGATGCTACTGCTACAGCTATTTATGGATCTAGAGGTGCTAATGGAGTTGTTTTAATAACAACAAAATCTGGTAAATCTTCAGAGAATGGTATTATTGAAGTCGATTTTAAGTCTGGTGTAAACATGCAGTTGATACCTAGATTAGACGTTTTAACATCACCAGAAGAATACATTGGTTACGTTTGGGAGGGGCTTCACAATAGAGGGCTTTTAGATAATACAACCCCAGGAACTGATGCAGTTGACTTTGCTAACAAGTCTCTTTTCGGTCAGGGAGGAAGTGGTTTTCCTGCTGGTGCAGGTGTCGGTTACAATATGTGGAATGCTGATGCTGCTTCTGGTGCATTAATAGACCCCACAACTAAATCTGTTAGACCAGGAGTTAATAGACTTTTTACCCCTGAACGTTATGCCGATTTAGGGTTTAAAACAGGTTTTAGAACTGAAACAAATTTAAGAGCTAGTGGTGGTACTGCAAAAACTAGATATTTTGCATCAATTGGATATTTAAATGATGTTGGTTATGTTATTAATACTGATTTCAAAAGATACAGCACAAGACTTAATCTGACTTCTGATGTTAAAGATTGGTTAAAGGTTGGTACTAATATAGGATACACATATTCTGAGAGACTAAACAATGGACAAACTGTAGGTTCTGAAAATGTTGCTGAACAAGTAGATAAAATGCCACCTATTTATCCCGTATTTGCTAGATTTCCTAACACAGGTACTTTGATACCAGATCCAGTGTATGGTGGAGCCCAATACGATTATGGTGAACCAACTGCTACCCTAAATGGGTTTAACAGATCTAGACCTAATGCAAACTTATTAAACCCAATTGCATCTGCTATATTAGATTTAGATAACAGAGATACCCATTCTATTAATGGAAATATGTTCGCTAGATTTAAACTTTCGGATGCTTTTTCATTTGAAACTAAATTCGGAGGAACTTACTCCTTCTTAAAAAGAACAGAAATTGGCAATCATGTATATGGTACAGTTAGCGGAGTAAATGGAACATTATCCATTACTGATCAAGTAAGGTGGAGTAAAACAATGCAACAAATGTTAAGGTTTAATAAATCTTTTGGAAATCATTCTGTTGATGCATTGGTTGCTTATGAAACCTTTGAAAGAAGTTTCTCAGAAAGTTTTGCATCTAAGCAAAATGTAATTGTACCTGGATTAACTAATTTCTCAAATTATTTAGAAGTTGCTACTGAGCCTGTTGGTTTTGAAGATGCCTCTGGTATAGAGTCTTGGTTTACCCAAGTTAATTACAACTATGCAGGCAAATATTTCTTTACTGGATCAATTAGAACAGATGGTTCCTCTAGATTTATCAACGATAAGTGGGGTATATTTGGTTCTGTAGGTGGAGCTTGGGTAATTAGTGAAGAATCTTTTATGGAAGATAGTTTTATTTCTTATTTAAAACTTAAAACTTCATGGGGGGTTACTGGAGATCAACAAGGAGTAACATCATCAAGAGCGTTTGATACATTTAATCCTGCTATTATAGGTGGCGGATTAGCAATTAGTGAAAGATTAAATGGAAACCCTGATTTAACATGGGAGAGCTCTACACAAATACAGGGAGGTCTAGAAATGAGTTTAGGCAAATATTTAGATGCTAACTTTGACTATTATAGAAAAAACACAGATGGTTTATTTTTTAATAGAAGGGTAGGACCTTCCGCTGGAATATCATCTGTTTTAGTTAACGATGGAGAGGTTTTAAATGCTGGATTTGAATTTGAAGTTACATCTCATATTATAGAAAAAGAAGATTTTTCTTTAAACTTTTCAATAAACGGTGAAATCCTACAGAATGAGTTACTTGAAATGCCAATAGAGGTATCTACTGGAACTAATAAAATCATTGATTCAAATTCAAGTACAGATGGAGCATTTGCATTTGCTAAAGGTAAGTCTATATTCGATTTTTGGATGAGAGAATGGGCTGGAGTTGACCCTAATGATGGTATGCCTACTTGGAATCAATATTATGATGATGCCAACGATAATGGTGTTTTAGACGCTAATGAAGCAGATTTTTCAACAGATGGAACTGGTGGGGCTTTAGCGTCAGAAAATACATCAGTTACACTATTTGAATATAGAAAGTTAGTGCCAGGAGCAAACATAAAAAAGACTACAACTAAAACATATTCCGATGCAACACAGGTATTTGTAAATAAATCATTTATACCTGACGTAAGAGGTGCTTTTAGAATAAATGGAAGAATTAAGAATTTTGATTTCTCTACTCAATTCACTTATAGTTTGGGTGGTTATGCTTATGATTCTCAATATGCTGAGACAATGGCGTCTAATAACAATAATAACTTACATAAAGACATTGCTCAAAGATGGCAAAAACCTGGAGATATAACAGATGTTCCTATTTTAGCCGAAACATTTGTTTTAAACATTGCATCTCAATCTACACGTTTTATTACAAGTACTGATTTTATTGCGTTAAACAATGCAAGAGTTGGATATACAGTACCTAGTAATTTCTTAAGTAAAACAGGTTTAGATGCTGTTAACTTATGGGTTTCTGGCGATAACTTATTTATTCAGACTGCTAGACAAGGTTTTAACCCGTCTCTGAGAGAAGCAGGTGGATCTGCACGTAGGATATATGCCCCAGCTACGACTATTACTATGGGAGTAAGAGTGAAATTTTAAATAATTAACAATTAATATTATGAAAAAAAATATAAAATATTATTCTTTTCTGCAGCAATGGTTTTAGCTCTAGGTTGTAGTGAAGATATTTTAAGAAATGATGGGGTAACTGGAGATAGCCAACCAACAGAATTTATAACCTCGGCACAATTAACAGATGGTACTTTAACTAATCCTGAAATACCCGCAGCTTTCGTTACTGGTATTTACTCTCAAATGATTACTGTAGGCTCTGGAGGTTCTACAAGCCAAACAGATTTTGGCCAAAAAGGTATGGATATTATGACAGATATGTTAAGTGGAGACATGGCTTTAACCCGATCTAGTTTCAGATGGTATAATTCTATTGCTAATTTTCAAACATCACTCGATTTTACATTTGGTAGAAATAGAATAGCTTGGAGATATTACTATAGAATTATCAGGTCAGCTAACAATGTTATTACTAATTTGGGAGGTAATGATTCAACACCTACAGATAACGATAGTAAATATTCAATGGGACAAGCCAAGACCTTGAGAGCTTATGCTTATTTTTATTTAACTCAGCTTTATCAAAAAGAGTATGTTGCTTCTGAAATGATACTTCCATTATATTTAGAAGTTTCATCAACAAACTTACCTAAATCTTCAGCTGAAGATGTGTATAATCAAATGGAAAAAGATTTAAGAGATGCGATTAGCTTATTAAATGGTTTTTCAAGAAGTGCAAAAAACGTTGTAAACCAAGATATTGCTAAAGCTTTTTTAGCATATGTATTAGGAGCCAAAGGAGGAAATGATCAAGAAGTTGCTAGATTAACTCAAGAGGTCATAAACTCTGGTAATTACCAAATTTTGCCTGAAAATGAACTAGTGTCTACAGCCAGTGGTGTTAACGGTTTCAACGATGCGAATTCAAATAGTTGGATGTGGGGCATTGATATTGTACCTGGCAATAGCCTTGGTCTAGTTTCTTGGTGGGGACAAGTAGATGCTTGGTCGTTTAGTTATGGATGGGCTGGTGATTATAAAGCTATGGACCTCGATTTATATAATAAAATTCCTGCCAATGATGTTAGAAAAGGTCAATTCTTCGATGATGCTTCAAGTGGTAGGTTTTTACAACCATTATTTAAATTCAGAGCGCAGGGAAGTACTACAGCGTTTGGATCTGCTCCAAGGCCAATAACTTCAGACTATGTTTACATGCGTATTGAAGAAATGTATTTGCTTAATGCAGAAGCTAATGCTAGAGCTGGTAATGATATAGCTGCCAGACGAAGTTTAAGAGCTTTAATGGAGAAAAGAGTTCCAGATGTATCTTATATTGATGGTTTATCTGGACAAGCACTGGTAGATGAAGCTTACTTACAAACAAGAATCGAATTATGGGGAGAAGGTAAAAGTTTCCTAGCCCTAAAACGAAATAAAGCAACATCAGTGAGAAGTACTAATCATATTTTCGAGGCAGGAACATCTACTCCATATAACGATGAGAAAATGCAGTTTGAAATACCTCAAGATGAAATCCAGAATAACCCTTTTATCGGTGATCAAAATCAATAAAAAGTAAGAAACTTTATAATTTGTATTGTTTCAATTTATAGAAATTTCAAATTTGCTGAAGACTTCTAAAAATAAAAAAGCATAATTTGTAAAGTATTAAGGAGACTGTCCAAAAGGACAGTCTCTTTTTTAAAATTTTAATATAATTTATATGAATAAATTATCGATAATTTTCGGCATAAGAGCCATCATAGAAGCCATTGAAAGTGGCTCTTCAATTAACAAAATATATTTACAAAAAGGTTTAAGAGGAGACCTTTTTTATCAATTAGACAAGCTTATTAAAACTAAGAGATTGCCCACAAGTATTGTACCAGTAGAAAAACTAAATCGGTTATCTAAAAATAGTAATCACCAAGGTGCAGTTGCGCAAATTTCTCCAATAGAATTTCATGATTTAGAAGTTTTAATAGAAAAAACCATCGAAAGTGGAGACGTTCCTCTATTCTTATTATTAGATCAGCTTTCGGATGTAAGAAACTTTGGCGCCATTATTAGAACAGCAGAATGTACAGGCGTAAATGGAATTATCATACAAAAAAATGGAAGTGCTCCTGTAAATGCAGAAACCATTAAAACCTCTGCTGGCGCAGCATTTAAAGTTCCTATTTGTAAAGTAGATCATCTTAAAGATGCACTTTTTTTATTACAAGCATCAAATATAAAAACTGTTGCTGCTACTGAAAAAACAGAAGATTCTATTTTTGATATCAATTTTAATCAACCTATTGCCATTGTTATGGGTTCTGAACATAAAGGCGTGAACCCTTCTATACTTAAAATGGTAAACTATAAAGCTAAATTGCCTTTGCTTGGCGAAATAGCATCTTTAAATGTTTCTGTGGCTTGTGGTGCTTTTTTATATGAAAGTGTAAGGCAAAGAATTGGTTAAACTCCCTCATTTTCTTCCTTATTTACTAAATCGTCTTCTTTCGGAGGCGAAAAATTTCCATGCTCATCAAACAATTCATCAAACGCTGTTTTTGTAAATTGATGCTCTTGCTTTACAATACCCTTTTTTCGATACAAAATAGCCAAAACAAATCCTGTTAAAAAACCAGATAAATGTCCTTCCCAAGACATCCCGTCTTTTATAGGCAACACATACCATATCATACTTCCATATAAAAAAATAACAATAAAAGAGAGCGCAACCAATCTATAATGTTTTTTTATAATACCACTAAAAAAAACAAAGCTAAAAAGTAGATATACAATTCCGCTTGCGCCAATATGATAAGATTCTCTTCCAATGATCCAAGTTATAAATCCAGTAAAAAAACCGCCAATTAGTAATATTTTATAAGCGGTATCTCTGTAGAAAAAAAACAAAGAAGACAACAATACGAAAAGAGGAATGGAGTTATTAAATAAGTGCCCAGCATCACTATGAATAAAATGGGTAAAAAAAACACCTCTAAAACCCACTAAACTTCTCGGATAAACACCAAATTTATTAAAATTATAGCCAAAGTAAATCTCTATCCAATATATCAACCAAATACAAAGAATATAAAGTGTTGGTATTAGAAATACGTTTTTTGATAGTTTTAAATTATAATCGGTATCCATTGGCCTAAAAATAGCAAAAATGTAACCAAAATAAAAAAGGACAACTTCTGTCATAAATCTTTATTATTTTTACAAAATGAATGAACCTTTGGCAGAAAGAATTAGACCTAAAACTTTAGAAGACTATATTAGTCAGCAACATTTAGTTGGTAAAAAAGGGTTTTAACCAATTTAATTAAACAAGGAATTATTCCTTCGTTAATTTTATGGGGACCTCCAGGTATTGGAAAAACCACCTTGGCTAATATTATTGCTACAGAATCTAAAAGACCTTTTTACA
The DNA here is from genome assembly GCF_017498485.1 of Polaribacter batillariae. Lineage (NCBI taxonomy): Bacteria > Pseudomonadati > Bacteroidota > Flavobacteriia > Flavobacteriales > Flavobacteriaceae > Polaribacter > Polaribacter batillariae. The sequence continues at coordinate 2,855,207 of NZ_CP071795.1, read as the reverse complement.
CTTTAAGTGCCATTAGTTCTGGCGTAAAAGATGTGCGAGAAGTAATTGAAAAAGCAAAAAGCAGTGGCGGATTATTTACCGCAAAAAATCCTATTTTATTTATTGATGAAATCCATCGATTTAGCAAATCGCAACAAGATTCTTTATTAGGTGCTGTAGAAAAAGGCTGGGTAACATTAATTGGAGCTACCACAGAAAATCCTAGTTTCGAAGTAATACCAGCCCTACTCTCTAGATGTCAGGTATATATTTTAAATTCTTTCGATAAAAATGATTTGGTAGCACTTTTAGAAAGAGCTATGAAAACCGATGAATTTTTAGCTTCAAAAAAAATAATGTTAAAAGAAACTGAAGCATTGTTACAAGTTTCTGGTGGAGATGCCAGAAAACTCTTAAATATTTTTGAATTATTAGTTTCCTCGGAAGAAGAAATAGAAATTACAAACGAGTTAGTGCTTTCTAAAGTTCAAAAAAATACAGCGAGATACGATAAAACAGGAGAACAACATTACGATATTATTTCGGCTTTTATAAAATCGATTCGAGGTAGCGACCCAAATGCCGCTGTTTATTGGCTGGCAAGAATGATTGAAGGTGGTGAGGATGTAAAATTTATCGCGAGAAGAATGCTTATTTTAGCTTCCGAAGATATTGGAAATGCAAACCCAACTGCTTTGATTTTAGCCAACAACACTTTTCAAGCAGTTTCTGTTATTGGAAACCCAGAATCTCGAATTATACTAAGCCAATGTGCCGTTTATTTAGCCAATTCAACAAAAAGCAATGCCTCTTATATGGCCATTGGAGAAGCCCAAAACTTAGTTAGAAAAACAGGAGATTTGTCTGTTCCACTACATCTTAGAAATGCTCCTACAAAATTAATGAAAGATTTAGAGTATGGTAAAGAATATATGTATTCTCACGACTATCCCAATAATTTTGTAGATCAGGAATTTTTACCTCACGAAATTTCTGGAACAAAACTTTACGAACCCGGAAAAAACCAAAGAGAAAATCAATTTAGAGAAGTCTTAAAAGCAAAATGGAAAAATCGTTACGATTATTAGAATTTTACCTGATATTCTTCAGAAATTAAAACGTTGTTTTTATAATATTCTGCCACCCAAATAGTTCCATTTTTGTATAAAATTCCGTTTTTGTCTTTAATAACAAACACCTCTTTTACATTGGTATTTAACAACAAGAAAACAACCTCTGGCTTCGTATTAATCAATTGATATCCGTTTTCTCTTACCTGTGCATACAAAATATTTGAAGCTACTTCTTTTACATTTTCTGCAGATTCTATAGCTTTTTTAGAAGTAGATGTACTAGGAATAACTTTTATGGGTTTTTTTTCTATTTTAGAAGTGGAAGGTAGCTTCTTTTCTTCATTTATTTCTAATCTTTTTGCAGTTTCTGGTAAAGCTTCATATTTTAATTCGCTCATACTATTATGCGCATTTCTTATCGCTTCTTGATATGATTTTTTATAGTCTTTTTCTCTACTTTTACCAATTTCTGAAGTGTACACAACTTTATCGAAACAATTTTTTAATTGAATTAACACCTTTGTACTAAACATCGAAGATTTGTTTTCAATATTTGCGTATAAAGCAGAACATCTATCTTTTGTTACTTCTTCTGGATGATTTTCGTTACTTAAATACACATCGAAACCGTTTTTTTGTAATAAAAATTTTGTAAGAGAACTTGTTTGGTATTGGTCTGCTTGTTTTAAAAAATCTAGCTTTTCTGGTACAATAATATATTTATAATTATTAATATTTTTTTGTTGACCAGTTGCATAGAATGAAACTAAAAATAAGGTTACAATAAAAATTTGTTTTTTCATTTTAATTAAATATTAAGTTAACTCCTAATTGAAAAGAAGCGCTGTTTGCTGATGATAAATCTTGATATTGAATAATATTGTCAAAGATACCATAAAAATTTATTTTCCAGATTTGCGCAGAAAGTCCAAAACCAATATTATAAGCAGAGTAATCGTCTATGGTATAAGTTACTTTTGCGTGTAAGTTTTTATTGAACGATTTTTGATAAAAACCTGTAAGTGCAAATTGCTGACTTAAAGGTCTAAAAACTGAATATAGTTGCGCTCCAACAGCATCTGTATAAAAATCTTTATACGTATTATCGTAACAATATTTACTTCTTTTTTCTCCAAAACTATACTTTAGTGCTGCATTTAGCTTTGCAGGTCTCCACGAAATATAAGAATCATTATTTTCTATCGTTGGTAATTGCTCTCTAAAATCTTCATTTAATTCTTGCCAATAATCTCTTGGGTTGTTGGAATCAAATTCAAAATCGATGCCTTCGAAAGTAAAACTTCCTTTAACTAGTGTGTTTTTAATATTTTTTTTATGGTTTATAAAACCAAAATCTAAAAGACTTCCAGAAAATTGTAATTGTGGAGTAATGTTATAGGTAATTCCAAAATCGAGTCCTATTCCTAAATTTCCTCCAAGAAATGTATTCTTAAAATATTCTCTAGGATTATCTATATATTCGTTATTCTTTATAAAACCGGCCGTTCTTAAATTAACATCTATATCGTCTAAATAATGAATGTAAATATTATTATCACCTCTATTGGTTGTAAAGGTTCCTGAATTATTTGTAGATTCTACATTTGCAACAGAAGAATAGATCTTAAAACGACCACCAATGGTTAGTTTTTCGTCTATTTTTCTAGTGATTCCTACATGAAGTACTCCTAAAACATCTATTTTATATAAGATTTGCGAAGCGTTAAAACTTGAATTTATAAAAGCTCCATTTCCTTCGTTTAACAATCTAATGGCATCTTTTGGAATGTAACCTATGCCATCTATTTCTCCATAAAAACCAAAACTAAAGTAGGTTTTATCATTATACCTAAAACCTGCATTTAATACTTCTATTTGTGCATTTACCTTTGCATAATCTCTAAAAGTTAGCCTATTTAATACTTCGTTAACTTTATCATTGATACTTCGTGCATCTGGTAAAAAAAGATCTGACAAAGCAAAATTTGTAACCCCTATTTCCGAAGAAATTCCAGAAAGTAAAGGAACACCAACATGAAATTTATAATTTGTTTCTAAGGCAGGATTTAATAATAACGTTTGTGGCAACTCTGCAAAATCGTATAAAACTTGTTTGTTTTGACTGTTTACAAAAAAACTTAATAAGAATGAAGAAAATAAAAGTGCTTTTTTCATGTTATAAAGATTTTTCTAAATAAATAGTCGCTGCAGACTTTAATTTTATAGTACCATTATCGAGTGTACTTATAGGAATTGTTGGGTCTTGTAATCGGAGTAAAATTTCTACACGTGTAAAATCTTTTACATTTGGGTTTACTATAATATCGATAATTTCTTTCTGTTCAAAATCCCTTTCATTTGCCGAAATATTTAAATCTTGTAATTGATAAATTTCAAAATCGTTTTCGTCTAACAAGGTTATTTCTAAAACAAAATCTCTATTAATTTCGTTAATGATCTCGAATTCGAAATCTAATCTAACTGAGTAATCTCTAAAAAAGGTGTTTTTAAAAATTTCAAAATTGGTTTTTTCTGTAATTTCTGTTGCTGGAGGAGAAGTTAAAGCCAACGCATTAATAGAAAAAGTAGCCAAAGCTGTGGTATAGCTAGGTGTTATTACATAATCTTCTAGCTGATCGAAATCTAAACTTTGGTAACAAGAAAAGAAGCATAGAGCAATGATTAAAAAAAAAGTTTTTCTAAGTTTTGTCATAAAAGTGGGGTATTATTTTTAAACGCTTAAAGGTTTAAAGGTTTAAAGGTTTAAAGATATTGTTTTAATTCTAATAACGAAGTAACTGTTGATATTTTTGGGTTTGTAATCGAAGAATTATTAAAATTACAATGTATGGCTTTTAGGCCAATATTTAAAGCACCTTCGACATCTGCTTCTAAATTATCGCCAATCATAATCGATTTTTCGATATCGGCATTTGCATATTCTAAGGCATATTTAAAAACTTTTGGATTTGGTTTTTTAACTCCCACAGATTCCGACGTAATTATTTTATCGAAATAATGGTCTATTTTAGAGTTGATCATTTTTTTACTTTGTACCTCTTGGAAACCATTTGTAATAATATGCAATTGGTATTTACCTTGTAAGTAGTCTAATAATTCGAATGCGCCATCTAATAAATGATTAAAATCTGTAATATTTACTTGAATCTTATTGATTTCGAAAACTTTTTGAAAGGTTAAATTAGAATTTTTATCAAAATCCCATAAAGTGTGATCCAAGTCAAAGAAGACGTGTTCTATCTGTTTCATTTGCATTATATTTGAAAAAAAAGAAATTCTTTGGCTGTAAATGTAAACAAAAAGCGCATACCTTTTTTCTATAGAAACATTCTAATTATGTTTAAAGGAACTTTAATTGCACAAATTATAGCGATTTTGGGCGCTATTTTTCTTGCAAAACTTTATGGAGAAGAAGCATATGGTATTTTTGGTGTTTTTATAAGTATTACTAGTATTTCTTCAATAATTAGCACATTACAGCTAGACAATTGTATTATCATTTCTAAAGATAAAATAGAAAGTGTTAATTGGTTTAATTTTTTACTGCTTTTAGTTTTTGTACTAATTTCTTTTGCTTGTGTTGTTTTCTTTTTTTCGTCTTTCTTTATTACTTATAAACAAGAAGAAATAAATATGATATACTTTGTAGTTCCAGGAACATTGATACTTTCTTACAATTTATTAAATGTTAATCTCTTTACATTTAATAAAGAATTTACTGTAATTTCAAGTTCCAAGATATTTTTAGCAATTGGTACTGTTTTTTTGCAATTTATTTTATACAAAAAATTTAATTTATTTGGATTAATTATCGGCTTTTTAATTTCTCAATTCTTAGTTTTATTTTTTTTATTTTTAAAAAATAAAAAAAATATTATTAAACCAAATTTCATCAAAATAAAAAGAGATGTAAAGGCTAATTCTTCAATTATAAAATTCTTATTACCTTCTAACATTATAAATAGTTTTGCAAATAATTTAATGCCTATTTTAATTCTTGCAGTGTTTGGCGCTAAAGAAGCTGGTGTTTATTTTTTTAGTTTTAAAATTTTAGGAGCTCCTTTATTTTTAATTTCATCTTCTGTATCTCAAGTATTTTTTCAAAAAGCAAGTGAGCTTTTTAAAACCAATAAAAGTGAATTACATAGACTTACTAAAAAAATCGTAACCACTAATTTACTTTTAATATTTGGCTTTTTAGTTTGTATAAACACCATTGGAATGTATGTTTTAGAGCTCTATTTTAATAATGGCTGGGAAAATTTAAGGTTATATGTTTTCATTTTATCCATGCTAATTTTTGCCAGAACCTCCTTTAATCCTATAAGTAGCTTAATAATAGTTTTAAACAAAAACCAAATAAGCTTGCTATTTAACGTGTATTTATTTGCAGTTAATTTAATTGCGATTTATATTGGGTATTTTTACAATACCATTATTTATACAATTTTAACACTTGCTATTTTTGGGGGAACTGGGTATCTTTTTTTACTTTTATATTTTTTAAATTATTTAAAAAAAACCGCATCATATAATGAATAATAAAATAGATTTTCTCCTTTTTGGTTGGCTTGTTCATATTTTTTATCCGAAATATTACAGACCAAAATATGGGTATCAGAAATACTATATTTTATTTTTTCAATATATAATTCCGCAATTTTTTTTTAGATTGAATCCGAAAGTAAAATGGCCGGTTCATTTTACGTCAAAAGTTATTAGTCCTGAAAATATTTCTAAAGGAATTTTATGTGACCCAGGAGATAATTTAAACAACTACATTCAAGCAAACAATGGAATTATTTTTGGTTCGAACATAGAATTAGGCCCGGGAGTTGCTATTATTTCTTCGAATCATCAATCAAATAACTTAAGCAAACACACAAAAAACAAACCCATTAAAATAGGGAATAATGTTTGGATTGGCGCAAACACTACCATTTTACCAGCAGTTACAATTGGAAATAATGTAACAATTGGTGCAAATTCTTTGGTTTCTAAAAATATACCAGATAATTCTATTGCTGTTGGTAACCCTTGTAAAGTAATTAAAGAAAAAGAAGATTATTCCGAAGATTTAAGTAAAATTATTTTCAATAAAAAAGTTTCTGAAAAGTATTTTAATTTCTTGAAATCTAACGTTTAAAAATTTTTAGAAAAAAAGGTAAGTTATTGTATTTTATTTGCTGATATTCTCTCGTCTCTGCTCCAAAACTTAAAAAATATTTTGCTATTGATTTCATGGAAGAACCTCCAAAGTTAAAGTTCTTAAAATGCTTTTGATACTTAAAAATAGCACTATTTATTAAAAAAGTATTAGCCCCATTATTTCTATTCTTAAAATCTGTTGAAGAAATTAAAATAGTAATAGCACCTTTATGCTTTAAAAAAAACCCTGATGCGAGTAAATGATCTTTACTATTGTAAATAGATAAAACCTCCCCTACTTTTTTATCAATACAAACATCAATCAACTTTTTTAAAATTGAATAATCATTCTCTAAAATATTTGGAATTCTTTTACCTACATTATTTTTAAAAAGGGATATTAAATTCTCTGGATTGTCGTTCCATTTTTCTATTAAATCTGCTTTTTTTGCTTTTGATATATCTTTTATTCTGTCTTTTCTAAAATTCTTATTTAAAACGGAATAATCTTCATTCAAATCTAAAATTTGCACTTGTTTTTTTAACAAATGCTTTTCTGTATTAATAATAGGAAGATCTGTATTTAGCCTGTTTTCAACAAAACGAAACGTATTTGATAAAAAATCTAAAAAAGATTGAATCTTAAAATTTTTAATTGTTGAAAAAACACCGAGTTCTAATATCCAAAAAGGTGGATATACATATTTAATACCATACTTTTTTTTCCAAGGAAGTGGCATTACAGCTTGGTAATCATCTAAAACCAACACATCCCAATGGTCTGCAACAATATCTAAATACCAAGAAAAGGCATAAATTCTAGATTGAATGGAGTTTTCAATACAGCTATCGTATTTTAAAACGTCTAAGTTTTTTCGTTTTATATACTGTATCATTTTTTTAGTTGGTCGCTATTTTTACCATAGATTCATACAACCTTTTCCAACCTTTCCAACGTAAATAATCGCTTAAGGTTTCGTTATGAAAAAGTGTTATAAACATACCATTTACTGCTTTTACTTCGTTTCTTAAATCTCTAATTTTCCCTAAAGATTGTTTGGGTGTAATTTTTAAATAATCGTTTAAAGTAGTGTCCATTAAAGCAAACGGAAATATTTTTAAAGGTGTTTGAATTTCGAAGTCTAAATCGTAAAAATAAAAAGGCGTACACGTACTTGCCCTAAAACCAACATTACTTGCATAACCCATAGAATAGTCTTCTTCGATTTCTAAATCGATTAATTGCTGATAAGTATCTGGTAAATTAAAACGCAAATAATGCTGTCGAGATCTTAAAACAGGCATGTTGGTAATGCTCTCTAATCGTTCTTTTTCTTTTTTTAAAATAGCAGGATTTTGCATTGTAAAATAAGAAGGATGCAAACCAACTCTTGCATAATCTACCAATTCTTTTATTTGCAATTTGTATTTGGTTTTTGAAGCAGAAACATTGGTGTCGAATGTATTGTAATCGCCAACTGTACAAAAAAACACCGTTCTTATATGGTACTGTTTTTTTATTCTTAAAATTTCTGCAAAAGTATCGTAAGGATCCTTTTTTAATCGGCTCACAACTGCCAAACGATTCCAAACATTTAACAGTCTTAATTTAAAAAAATCATTAAAAAGCCCACCAAAAGTTCTTATTAAACTCTTGTATTTATAAGCATACGCATTATCGATATCGATGGTAGAAACGTATTTATAACTTCTGCTTTTATATTCGTATTCTGGAAATTTTTCTTTTAAAATTCTTAAAAGTTTGTATGCCCAAATATCTACAATTGGTTTTTCTAAAAATCCGTTTTTATATGCCAAACTTTGTTCGGCGGTATATCTTCCATGAACATCTTTTACATGAGGTAAATACTCTTCGTACCTAGTTATTAAATAAAAACTTGCCGCGAAAATGTCGAAAGGAATTGTCGATTTTCCGCCAGTAGCAAAAAAACAAGGAACTTCTTCCCATTTTTGCATATTAATATCTAAATCGTTTACACCTTGCTCGAACATTAAATCGTTACTTTTTACAAAAAACTCGTTTCCAAGTGGTGTTTTTGTATAAGAAATTTTAGGACCATTGTGTGCAACAAACTCTTCGACCTTCGAAGTAAAACCAACAGGAATTAAAAGAATTCGTGTAAAAATATGCTTAAAAATATAACGAATTCTTGGTGTTATGGTATGTGTATAAACTAATATCATGGTTTGGTGTTAAATCTGCTATATGCAATTTGCAGTTGGCAGTTTCAGTTTCCAGTCACAGTCTCATCTCTAATATTTTTAAACATTTGTAAACTGTTACTATTACTGCTTACTGAATACTGCCTACTGCCTACTGAATACTAATTCCCTACAGAATTCCTGCGTCTGCAAAGCTAAAATAATCTTTTTGAGTAATAATTAAATGATCTAATAATTTAACATCTAAAGTTGTGCCTGCTTCTTTAATTTTTTGTGTTAGTTGTTTATCTGCAAGGCTAGGTTGTAATTTTCCTGAAGGATGATTATGACAAACAATTATTGCTACAGATGCCAATTCTAATGCGCGTTTAAACAGCAAACGCACATCTACAATTGTTGCGGTTAAGCCGCCTTTACTTACTTGCCATTTTGCCATTACTTTGTTGGAGTTGTTTAAAAATAAAACCCAAAATTCTTCGTGTTCTAAATCTCCAATTACCAATTGCATCAGGTTGGCTACATCTTTACTACTCGATATTTTTGGTTTTTCTAAAGTATTTTCGAGCTGTCTTCTTTTTCCTAACTCTAAAGCTGTAATAATCGAAATTGCTTTGGCCTCTCCTATTCCATTAAACTCGGTTAATTTTTCGACAGAAAGTTTTGCCAGTTCGTTTATATTTCCATCGACAGATTGTAAAATTCTTTTAGAGAGTGCTACTGCACTTTCTTTTTTATTTCCAGAACCAATTAAAATGGCTACCAATTCTGCATCCGATAAAGATGTTTTTCCTTTGGCAATTAACTTTTCTCTAGGTCTATCATCTAAAGCCCAAGATTTAATTGTTAATTTTTCCATACTTGTATTTTCTATAAATGTACAAAAACGTTTTTTGTGGTAAAACCATAACAAGAAAAATACAATGAATTCATTTTCAAAAAATAAAGGGAATTTAAAAAAGTATTTCTATTGTTTCGTATCTTTGCACTCTATATTCTATATTTAATATGAAGATTATTATAGCAGGTGCTGGAGATGTAGGCTTTCACTTAGCAAAACTACTTTCTTACGAATCTCAAGATACTTACATTATAGATTTTGACGGTGATAAGTTAAATTACATTAACAATCATTTAGATGTAATTACAAAAAGAGGTGATGCCACTTCTATACAATTATTAAAAGAAATTGGAGTAGATTCTGCGGATTTACTAATTGCGGTTACCGAAAGCCAGAATACCAATTTTACGATTTCTGTAATTGGAAAATCTTTAGGGGCTAAAAAAACCATTGCTAGAATAGACAACCCAGAGTTTTTAGACAATTGCGAAGTCGATTTTTCTAAATTCGGTTTAGATTTTATGATTTCTCCGCAAGAATTAGCCGCAAATGAAATTAAAATGTTGCTAAATCAATCTTCGTTTAACGACACTGTAGCGTTCGAAAGTGGGGTTTTTAATGTGATGGGAACTTCGTTAACTTACAAATCGCCTTTGGTAGATTTATCTGTAAAAGAAGCCAAACAAAAATTTGGCAACATCGATTTTATAACCATTGCTATTAAAAGAGAAAACGTTGCACAAACCATTATTCCTAGAGGAGATACCAGATACCAAATAAACGATCAAGTATATTTTTCTGTTCCTAATTATAGCATGAAAGATTTGTATCCTATTATTGGAAAAAAACAATTCAACATAAAAAATGTTATTATTTTAGGAGGCAGTAGTATTGGCGAAAAGACCGCTCGAAATTTGTGCAAAGATAATTTTAGCGTAAAATTAATTGAAAAAAATAGAGAAAAAGCAGAAATTTTAGCAGAAGACCTAAGCAACGCTTTGGTAATTAATGGCGATGGAAGAAATTTAGAACTTTTAGAAGAAGAAAATATTAGAGAAACAGATGCTTTTATAGCTGTTACAGGAAATTCTGAAACCAATATTATGTCTTGTTTGGTCGCAAAATCAAAAGGCGTAAAAAAAACGATTGCTTTGGTAGAAAACATGGATTATATCGACATTTCTCAAACGATTGGAATTGAATCTCTAATCAACAAAAAATTAATTGCGGCCAGCAATATTTTTAGACACATTCGAAAAGGTGAAATTTTAGCTTTGGCAAACCTACATAATATAGATGCTGAAGTTTTTGAGTTCGAAGTAAGACCAAATGCGAAAGTAACTCATAAACTTATTAAAGATTTAAACTTTCCAAGAGAAGCCGTATTTGGCGGAATTATTAGAAATGGAAAACCTTTAATGTCTTTTGGTAATATGCAAATTCAAAACGGAGATAAAGTAATTGTATTTTGTTTACCAGAAGCGATTAGCACTGTAGAAGGACTATTCAAATAAAATGGGCACTTTAAACACAAAAATAATTTATCGGTTTTTAGGCATTACAGCTATTTTAAACGGCCTATTTATGTTTTTAGCTGTGCCTTTTAGCTTGTATTACAACGAACCCGAAAAATGGGGCATCTTAAATGCTGGAATTATTACTGTTTTTATAGGAATTCTTTTCTATCTTTTAAACAAACCTAGCAATACAAATATTCAAAAAAAAGAAGGGTATTTAATTGTTACTTTAGGATGGTTAATACTCTCTTTTACAGGAATGTTACCTTATTTATTATCTGGAGCAATTCCGAGTATTACAGATGCTTTTTTCGAAACCATTTCTGGATATTCTACAACAGGCTCTTCCATATTAACAGATATAGACAATATGCCAAAAGGAATTTTATTTTGGCGAAGTGCAACACATTGGATTGGAGGGATGGGAATTATCGTTTTAACAATTGCCATTTTACCTTTATTAGGAATTGGAGGCATGCAATTATTTATGGCAGAAGCTCCAGGACCGTCTGCAGACAAACTACACCCTAGAATTACAGACACCGCAAAAAGGCTCTACTTAATATATGTAATACTTACATTAACAGAATTTTTTCTATTAAAATTTGCGGGCATGACTTGGTTTGATGCCATAAACCACGCCATGGCTACTATGAGTACTGGTGGTTTTTCGACAAAGTCGGATAGTGTCGCATTTTACAACGGAAACCCATTAATACAATACATTATTATTGCATTTATGTTTATTGCAGGAACCAATTTTGTATTGACTTATTTTGCCTTAAAAGGAAAAATTCAACGTGTTTTTAAAAGTGAAGAGTTTAAATATTATTTATTTGGTATTCTAGGTATAAGCGCAATTATTTCGATAATAATTATCTTTTTTCAGGACCCGAACTTAACAACCGTTTTGGCACATCCACAAGTATTAGGAGAAACAGAAAGTGCCATTAGGCATTCTTTATTTATGGTTACCTCTGTAGTAACTACTACGGGTTTTGTAACTGCCGATTTTACCATGTGGAACTTTTTTGCAACCGGAATTTTCTTTGCCTTGTTTTTTACAGGAGGCTCTGCAGGTTCTACAAGTGGGGGCATTAAAGTAGTTAGACATATTATAATGCTTAAAAACAGCTTTTTAGAATTTAAAAAAGCATTGCATCCAAACGCAATAATTCCTGTAAGATACGATGATAAGACTGTAAACCAAGCCATTGTTTTTAACATCTTATCGTTCTTTATAATTTACATGCTAATATTTATTATATCTTCTGTAGTACTTACTTTATTGGGTTTAGATTTTATGTCTGCCCTAGGAGCAGCAGCTTCTTCTTTAGGTAATATTGGTCCAGCAATAGGCTCTGTAAGTCCTGTAGATAATTTTGCGCATTTATCGCATGCTGCAAAATGGTTTTGCTCTTTTTTAATGCTTATTGGTCGTTTAGAACTCTTTACAGTACTAATTTTATTTACACCTTTCTTTTGGCGTAAAAATTAGTCTTTCTCATATCATTTTAGATTATCTTATTGTTAAATCACTCTTTAGTAAACTATTATATTATAATTTTTAGTATTTTAGAAATCTTAAAATATTAATTATGAAGAAAAACTACTTACTAAAATTTACTTTTTTATTTTTATTTACTTTTGGAATATCGAAAGCAAGTGCACAAACTGTTGTAATTACAGCTGTTGTTGATGGTACTCTAAAAAATGCAGGTTGTAATGCTGGATCTGGATTTTCAGACCCAAGATTTGTTGAGCTATACGTAGATGGCACTATAGACTTTACAGGATATGATTTGGGCCAATCTTCAAATGGTTCTGCCTCTTACGTTAAAAAGTCTTTGGATGGTTTAGGAACAATTTCAGATCAGTTCGTTTACATAGTAACAAATGGTGATGAAGTTACATTTAACGAAGCATTTCCTGGTAAAACCGTTTTGAGTGTAGCCTTTACTACTATTAATGGAGACGAATCTTTTCGAATTACAGATAACACAAATACTGTTTTAGATGCTTTTGGAATTCCTGCTGATGTTGGAACAGCTGCACATGATACTTGGAATTACGAAGATAGTTATGCAAAACGTAAAGATTTTGTTTTGCCAAATGCAGGTACTTTTGTAAGCTCTAATTGGACTTATGGTGGAGCAAACGCTTTAGACGGAGCCACTTGTGCAACATTAGCAAGCGCTGTATCCTTAGGTTCTTACGCTGTAAAAACTACAACTTGGCTAGGCACAAATACCAATTGGAATGATCCTGCTAACTGGGACAATGGAGTTCCAACACTTGGATACAATGCTGTTGTACCAGACTTAGCTACGGATCCAGAAATAACTACATCTATAGCTGCTACTACAGGAGATTTAACAATTTCAGACCTAGATGGCTTATCCGTTTTAAGTGGTTCTTTAACCATTTCTGGAGATTTAACCATTAACACAGGCAGTTCTTTATATTTAGAATCTAGAATAACAGCTTCAAAAACTATTGATGCTGCTTCCGTAATTCTAAACGGAAATTATAGCGCTGCAGATGCAAATAGTTTCTTCTATTTTACAGAAACTTTTATAGACAATACCTCTGGTTGGAGTTTAATATCGTCTCCAACAGTAGGAGAAAAAATAGATGGTAATAGCGGAGATGGAAATTTTGCCTTTTTCAATAAATTACAAAAAAGCATGGTAAACCTAAATTACGGCATCGCTTTCTACGATAATTCACAAGCAGACCCTATGCTACGTTGGGATTATTATTCAATAGCAGAAATTGAAGTTCCAACTCCAACAGAAGATATGTTAAGTGGTAAAGGATATACTGTGTTACCAGAATCTGATCCAGCTATAAATGCAGACGGAGAAAAAGGCTTTCTAGGCTTTAAAGGAGCCATTGCTACAGATTTTGTAGAAATTGGAATTACAGACAATTCTCCTCCTGGTGGAACTGGAAACGCATTTAATTTAATTGGTAATCCATACCCTTCTTTTATTCCTGCAAACAATGCAGCAGACGCTACAAACGCTTTTTTAAACGTAAACGCAGCCGAACTTGCAGAACAAACTTTTTATGTTTGGGACAAAACAACTTCTTCTTACATAATAAAAAACCAAATGAATGCTAGATATATTGCTCCTGGACAAGCTTTCTTTGTAAAATCTAAAGCTGGTGGTGGCACCGTTAAATTTACTGAAGCAATGCAAAGCCATCAAGCATCTGGTACATTTAATAAATCGAATAATACAGAACAAAAAATTATTTTAAAAGTTAAAAATAAAGGCAAAGAAAAAACTACAGACATTTACTATGTAAAAGGAAAAACTACTGGTTTTGACAATGGTTACGATAGCTCTATTTTTGGTGGTTTCGACACTTCTTTTAGTCTTTATACAGACTTGGTTTCTGGCAATGATAAAAAACAGTTAGGAATTCAAACCTTACCGAATTCGAATTACGAGAACATGATAATTCCTGTAGGCCTAAAAGCTACAAAAGATTCTAAAATTACGTTTTCTGCTAAATCTTTAAATTTACCAACTGGATATATGGTTTTTCTAGAAGACAAATTAACCAATGCCTACACACGTTTAGATGCTGCTAATAGCGAATATAGTGTTACCATAGATAACGATGTTGTTGACAATCGTTTTTTTATACATACTACAACCTCTTCTGTTTTAAATACGAACAATAATAAAGATTTAAACAACATTTCGATTTTTAAGGCAAGCAATTCTAATTTAAAAATTACAGGTTTAAGTGCTCTAAAATCGAATGTTAGTTTGTTTAATGTACTAGGAAAACAAGTATTTACCAGTACTTTTGATGGAAATTTAAACAATACAATCGCATTACCAAATTTAGCTAAAGGAGTGTACATTGTTAAGTTAAAAACTGCCAACAGCACAAATACCAAAAAAATAATTATAGACTAATTTAACGAGAAATAAATTTTGAATAAAGATGAAAAAACAAACCAAAAACAGTAAACACATTTCTCGTAAAGAAGCCCTTAAAAAAATTGGTAATTACGGAAAATATGCAGCATTAACTGCACTTGGAACTTATATGATATTGCATCCGCAAAAAGCTCAGGCACAAAGTCCAGAAGCTCCCGGAACAGGATTTTAATAAGAAACACTAACAAATTTACAAATAAAGAGGCTGCCTCTAAAGTATTAAAATTTGTCATTTCGACTGTAATGGAGAAATCTTATTTATTGAATTTCAGTATTTTTAGATTTTTCAACTTCATTAAAAATGACAGTTAAATTTACTTTAGAGACAGCTTTTTTCTACTTTTACAGAGATGATAATTAATAAACACCCAATTGGTTTTTTTGACTCTGGAGTTGGAGGTACTTCTATTTGGAAAGAAGTAATTTCTTTACTCCCAAACGAAAACTCTATTTACCTTTCCGATAGTAAAAACGCACCTTATGGCGAAAAATCTAAAACTCAAATTATAAATTTGTGTATTAAAAACACCGAGTTTTTATTAAAAGAAAACTGTAAACTAATTGTTGTTGCTTGTAACACAGCTACCACAAATGCCATTGATTTTTTACGAGAAAAGTACTCAGTTCCTTTTATTGGAATAGAACCTGCAATTAAACCTGCAGCATTAACAACCAAAACAAATACCATTGGTATTTTGGCTACAAAAGGAACCTTACATAGCTCTTTATTCGAGAAGACCTCAAGTAGTTTTAGAAAAAATATTTACATCGAAGAAATCGTTGGAAAAGGTTTAGTAGAACTAATTGAGGATGGAAAATTGCACTCCAAAGAAATGACTATACTTTTAAAATCTTATTTAACACCATTGCTCAAAAAAAACATAGATGCTTTGGTTTTGGGCTGCACTCACTATCCATATCTTATTCCTCAAATTAGAGAAATTGTTGGCAATAAAATAAATATTATAGATTCTGGAGAAGCAGTTGCGAGGCAAACAAAAGCCATATTAACCAAGTTTCAACTCTTAAATGCTACAGAAAATATAGCAAAACATACTTTGTATATTAATAAATCGAAAGTAGTTCTAAAACAATTAATTTTAGAAACAGAACACACCAAAATTATTCAAAAAAAATTTTAGAAACTTCCGTAGATAGAGTTAATATTTGGGCAAGCAGCGGCTCTTGGCTCTCTTGTCCATAAATTAATTCCTAACGTTATTTGATGAAAACCAGCGTTAGACAGTACAATATCGTTTAATTGATTTGTGTAGGTATAAGAAAACATTAAATTTTTGTAATTTAAACCAACTATTGGACTTATAAATTGTGAATTTTCTGTGGAATTAGAATCAAAATGTCTTCTGTAAGACAATGCTGCCCAAAGTTGAGATTTCGAAAATGTTTTGTAGGCTTTTACATTTACATCTGCAATGGTTTGCCCTAAACTCTCTTTATATTGCAACATAATAGAGGGTTCCCACTGCACAAAATTTTCTTCTTTTCCAAAATAATAACCTGCAGATAAAATATAGTTTCTTAAATCTAAAGGTTCTTGAATGTTTAAGTTGTTTTTTGCCGTTAATAATAAATTTTTAATAGTAAAGTAGGTTGCTAAACCACCTCTATGATAAGCAACACTAAAATCGGCATTGTAATAACTCGTACTTTCTATAATAGTAGCAACTGCTGGATCGCCAGTAAAGCTTCTTTGGTCCGATTGATTTTGTACAAAAGTAAAAGCCAAACCAAAAGAAAGCTGTTGAAACATCTTGCTATCACTCATAGGTAAATGGTAGGCATAAGTTCCTTGTAAACCTTTCTGAGAATGAAATCCGTTTTCGTCGTTAAATAAAATTAAACCGTAACCAGCATTAGATTCTTCGCCAAGCTTTGTATGAAAACTTAAGGTTTGTAATTCAGGAGCATTTGCCACATCTGCCCATTGTTTTCTTGCTGTTAATCGTAATTTACTAGAATTACCAATTCCGGCCGCAGATGGGTGCAATAGAAAAACATTATCAGATAAATAATCTGTATAAATTGGTAGAGTTTCTTGTGCTTGATTCTTAATCGTAAAAAAAACGAGAAATAAAAAACTAAAACGAATGTAAATTAACTTCATTAAAATTAGATAATTTTATAAGAAACCAAATATATTGCTTTTCTAATAATAAATTGTTCTTACGACAAAGTTTTAACATCGCCCTTAAAAACTTATAAAAAACAAATTGTCGTATAATTTGCCATTTTTAAATAATTAATCTTTATCTGATAATTGTATAACCTTTAAACTTTAAATAATTCGAAATACTAAAAAATTTTAGTATATTTCGATGTGTTTTTTTCAAATTTTCTATTAATTGGCTATATTTTTATAGAATAGATAATTCCCAGACACAAAAGACACCAAAACTTTTTTACCTTTCTAAAAAATGACAACTTCAGAAGAGAAAAAAAACGAATTTCGAGCCTTATTTGAAACGATGAACCTTGGAGTTTCTTACCAAAATTCTAAAGGCGAAATAATAAAGGTAAACCCTGCCGCTCTTCGAATCTTAGGCCTTACTGAAGACCAAATGAAAGGTAAAACATCTATAGACCCATCTTGGAAAGCGATTAAAGAAGATGGGGCTGATTACCCTGGTGAAACCCACCCAAGTATGTTAGCTTTAAAAACAGGTGTTCCTGTTCTTAACAAAGTAATGGGTGTATTTAATGTTTCTAAAAAAAAATACTGTTGGATAAAAATTGATGCGATTCCTCAATTTAAAAATGGAGAAAAAAAACCTTATCAAGTCTATACCACTTTCGACGATATAACTACGACTAAAGAAACGGAACTTCAATTAAAAGAGAATGAAAAACGTTATATAAGAGCCCAAAAAATGGGTAAAGTAGGAAATTGGGAATACGACATTAAAACAGGTCTTTTATGGGGTTCAGATGAAACACTTCGAATTTTTGGGCTTAACCCTAAAAAAAACAATTTTAGTCTCAACTATTTCGAAAAAAAAGTAGCGCAACAGAATTTTGTAAGACAAGCTATGATTAATTTAATTGAAAAAGGAGAAAAATATGATATCCAATATGAAATTAACATTCAGAAAAAAACAAAAATAGTACACTCGAAAGCAAAAATAATTTACGACACAAATGGCAAAATTTTAAAAATAGCAGGCGTAATACAAGATATTTCTAAAAAGTACAAAAGAAAAATAGAATTAAAAGAAAGTGAAGACAAATTTTTTAAAGTTTTTAAAAACAGTTCTAATGCTATTATCCTTAAAAGATTTAGTGATTTTAAAATTATAAATTCAAACGAAGCTACTTTTAAAGTTACTGGTTTTACTTCTAAAGAATTAAAAGGTTTAAAATTATCTAAAATAGGTATTTGGAAATCTAAAAAAGACTACAAAAAATACGAAAATACGATTACAAAAAAAAATAAAATAAAAGGTTTCGAAACCGAATTTACAAAAAAAAATGGCGAAAATAGAATCTGGCAAATTTCTGGAGAAATAATTCAAATTAAAAACGAAAAATTTATATTAACCATTATAGAAGATGTTACAGAAGTAAGAAATGCAGAAATTGAATTAAAAAAACAAAGAAATTTTACGACTGCAATGACAGAAAACCAGCCAGCTGCAATTATTGCTTGTGATGAAAAAGGTAAATTGGCGCTATTTAATAAAGCCGCTAAAAAATGGCATGGTATAGATGTAATGAAAATTCCTGAAGAAAAATGGGCCGAAAATTACAATTTATTTAAAACTGATGGAAAAACAATACTTAAGACTGAAGAAATACCTCTTGTACAAGCATTTAATGATGTAAAAGTTGTAAATTTTGAAATGCTTATTAAAGCCAAAAACCAAAAACCAAGATTTGTTATTTGTAATGGAGCTCCCTTTTTTGATGCTTTAGGCAACAAACTAGGTGCATTGGTTGTTATGAACGACATTACGCATCAAAAAAATATCGAACATCGTCTAAAAAACAGTAGAGCTCAGATAAAAAAAGCACTTTCAGAAATCGAAAGAAGTGAATTTCTTTTAAATGAATCTGGAAAAATAGCTAAAATTGGTGCGTGGGAGTTTAACTCTGTTACAAAAAAAAGACGTTGGTCTAATCAGGTTTTTAAAATTTATGGACTTCCAATTGGCAAAGTTCCGCCTTTTGAAGAAACTTTTAAGTATTATACAAACGGGTCTGCAAAAATATTAAAAAAAGCAATTAATAATAGTCTTGCAAATAATGCTAAATTCGATTTAGAACTAAGTTTTAAAAATGCCCAAAAAGAAAAACTTTGGGTAAATGTTATTGGCTATCCAATACTAAATGAAAAAAAAGAAGTTATAAGTATAAGAGGGATTATGCAAGATATTACTGATCAAAAATTGATTAGAGAAAAAATTGAAAAGACCCAAGAAATGCATAGTTTATTAGCCAATAATACGAACGATATAATTTGTTTACAAGAACCCGATAGTACTTTTAAATACATAAGTCCATCAATAAAAAATTTATTAGGCTACGAACAAACAGAATTTATTGGAAAACAAGTATTTAGCATTGTTCATAAAGACGATATTGTACCGTTAATAAATGCGATGAAGAAAAAAAATTTTAACAACTCATCTACAGAGGCTTATCCTTTTAGAGCGTTGCATAAAAACGGTTATTTTATTTGGTTAGAATTTTTATCTTCTCCAGTTTATAAAGACGGTAAAATTAACTACTTTGTTACTTCTGCCAGAGACATTACCCAATGGATTTTGGCTAAAGAAGAAATTCAACAATACCAAACATCTCTTCAAAAATTAACTACAGAAATTACCATCATAGAAGAAAAACAAAAAAAGAAAATTGCTTCTAATATACACGATCATTTGAGCCAATCTTTGGTAATTTCGAAAATGAGAATTAAAAAATTGAAAAAAAATCCACAGGTAAATGTTATTTATGAAGATTTACAGTTTATTGAATCTCACATATCTGATGCTTTAGAAAACAGTCGCAAAATTACTTATGAACTTTCGCCTCCTATATTATATCAATTAGGAGTTATAGAGGCATTAAACTGGTTAGTTGAAGATTTAGAAAATAAGTATAAAATTAAATTTAGGCTTCAAACAGCAATTTCGAGTATTAAAATTAGCGAACTAAAATCTATAATCCTCTACAGAAGTATTCAAGAAATATTAACCAATGCAATTAAGCATGCAGATGCTTCCCTTATAAAAATAGATATTAAAAAAACAAAAAAAGGAGTTAATATTTTTATTGTTGATGATGGTGTTGGTTTCGACACCTCTATATTAAACGAGTTTAAAAACCAATCTGGCTCTGGATTTGGTTTATTTACAGTACAAGAACGTATAAAAAATTTACAAGGTAGATTTACAATAACATCAAAAATTAATAAAGGAACGAGTATTAAAATTTTTATCCCCCAATTAAAATGACTTATACAAACGAAATAAAAATAGTATTAGCAGATGACCATAAACTGCTACGAGATGGCTTAAGAAATATTATAGAGCAAAAATCTAATATGAAAATAATTGGAGAAGCCTCTAATGGAAGAGAAGCTGTAAAAATATGCTCGAAATTACTACCAGATGTTGTTCTTATAGACATTGCAATGCCAAATTTAAATGGTGTAGAAGCAACAAGCCAAATTCTAAAAATAAATCCAAAAACAAAAGTAATCGCCCTTTCTATGCATTCTACGAAACAATTTATTCAAAGAATGTTTCACTCAGGTGCTTTTGGTTACTTACTAAAAGATGGTGATTCAGAAGAGGTTATTTGTGCAATTTCTACTGTAATTCGAAATAAAAAATACCTATCAAAAGACATTAATCAAGAATATCTTAATTTACTTAAAAATAAAGACACTCTTGGGAAATCTAAATTAAGCTCAAGAGAAAAAGAAGTTTTACAATTAATTGCAGAAGGTAATTCATCAAAAGAAATAGGAGAAATATTATGCTTAAGCTCAAAAACCATTGATGTTCATAAAAATAATATTATGAAAAAAATTGACTTACACACCATACCAGAATTGACAAAGTTTGCTATTAAACAAGGACTTACCAGTTTGTAACCTTAATATTAGGTAAATTGCTTAGCTTTTATATCGTATAAACTTCTTATTTTTACACATTAATTAGTTTTAACTTGCCATTTTAAAATAATTTGGAATCTAAATTAAACAATTTATTAGTTGTAGAAGACAACCCTTACATAGGCGAGGAAATAGTAAATGCTGTTAAAAAAGTTAATGGTATAAAAAATATTCATTTAACAAAAACGCTACAAGAAGCAATTTCTTCTTTAAATAAAACCAGTTTTGAGTTAGTTACCTTAGATTTAAGCTTACCTGATGGAAATGGTATAGAGCTTTTAAAATGGTTTATAGAAAAAAAAATAAAAAAAGACGTTTTTGTTTTTTCTACTAGTAAAGAGCTTAAAGGAATTTGTTTAAAATATGGAGCCCTTGCTTTTTTTGATAAATCTACTGGATTTGATGAGTTAATCGAAAGTATTAAAAAACTTAATCAATAGGTTTTTAATTTCTTTTTAGATGTCTGTAATTAGGGGTCATATTTTGTAATTACGAGCCTTTTAAATTCTACTGTAAAACTAAAATATTTATACCTTTAATTTTCTTAAAGAACACCCCAATTTATCAATAATGTTTACGGCAATTTCAAACAAGAAAGAAATGGTTATAAAGAATTTCTTGAAACCAACCATCCTCGAGGCAAATTCGCAGAGATATTTTGCCAGTTTCATTTTTACCTAAAAAAAATAAAATGCTGTATTTAGATTCTTTTTTTATGGGAATGACAGTTTCAACAAAAATCCTGACGCAGAACCTCGAAGAACTATTTTTGGTTAAAATAAAAGAGCTAAACACTGGGGGAGATTAGCTCTTTTAAGTTAAACAAAAGTTATATAGAGTTTATTATAATCTATATTTTAACCCTATAAAACCACTAATTACATACTCTTTTTTAGAGTTATATAATACTTTTAAATCTTTTCTATAGGTAAATTGCTGTGTGCAAATAACTTTTAACCTTTCAGTAATTTTATAACTTAATTCTCCACTAAAGCCAACACTAAAAAAACCATCTTTTTGTCTGTAAATTTTTCCAAAATCGGCATATGCAGTTGCTCCTATTTTTCCAAAGATACTTTTTATAGCATATCCAGCTCCAAGTGAGTAGCGTTTATAATTTTTCTCAACCAAATCTGCGTATTCTACAGAAAGATAAGTCAGTAAATAACTATTTTCGAAATTATAAACTGGTAGTGCTAATTTTGTTAATAAGTTAACGGTTAAAGCATCATTTCCTTTTTTGTCTCCAAACAAAAGTAAACGAGCATCTTGCTGTAAAGATATTTCGATATTGTTTTGTCCATAAATAGAGAGTGTAAGTAAAAAACTAAGAGTAAAAAATATCTTTCTCATAATGTAAAAAATTGTTTTGTTTAAATGAAATAAGAAAATACATATTAGAGCCTTTCTCAAAGACATAACAGCTCTAATAAATAGATAATATTCTTATTTTTAGCAACTTATAATTAAATTTTAGCTTAAAATGTGTTTTATGTGGGTCTGAAAATTGTGTTTTTCTTAATAAAAGCCAGCAAGATTTGGGTTCAAAAAATTCTTGTTAATTTGGTAAATTATAGGATTCGAAAGTTTGAATTTACTGTAAAATAAAATGATGATTCTTTTTACTTATCACAATAAACAAAAACAAGAAATTGCATTTGCTACGACGCATTTTTAGTTTTAAAACAGTAAGTAAAAAAAGTATTTATTAAGGTAAATTCTATTTGTAGAAGTATTATTTATTATCAACAAACTCGATTAAAATAGCCTGTTTCTCTTTTAAAAATTACAGGCTATTTTTAATAAATTAAAAATTGAAGTGCTAAATGGAAAAACTATATTTTTTTCATTTTTCCTTCCCAAGTATATCCTCCTAGTGTAGTCTCATAGTAAATAGACCCACGTTTTATTTTTTTAATTTTCATATGCAGTTTTGTGCCTCTTTTGAAAGGAAAATTTGGTAGGTTAGACTCTTTTAATGTCATATAACATTCTTCTTCAGAAGTCCATTTGATATCCGATTTAATAAAATACTTTTTATTTTCGAAATATTCTACATGCTCGTCTTTTGTATAAATTACCAAAACGTTCTTACCTTTATATTTATAAGTATAAGTAGTCTCTTCTAATAAAGGAGTAAAATCATCATCAGAAGTTTTAAAACGATTCTTTTCGTCAAATTTAATTGGAGTAACCATTGCTACATCTTGAGCTTTCATAGAAAATGTTAGCAAAACTATTGCAAGAAGTAAGTGTAATTTTTTCATAATAATAAAATTTATCAATTTGTACATGTTTTTATTTACATATACACATTGGGGGATTCGTAAAAAATATTAACATACATTAATTGTACTCGACAAATATATATTAGATCACAAACCCAATCAATAAGCAATTTCCCTAATTTAAAAAATCTTACAAAAGAATATAAATTATGTTCAGATTTTAAATTATTAACAGATTTTTATTTAAATTATGAAGTAAAAGCGATTTTAATGGCAGGCGTTATTGGCAGACACAACTTCTAAAATAGGAGTTGGAGAAATGTAAGGAATTCCCAAGCCCAAGCCTCTTAAAATAAATAAGGTTCCTATACAAACAACAACTACAGGAATCGCTTTTTGTATTTTTTTTCTAAAAGTTGCTTTTGTGAAGTTTCCTAAATAAACTACAGCGGTCATTAACGGAATTGTTCCTAAACCGAATAAAAACATGTATAAACTTCCTGCAAAAGCATTTGTGGTTGCCAAGGCTCCAAAGACAGCCATATAAACAAGTCCACAGGGTAAAAAACCGTTTAAAAAACCAATGGTAAAAAAAGTATCGTTCTTTTTTTTCTTTAATTCTTTTCCTAAAGCATTTTTTACTTTAAATATAAGACTGCTAATTTTTGTAGAAAAATTTACTCGTTTAAAAATTTGGGGAAACAAGATGATTAAAATCATACTTATTCCTGCAATTATAGATAGTTGCTGTTGAAAACCAAAGAAGAAAAAACCTTTTCCTAAAAAACCAAACAACAAGCCTATTAAACTGTAAGTAAATAACCTACCTAAGTGGTAACTTAAAATTTGGAAAAATCTTTTCACTGGTTTTTGCCTATCTACTGGCAACATAAAAGCGATTGGCCCACACATTCCTATGCAATGGAAACTACCCAACAATCCAAAAATTAGTGCCGATAAAAACATTAGTACATCAGTTCTTTCTTAAATAAATACTCCTTATTTTTGTATTTCCATGATACTGTCATGTTCCAACGACCATCTACTAAACGTTTCTCAGGCACGAGCAAATATGTTTTAGAGATCGAAATAGGTATTTCAAAATCTAAATGTTTATTAGATGGTCTATACAGGAACACTTTTCCTTGAATGTCTTTTGGAGTAAAAGCTTCTGGAAACTCTACTTTTAAACCTTCTTTAGTTTTTGTTACTTTTATATTTTCTTTTAAAGAAGATGCATTTTTCTGTGCATCTATTTTATCTTGAAATTTTAATTCTTCTTGATAGTACTTATCTGTTACCAAATCGTGTGTAAACGATTTATCTGTACTCATTGTTATAACGAAATACAAAATAAAGCTTATAAAAGCTACAATTGCAACCACAATACCTGTTCCCCAATTAAATTTCATATTTTAAACTTTTGTAATTTATGTCTTTGAGATTTCTCCTAACGTAGAAATGACATCAACAACATTTTATTAATAACTTCTTTCTTCAAACTTCAAACTCCCATCTTCAAACTTCAAACTTCACACTCCCAACTCCCAACTACTTATAACTTCTTGGCCCTAAAAAATTCGTTCTGGTTGTTTCAATTAATTTATCGCCACTATAAACACCTATTTCTATTTTATCTTTGTCGCTTTTTAAAGCTGCTGCGTTAATTTCTATAAATAAAGTTCCTTCTGCCAAGCCTTGTTTTGGAACTGTAAAATTATGGTTCGAGACCAATTTAATGGTTCCTTTATGAGATAATAATTTATAACTTACGTCTTTAATATCTTTGCTCGTTTTATTAATTACCTTATATGTATAAACGTTGCTAATAGTATTGTTTTCTTTTTGTTGATATAATTGTCCTGGTAATCTTAAAATTTTGGCTTCGACATCATTTCTTAAAAACAACATTCCTATTAAAATACCTATTAAAATTAATAAAACAGAAGAATAACCTTTCATTCTTGCTGTAAACTTAAAGGGTTTTTTATTTGCTATATTGTCTTCACTTGCATATCTAATAAGACCTTTTGGTAGATTAATGCTTTCCATAATATGGTCGCATTCGTCTATACAAGCTGTGCAATTTACACATTCTAACTGTGTACCATTTCTAATATCTATTCCTGTTGGGCAAACAACAACACATTGTTTACAATCGATACAATCTCCTTTTCCTACGGCTTCTCTATCTTCATTTTTTTTAAATTTTGCTCTCCCAGTTTCTCTTTCTCCTCTTTTGTAATCGTACGCAACGTTAATGGTTTTGTTATCTAATAAAACACCTTGCAAACGGCCATAAGGGCAAGCAATGATGCATACTTGCTCTCTAAACCACGCAAAGACAAAATAGAAAACAGCCGTAAAAATTATTAGTGAAATAAGTGTGCTAATATTGTCTAAAGGGTTTCCTGTAATGTATTCTATAACGGTATCTCCACCTATTAAATACGCTAAAAAAACGTTTGCAATTATAAATGAGATTATAAAGAAAACAAACCACTTTAAAAGCTTCTTACGAATTTTATCTGCATTCCAAGGTTGTTTGCTTAGCCTTATTTGCTTTCCTCTATCTCCTTCAATTAAATATTCTATTTTTCTAAAAACCATTTCTAAAAAAATGGTTTGCGGACAAATCCACCCACAAAAAATTCGCCCGAAAATTACGGTAAATAAAATAATAAAAACAACTCCAATAATCATTGAAACCACTAACAAATAAAAATCTTGTGGCCAAAAAGGAAAACTAAAAATATTAAATTTTCTTTCTAAAATATTAAAAAGTAAAAACTGATTTCCATTAATTTTAATAAAGGGAGCAGATAGTAAAAAAGCCAATAGAAAATAACTTACATAGCTTCTGTATTTATAGAACTTTCCACTTGGTTTTTTGGGAAATACCCAAGAACGTTTTCCTTCTGAATCTACAGTAGCAATACTATCTCTAAATTGTTCGTTCTTGGGTGCCTCCATTTATCAACTATTAAAAAACTAATTAAAACTAAATTTTTACTTTGCTTTTATTGTGTCTTTTACCTCTTCTGTTTCTTCGGTTGTTTTCTTAGTTTCTTCTGCATTTGGATCTACCCATTTTTCTCCTTGTGGTGCTTTTGCATTTGCAGGTGTAGTTCCTTGTAAAGAAATAACATAGCTCGCTACTTTTGCTATGTCTGCAGCTTTTAAGGTTTTGTCCCAAGCAATCATTCCTTTTCCATCTCTACCTCCATTATGTATGGTATTAAAAACATTTTTTATTCCCCCACCTAAAATCCAGTATTCATCTGTTAAATTGGGGCCTATTTGTCCTCCTCCATCTGCTAGGTGACAAGATGCGCAGTTTAAATTAAAAACGGCTTTACCTCTTGCCAAATCTTTAGCGTCTGTTAAAAGTGTTACGTTTTCGGCTGTAATTAAATCTGTAGCGGTTGCTCTGTATTTATTTACTTCTCTTTTTGCTTCTGCGACTGCTTTGTTATATTCTACAATTTGGCTATCGCCATCTAAAACTTCAAATCGCACTAAATACACCAATGCAAAAACAATTGTTGCATAAAACATATATACCCACCAAGGTGGAAGAGAATTGTCTAATTCTCTAATTCCATCGTAATTATGATCTAAAATAATGTCTTCTTCTTGGTCAATTGCTTTGGCTCTTGTCCATTTTACTAATAATTTCTTAATCCAAAGGTTTGGGTCTTCAGGAATAATGCCATCTTTTTCGTTCTGTAAATCGGTTGCTTTTTTTAAAGCATACACGTTTACGATTTCTTTTAAGACAACTACTAAAACGAACCCAATTAAAGCCAACCAAACCAGAGGGTTTTCGTAAATATCGAATGGGTTTTCGTACACCATAAACGCTTTTGCAAGTGCTATAAACGTAACAATTACAAAGATTACATATACTGTAGATTGAAAAGATCTTTTCATTTTAAATAAATTTATTGGTCTAGTGGAATATTACTAACCTTATTAATATATTCTTTCTTTGCTGTAAACACCCACCAAAATAAGGCTACAAAAAAAGTGAAGAATATTAATAACGATATTAATGGATAAATTTCTATCCCAGTAATACTCTCCATATGGTTTTTTACGAATTTTAACATGTTTTCTAATTTTTAGAGATTTGTTGTTCGTCTTTTACTTTAATATCTGTACCTAAACGTTGAATGTATGCAATAACAGCTACAATTTCTCTATTTCTCATCTCAACAAAAGCTTCTCCGTTTTCTTGAGCATATTTTTTATCTGCTTCGTAACTTTTTGCAAAGTCTGGATCTGCATATAGGTTTTCTTCAATTTTAGTTCCTTGCACTAACATGTGTTGTTGTGCATTGGCAATTTCTTCTTCTGTGTAAGGTACACCAAGACTTACCATCACTTTCATTTTATCTTCTGTAGAAGATTTATCTAGTTCGTTTGTTATTAACCATTTATAAGATGGCATAATAGAACCTGGAGAAGTACTTTGCGGATCGTACATATGATTTAAGTGCCAACTATCGTTGTATTTTTTACCAACTCGATGTAAATCTGGCCCTGTACGTTTGCTTCCCCATAAAAATGGATGATCGTACACAAATTCACCTGCTTTAGAGTATTCTCCATAACGCTCTACTTCACTTCTAAAAGGTCTAATCATTTGAGAATGGCATCCTACACAACCTTCTCTAATGTAAATATCTCTTCCTTCTAATTCTAAAGGAGTATAAGGTTTTACACTACTAATGGTTGGAATGTTCGATTTTACCAATAATGTTGGCACAATTTGAATAATACCACCAATTAAAATTGCAATCGTAGCAAAAATTGTTAGTTTGATTGGTTTTCTCTCTAACCAAGTATGCCATCCTTCGCCTTTTGTTCTGTATTTTGGCACTTTTTTTAATGGTGCTGCTTCTGCTAGTTCGTCTGTTACTTCGCTTCCTGCTCTTACTGTTTTAATAATATTATATAACATTACAAGTGCGCCTAAGATATACATGCTACCACCAATGGCACGCATCCAATACATGGGTATAATTTCGGTTACTGTTTCTAAAAAGTTACCATAGGTTAAAGACCCATCTGGATTAAATTGTTTCCACATAGAAGCTTGTACAAAACCTGCAACATACATTGGTAAAGCGTACAAAATAATTCCTAAGGTACCTACCCAAAAATGAACGTTTGCCAATGCTACCGAATATAATTTTGTTTTAAATAGTCTTGGAATCATCCAGTACAGCATTCCAAATGTTAAAAATCCATTCCATGCTAATGCTCCAACATGAACGTGTGCAATAATCCAATCACTAAAATGTGCGATTGCATTTACATTTTTTAAAGATAGCATTGGGCCTTCGAAAGTTGCCATACCATAACCTGTAATTGCCACTACCATAAATTTTAAAACAGGATCTGTACGAACTTTATCCCAAGCACCTCTTAAAGTTAATAAACCATTTATCATACCTCCCCAAGAAGGCGCAATTAGCATTACAGAAAACGCAACTCCTAAATTTTGTGCCCATTCTGGTAAAGAAGTATATAGTAGATGGTGAGGTCCTGCCCAAATGTAAATAAATATTAAAGACCAAAAATGCACGATAGACAACCTGTAAGAATATACAGGCCTATTTGCTGCCTTTGGTACGAAGTAATACATTAATCCTAAAAATGGTGTGGTTAAGAAAAATGCAACTGCATTATGGCCATACCACCATTGCACAAGAGCATCTTGTACACCTGCATATACAGAGTACGATTTTAAAAAACCAACTGGTAATGCCAAACTATTAAAAATATGCAACACTGCAACCGTTACAAAAGTTCCTAAGTAAAACCAAATAGCAACGTATAAGTGGCGTTGTCTTCTTTGTAAAATCGTCCAAATCATGTTTACACCAAATGCTACCCAAACCAAAGCAATGGCAATGTCTATTGGCCATTCTAGTTCTGCATATTCTTTAGATGATGTATAACCTAAAGGAAGTGTAATGGCTGCCGCAACAATAATTGCTTGCCAACCCCAAAAATTAAAGTTGCTTAAAAAGTTACTTGCCATTCTGGCTTTTAACAATCTTTGCAAAGAGTAGTAAACTCCTGCATAAATTGCATTTCCTACAAAGGCAAAAATTACTGCATTTGTGTGCAATGGTCTTAAACGCCCAAAACTTAACCACGAAATTCCTTCTGTTAAGTTTGGAAACAAGAACATAAACGCAAGTAACAAACCTACACTAAAACCTACGATACCCCAAAGTAGTGTTGCGTAGATGAATTTTTTTACGATTTTATTATCGTAATAAAATTGTTGCATTTCCATAATTTAAAATTTAATCTTTAGTTAATTTTTCTTGTTTGACTTTTACAAGTTCATCATCAAACAGCATACGAACAGAAGGCGTGTACGAATCGTCGTATTGCCCTTTTTTTACTGAATAAATAAATGCGATAAAGAATACAATTGCCACTAAAATACTTAGTGAAAGTAGTAGGTATATTACGCTCATATCTTGCCTGATAATTGATGTATCAAAAATAATATCGATTGACTTCTTAAAATATGATATTTGTCATATTTCTTAATTTTTTGTTAAAATAATTTGCACTTCGTTTGTGATTCTGAAAAAATCTTTTCTACAATGTTTACTTAAAATGCTTACAACCTAACAAACTGGGTGTACCGTTTATTATTTTCAATAGGTTAAAACCATTAATTAATTCTTGATATTTTATTAAACTTAAATAGTCATAGAAAACAATTGTGTTTTCGGCTTATTTTCTAATAAATGAAGATCGAAAGCCATGCAAATGTTTCGAACATAAGGTCTTGCTTTTTCTGGGATTGAGAGTGAGTTTTTACCCACCTCTACCAAACCATCTTTCTCCATTTCTTCTAGCAATTTTAAGTGTTTTTCTAAATTATGAATTTTCATATTTTCTGCTTCCCATGAAGTGGAAAAATGACACATCATATTTAAAATATGTTTTCTTATAATGCTATCTTCTTTAGATAATAAATGTCCTCTAAAAATTGGAATTTCACCTTTATTTACCAATTTTTGATATTCTTTAACCGTTTTTACATTTTGTGCAAATGCATACCAAGAATCGGAAATTGCAGACATGCCCAAACCAACCATTAATTGTGTTTTGTTGGCTGTGTACCCCATAAAATTTCGATGCAATGTTTTGTTAACAGTCGCTTTATACAAACCATCTGTCTTTAGCGCAAAATGGTCCATTCCTATTTCTTCGTAGCCTAATTCTGCAAATAATTCTTTTCCGATTTCATAAAGCTCTCTTTTTTCGTCGTTTTTTGGCAAATCGTTTTCATTAAAACCTCTTTGCCCTACTCCTTTTACCCAAGGAACATGCGCATAACTGTAAAATGAAATTCTATCGGGTTGTAATTCTTTGGTTTTATTAATGGTATGCATTACAGCTTCTTTGGTTTGAAATGGCAAGCCAAAAATTAAATCGTGACTCACAGAAGTATAACCAATTTCACGAGACCATCTTGTTACTTGTTTTACGGCTTCAAAAGGCTGCACTCTATGGATGGCTTTTTGAACTTTTTCGTTATAATCTTGCACCCCAAAACTCACTCTTGTAAATCCACAGTCGTACAACGTTTGCAATTGTTTTTTAGTGGTGTTATTTGGGTGCCCTTCAAAACTAAATTCGTGATCTGGATGTTTTTTAGCAATTGAAAAAATACCGTTCATTAAATATTGTAAGTTTTCTTTTGAGAAAAATGTTGGGGTTCCACCACCTAAATGTAACTCTTTAATTATTGGTTTTTCATCTACCAAAGCCCTGTACAATTTCCACTCTTTTAAAACGGTTTCTATATATTCTTCTTCTACTTCGTGACGTTTTGTAATGTGTTTGTGACAGGCACAAAAGGTGCATAAACTCTCGCAAAATGGCAAATGAATGTAAATACTAATGCCTTCTGATGAGTTGCTTTCTACAAACGATTTTCGAAACGAAGTAATCCAATCTTGCTTATCTATTCCTTCTTTATTCCAATAAGGCACAGTTGGATAACTGGTATATCTTGGTCCTGGAATATTGTATTTTTGAATGAGTGATTTTTTCATGATTACAACACTTCTTTTACTCGTTTTACACTGTCGGTTTTCGATAATGTTAAACGCACAATACTATTCTCAATTGCAGTTAAATTGTGGACTTCATGTGGTTTTAAAGACAAGATATGCCCAGCAGTTAACCTTTTTACTTCTTTATTTACTCCAAAATCGATAATGCCTTCAACAATATGAACAATAATTGCAAATGGCGCTTGATGATCTTCCATGGTTTGTCCTTTTTTAAACACAATTCTTATCTCTTTCGAGAAATCTGTGTCTAACAAAAGTGTTAAAGCTGGCTTGTTCGAATTGAATTGAACATCTTCTAAAAACGAGGCTATATTCATAATTTTTATTTTATTTTATTTCCTAATATATTTGTAGAAATGGTTGTAAAAACAACAATACTTATCGAACTTAATGGCATTAAAATTGCTGCAATAACAGGCATTAATTGCCCTGTAACTGCAAAATACAAGCCTACCACATTGTAGCATAAAGACAGTATAAAGCAATATTTTATAATTTTAATTGCCTTTTTTGATGCCTTGATATAAGTTGCTATTTTATGAAACTTTTCTGCATCTAAAATTCCATCACAGGCAGGCGAAAACACATTAATGTTTTCGGACAAAGCAATGCCAACATCGCTTTGTGCCAAAGCACCAGCATCGTTTAAACCATCGCCAATCATCGCTACTTTTTTATTTTCTTTTTGAAGTTTGGCAACAACATTTAATTTATCTTCTGGTTTTTGGTTGAATAATAAATGGGTTCCTTTTGGTAAATTTTCTTGTAAATACGCTTTTTCACCTTCGTTATCTCCAGAAACAACTGCCAAATTATAGGCTTTTCCTAAAGATGAAAACAATACTTTTACCCCTTTTCTATAGGCGTTTTTAAAGATAAATTTTCCTTTGTACTTATCGTTAAAACTTATGTGAACAGCAGTATCTAAAGTTGCTTTTTTAGAGTTATTTTTCACAAAAGATGCAGCTCCTAATTTTACAACCGTTTCTTTGTAATTTGCCGTAATTCCTTTTCCAACAACTTCGTTATATTTAGTAATTGAAACTGTTTCAGCATCATTAAAAACCCGATACAAATTTCTACTTAAAGGATGGTTTGAAGCTCTTAAAGCACTTTTTAAAATGTTTTTTTCTTGCCAATTTAAAGCAGCACCTACATAATTAATATTATTTTGTTTATTGGTGGTTAAGGTACCTGTTTTATCGAAAATTAAGGTATCTATTTTTGCTAATTGTTCTATTACAGTAGCATTTTTTAAATAAAATTTTTGCTTTCCAAAAATACGCAACATATTGCCCAAAGTAAATGGCGCAGCCAGGGCAATTGCACACGGACATGCAATAATTAAAACGGCAGTAAATACGTTTAACGCTTTACTGGCATCGAAAAATAGCCAATATGCAGTCGCAGTAAATGCAATTAATAAAACTGCAATTGTAAAATTTTTGCTAATCGTATTTGTAATGGTTTTAAAATGAGATTTGCTATCTTTTTGAAAAACATCGTTACTCCACAATTGTGTTAAGTAACTTTGCGAAACCGAAGCCAAAACTTCCATTTCTATTACTCCCGCCAATTGTTTTCCGCCTGCAAATAGTTTGTCTCCAGATTTTTTATGTACAGCATTGGCTTCCCCTGTAACAAAACTATAATCTATTTCTGCGTTTCCGTTTATTAGTATTCCATCTACGGGAATTAATTCTTGGTTTCTAATAAGTAATCTATTGCCTTTTTCGATATCGTAAATTTGTACATTTTCTTCTTTTCCTTCAGAAGAAATTCTTGTAACTGCAATAGGAAAGTACGATTTATAATCGCGTTCGAAAGACAAGAAATTATAGGTTTTTTGCTGAAAAAATTTCCCCAACAACAAAAAGAAAACCAAACCTGTTAAACTGTCGAAAAAACCAGTGCCTAAATCGAAGATAATTTCTACAGAACTTCTTATAAATAGTACAGTTATACCAAGTGCAATAGGAACATCGATATTTAAAATTTTAGAACGCAACCCTTTGTACGCCGAAATAAAATAATCTTTTGCTGCGTAAAAAACAACAGGTAAAGAAAAGGTAAACATTAACCATCGAAAGATATTTTTATATTGTTCTAACCAAAATTCTGATACTTCGAAATATTCTGGAAACGATAAAAACATTACATTACCAAACGCAAAACCTGCAATGCCTAATTTGTATAATAAACTTCGATCTACTTTCTTTTTTCCAGATTCGTAATCTTCTAAACTAATGTAAGGTTCATAACCAATTGAGCTTAGTAATAAAACAATTTCTTTTAAAGAAGTGGTTTGTGCGTTGTAAGTAATTCGAACTGTTTTTTTGGGGAAATTTACTTGAGAAGTAGCAATTTCTGGCTTTAATTTGTGTAAATTTTCTAAAACCCAAATACAAGAACTACAATGTATATGTGGAACGTACAAGGTTGCTATTTGTGTACTTTCGTCGTTAAATTCTAATAGTTTTTCTACAATAGATTTTGTATCCAAAAAATCGTATTTTCCTTGAATTTCAGGAGGAATTGCACCTGGATTGTCTTGAAAATTGTAATAACAAGTTAAATCGTTATCAGAAAAAATCTCGTACACAGTCTTACAACCATTACAACAGAAACTTTTCTCATCAAATTTAATTAAATCATCATCACAAGAATCACCACAGTGATAACATTGTGTCGATTTCATATTTACTCTTTTGCCTACTGCAAAGTTCTAATAAGAAAGTAATTTAAAATATGATATTTGTCAGTTTTTTAATACCTTTGAAATAACAACCATTATTAGTAACTATGAGTAAATGTGAGCAGTGTATTGTTCGTCAATTTAATTCTTTAAAGCACCTTTCTAACAAAGAATTGATGAGAATTTCTGCGTGTAAAACTTCGTTATTTATTAAAAAAGGAGATACTATTTTTGAAGAAGGTAAACACTTAAATGGTGTTTTTTGTATTAAAGAAGGGGTTTGTAAAGTTTCTAAAATGAGCGAAAATGGAAGAAACCAAATTATTAGTTTGGTAAAAAGAGGAGAAATTTTAGGAGAAAGAAGCTTGGTTTCTGAAGAAGTTGCCAATTTAAGGGCTGTTGCTTTAAGTGATATGGAAATTTGTTTTGTTCCGAAAGAAGAAATCATAAACGATTTAGAGAAAAATATAAATTTTACAATGGCTGTCTTAAAAGATATGGCTGGAATGCTTAAAACTTCAGATAATGTGATTGTAGATATGGCACAAAAAACTGTAAAACAACGCTTGGCGGAAACGCTTTTAAATTTAAAGAAAAAGTTTGGCACAGACAAAGATGGTTTTATAGACATACAGCTTTCTCGCGAAGACATTGCGAATATTACTGGAACTGCTACAGAGTCTGTAATTCGCTTATTATCTGAATTTAAGAAGAAAAAAAATATCGACTTTAAAGGTAAAAATATTTCTATTTTAAACGCTAATGCCTTGGAAAGAATTGCACAGGGTTTTAAAGAATAAGGTATTTGCTTCTTTTACAAATTTTGTTTTTTTAATATATTATATCCATTTTTTTAAAAAGAATACCCAATTGCAAAGTTTAAAACAGGCTCGTTTATTCTAAAATTCCAACGTTCTCCCTTTTTAAAAGAGGGATCGTGAAATGGCGCCGCCAAATCGAAACGAATTACAAAGCCTTGTACATCTACTCGCAAACCTAAACCTGCACCCATTCCTAATTCATTTATAAAATTTGATGTAAATTTATCTTTTCCATTAAAAGCTGGATTTGCTTCGGAATTCCAAACATTACCTGCATCTGCAAAAACAGCTCCTTTAAGAAAGGAATAGATAGGAAAACGATATTCGATATTTGCTTCTAGACGTATGTTTCCGGTTTTATCGAAAAATGTTCCGTTTGTATTTAGGTCTTCATCTTCATTATAAGTTCCAGGTCCTAAAGATCGAATATTAAACGCTCGTACACTGTATGGCCCTCCAGAAAAATATTGTTTTACAAAAGGAACCACATCCGAATTTCCATAAGCATAACCATAACCCGCAAAAAGTCTTGTTGCAATGGTTTGCTCGTTATTTCTTCCGAAATTGTAATGATATCTAAAATCTACATCTGCTTTTGCATATTGTGCAAATTGCAATCCTAAAAATTCTTTTGGTTTTCCTGCTGCTGTTTCTTTTGCGAATAAACTTATGGAGTTTCCTGCAACATCTAATGTAGAATTCGCAAAAAATTGATGTGTTTTGTTTTTACCTAACATTTCGTTATAAGTAAACGAAAAAGTTAATCCAGAAATAAATTGCTGGTCGAAACTGCGTTGTAAAAAAGGGTTGTTTTCTAAAATTTCTTTAAACTTTGCTGTGGTATTAGACAAACGTGTATAATTTACCGAAATTGGGTTTATTTCATAAGTGATATACCTATTTGCATTCCAAACATAACCGAAAAACAAGTTTCCAGATAATAAGGTGTATAGTTTACTTCTACTTAAATAAGTGGCACTTAAACTGGTTTTGGTCTTAGGAATCGAATATTCGAAAAAATCTTCTTTAAAAGAAAAAGGGGCAATTACTCTTGGAAAAATCAGTTCTGTTTTTAAGCCTAATTCTATACTACTCAACCCTAAATTATCGCCACTCGAAATCTGAGTTTCATAACCAATATTCGAACTTACATTTAAAGTTTCTCCTCCTTTAAATAAATTTCTGTTGCTGTAGGTTAAACCTAATTTAGGCCCCGCGAAATTGTTAGATTTTGTTACTGCTTGTAGTTCTGCTCTAATGGCACGTTTTGTTAATGGAGAAAGAAAAATATTTGCTTCTAAAGCGCCCATTTGATTTGTTAAAGAAGTATCTAGCTCTTTATATTGAATGTTTACATATTTGTATGCTCCAATTTCAGAAAGTCGTCTTGCCGTATTTTTTGAGGTAATAGGATTGTAGAATTCGCCTTCTTTTAAGGTAATAAATTCGTCTAAATACTTGGGTTTAAAATATACTGAATCTTGATGGTAACTTTTTTCTTTGTAACGTACTGCTTTTGTATTGGCACTGTCTTTTATATCGTAATCTGGGTATATATTAATTCTTTTTATTTTATAAGGAACAATAGCTTTTTCTGGAACCCCGGCTTTTAATTTTAGAAATAAATCGAATCTTTTATTTTTATATTGATTTGTATCTGCTTCGAAAAGTAAAAAACTATCATTAAAATTATAATATCCTTTTTTCTTTAATGCTGCATCTAATCTTTGGCGTTCTAATTTTAAATTCTGTAAATCGAAGCGCATGTTTTTTTTAAAAATAGAACTTTTAGACAACTCTTTAACTTCTGCATAAATTGGAGATACCATACGATCTACTTGATAAGTTTCCATTTTGTATGGAGCAGGCACATTTAAATTATAAATTACAGAGGCTTTTTTCTTTTTTTCTTTAAATGATGATGCCACTCTGCTGTAAAAAAAACCGTGGTTTTCGAGTCTGTTTCTTAGAATTTCTTCCATATCATAAACCTCTACATCCGATTGATATACAGGTTTTTGACCAAATTTCTTATACAACCACCTGTTTATAAAATTCGGATTTTCTTTTTGATTTTTATAGTAATAATACAAGCCCAAATGCATCCCTAAGAATTTAGAATTTGGTTCTGGACGCAAAACCGTTTCTAAATCTGCTTTTAGTTCGCTAACTTTTTGCACACTAGAATCTGCCTTTAAATTAATTTTTGCGCCAGTATATAAACGCTCTCCTTCTGGAATGTATTTTTGAATGCTACAAGAATATAGCAGTATTCCTAAAAAAAATAAAATTGCGGTATGTTTTAATGTTGTTTTCAAAAAACTTAGTTTTTTTTCTTCTCTACTTATTCTTTCTCTTCTTTTTCTTTCTCTTTCTCTTTTTTCTTTGCCTTCGCTTCTTCTTTTTTCTTTGGTGAACGTAAAATGGCATTCCAAAGTTCCCTAAAGTGATTAAACTCTTGGGTAAAAATTAGTGCAATTCCACTTACAATGGTTTGCCCATCAATTACATTTTCGAACCTACTTTCTCTAAAACCTTTTAATCGATATCTACCATTTTCGGTAATTTTATATTCTAAGCTTACATTTCCTATTAACGGGGCTTTTTCTCCAGTTGCACTACTTCCTTGAATATCTACTTCGCTTCCAACCCTAACTGTAAGTCTATCGTTAAATAATTTCTTTTGCGCTGCAATGTCTAATTGAGTTCTGTCTGTTGGGTATCTCCTTGGTAATCTGTAAAACTATTTAAACCAAAGTCGAGTTCGATTCCAGAATCTCCTAAAATTTTATTTGAGAAAGTATTTAATTGTTCAGAAACTGCATCGTTTAAATTATCTCTTGCTACCGTTGCAAAACCTCCAGAACTTCCATCATTTCCTGTATCTGGATAAAAACGATTTAACACCAATAAAGAAAAAACCTGTTTGTTTAATTCTGCCTCTTGTTGATTTACTTGTTGTACTCGACCATAAACTTGCCCACCTACAGCACCTCGTTCTTCTTTTGGCATGTCTAATCCAAAAGATATTTTTGGTTGCAGCAATTCTCCATCGACATTTAAAGAAACTTCAAAAGGAAGTACTTGTTTATATTTATTTTTTACAGAGGGTTCTGATCCAGAAATTTGTGGTGCCATTAATGGAGAAGCAGACGTTTCTATATTATACATTGCTCTTACATTTAAATCTGCATCAAAAGGGTCACCAGACCAGCTAACTCTACTTCCTGGTGCAATTAAAAATTTTCTATCGACTAAATTGTATAAGTTTAGTTCGTAATGCCCATCTGAAATTTCGTAAGCTCCTGTGAGGTTAATTCTTCCATTTGGAACCATGGTAAATATAAAATCTCCCTCACCAGAGGCTTTAAAATTATCGCCTGTATCTTTATTAATAACTACTGTAATAGTAGCTTTTTTATCTACTTTTAAAGAGGCCGAAATATCAAAACCAGTGATGGTGGCTGTTTGTTCTTCGGTTCTGGTAAGAATTGCATTGGGGTTTTCTCTGTTTACAAAAGCAACAATGCCCTCTCTTTCCTCTACATTTGCATATACAGAAGGCATTACATAGGTTACATCTGTGTCTTTGCCAAGTGTTAATTTTGCATCTAATTTAGGAATTTGTAAGTCTCCTGTTAATTTTGCATTGGCATTAAAAGTAGCAGTTCCGTACAAAGATTCATTATCTTCTTTTGTTGCGTTTAAAACTCGAAAGTTTTTAGCATCTACACTTAAATCGAAAGTTGGGTTTATAAAACTTTTTGTGCCAATTTTTCCTGAAAGTAGTAGTGCATTTTTCTTTGCGTCTAAAATTTTAAAATTAGCTAATGTTAATCCGCTATTATCTAACTTTAAGGTTTCGTTATTTAAGAAGAATTTCGTGTTTAATTTAGAGATATTAAAGCCTGCATTTTTAAAGGTAATATCTCCATTATATTTGGGTTCGAATATGGTTCCTGTAACTTTAAATTCTCCTGAAAAACTACCATCGGTTTCTTTTATTTCTCCTAATGAAAACGTATTTAAAGCTTTCATTTTAAATTTATGAATTACTAAATTTAAGTTTAGTTGTTTATTACTCGCAAAATAGTCTCCATTTAAATCTAAATTCACATTACCTTCTTGTAAACCTGCGTTAAAGTCGTATTTGCTATTTCCTAAAGATTTTCCTTCTAATTTTAGGGTTCCTAAATCTGTCTTTAAAACCTCTAATTTACGTACATTTAAGTCTGCGATAATTCCTGTATCTCCGAACGGATTTTCTAAAATAAAGCTTCCGTTTAAAATGCCAGTTGCTATTTCTGTTTCTGGATTTAAGTAGTTAAAAACTTCGTCTATATTAAAATTTTTATAGTCTATTGCAATGTGCTTTTTATTGATTCTTGGCAGCTTATCTGTAATTTCTATAGATTGGTTGTTTTTCGAAATTTTAAAGTTATGAAACGTAATTTCATTCTTTTTTAACGAAATTTCGTTATCATTCGGTATTGCCCATCTTCCTTTATTTAAAATTAAACTATCTGGATGTACCGTAAATTTTAAATGATTTCTGTTTCCCGTAATTTTTGTATTTACATTCATTAATGTTTCTCCATCTTGTGAGCCTAAAAAATTAAGAGACAACTCGTTATTGGTTTGATTTCCTGTAATGTAAGTTCTTGGAACATCTAAAGGTCCTGCAAGAATTCTTTTAAATCCTAAATCGAAATTAAAATTATTTTTATTTGTGCTCATCGAAAACGCCAAACTATCTAACTCATTTCCACTATAATTAATATGTGGCGCCGTAATTTTAGCCTCTAATTTTCTTTCTAATTCGTTAAAATCGACAGCAACATTTATCGTGTCTATATCTTTTGCGTTTACTAAAAAAACGTCTTTTAATAACGAAGATTGTGCTATTTTACCTTTAAACTTTAAGTTTACTGGATTTTTTATAGAATCTGGAACTTTTTCATCTCTATAAAAATAACTAAAAATATGACGTTGAATTGCCTTTGTAAAGGTTTGTGGGTCTGTATTAGACTTTAAGTTTAAATTTAGCATTTTATTTTTTACAGAAAGAGAGGTTGTGTCTTTATCTACATAAGCTTTTGCATCAATTGCTCCTAACAAATAAGTTCTATTATCGTACACAAAAACTCCGTTTATAATTTTACTTTCTACATCGTAATTTTTGCTATTTCCTTTAAAATCTAAAGAAATATCCATGCCTGTTTTTACGTTTCTCTTCATAAGACCTAAGGCTTGCAAATCTGCACCAATTACGTCTAATTGTAGGTTTGCTTTCGAGGCAATCGAATCTAAAAACACTTTACCATTTAAAGCAATGTTTAAATTATTGTCTTTGTATTTCGATGTTATGTTTCCTTTACCATTACGAACATCGCCATTGATACTTAAATCTTTTATCGTGTAATTATTTAGTGTAAATTTCGAGACATTGGCTTCTAAAGTAGCATCTAAAGTGTTTATTTTTTTTCCACTTCCTTTTGAGTTTATTGTTAAGCTTAATGCGCCGAATTTAGGTTTTTTTAGCAATTCGTTTACTTTATAGTCTTCAATTTTTACAACGGCATTGTAACTTATCGTATTTTTATTTTTAAAGTTTCCTTTTATTTTAGCAACTCCTTGTGTGGTGGTGGTTTTTGCATCTACATAGATACTGTCTAGAGAACCACTTGCATTACCTACTAATAAAATATTTTCTGGAAGCTGAATTCCCAATTCTTTTTCATCTATAAATTGAGTAATATCTGCACGTTTTGTTGTTGCTTTTAACGTTGAAATATCAAACAATAACTTGGTAGAATCTGTAACATTTTTGAATGTTCCATTTGCTGAAATTTCTGTGGAATTTCCCCAATTTACCTTTGTCTTTCTAAGGTCGATAGAAGCCAGACTTCCATTCGCCTGAATATTTCCTGTAATTAATTTTTTACCTGCCTTTTTTAAATAAATATTTTTTTTAAGTGAAGGTTGAAATTTAAAAATCTCTTTTAATGACGCTTTAAAGGTAGGTATGTTTAAGTTGACTTTTGTTTTCTCTGGAGTTGTTAAAAGCCGATTTAAAGATGCATATTTTAAATCGATATTACCCATTAAAATATTGTTATTTAACTTAACATCTAAATCGTTTACATTTAACTGTGTGTCTGTGGCATTCAAATTAAATGCAAATTGGCGTAAATTAAAACCTGAAGCTTCATTAAAATTAAGTTGAGAAATTGTTGCACTCGCTTTTTTATCTTTCAGAAAAATATTTGCTCCTTTTAAAGTTAAATTCTCTACCAAAATTGCTTTCGCCTTAAAGGTGTTTTTTTGAGGTTTTGTATTGTCTTTAGAATAATTGATTGTATTATTTTCTAAATTAATTGCTGCAATGTTTATCGTAAATGCAGGCCATTGCATCTTTACAGCTTCATTGTTTTTTGAACTAACTTCATTTTTATTAGAAACTGTATTTAAATCAATTTTAGAATTGCTAAGTTGTAAATCGTCTAAATTAATTGTGTTTTTTGCCAAATCTATTTGCGGAATTTCTGCATAAAAATCATCAATATTTATAGTGGAAGAAATGTTTTCTATTTTCGATTTGTAAAACGCATTTACATTTTCTATTTTTAAATTATCCACGGAAAATTTTGGTAAAGGAGCCGCTTCTTCTGTAGTAACTATTTGAGATGGATTTTGAACGAATCGAATATTCGAATTCGAAAGTTGAAGATTAGATGCTTCGAAAACCATATTTTCGACATCTGTTTTTTGCATATTTGTTTCTAATTTACCAATTTTAAAACGTCCATCAAGTCCTAAAACTTCATCTTTCAACAAAAAATCGATCTCTTTAAAAGCTAAATTACCCAAAACAATATCTAATGGTTTTGCAGTGGTATCTTTCGCAACAGGAGCTGGCTTTTCTGGCGCAAAAGCATCTATTAAAAACTGAAAATTATACCCAGAAATGGTGTCTTTTCTTGTTATATTTGCTCGTAAACCTTCTAAATTTAAACGATCTACACCTATTCCGTTTCCACGAATTATTGCCCAAAGAGGCACGTTTGCTTCCAAAGATTTGGTATATACTAAGGTATCTCCTTTGGTGTCTTCTAAGTACAGGCCCTCTAGCTGTACACTACCATCGAAAGTAATAAATAATTTTTCTACGGCAACTTTTGTGTTTGTTTTATCGGAAACATAACTTACTACTTTATCTACAATAATACTTTGCCCCCAAGAGCTTCTTATAAAAAGAACAATTAAAAATAGAAATAACAATATGCCCAAAAACACTCTTAATGTTCTTCTTAAAAAACGATATTTCTTTTTCTTTGGCATTTTATGGAATGCTATTTAACAGTAAATTTTAGAGTTGCAAATATAAAGTGGCAATTTCGTTATTATTATCTGTAATAGAAGTTATTTTAACTCCTTTAACATTTTTTTTGACGATGACATTAATTCCACAAAAAAATCCCATCATTTTTAATTTAAAAACTGATGGGATTAAGGTATTATTATTTACTAAAGTTTTAATAATGCCACCTCACAAATGCTTCCATTGCTGCGTAATGAGACAGGCCTAATTTATCGTATAACTCTGCGGTTTCTCTGTTTCTATCTTCTGCTCGTTGCCAAAACTCTCTACTATCTGAGCCTTGAAAAACAACACCATCTTTTTGTGATTGATGTTTAAAAATTCCTTTTCGCTTTTCCAATACCTGGTCTGGACCCATTGGAACTGCCATTTCTATCTCATCTATACCCCATTCTTGCCAAGCGCCTCTGTACAACCAAACCCAACAATCTTCCATAAATTTCTTTGGCTTTAATTCTTTTACCGCTGCAAAAATAGCGTCTAAACAAACTTTATGCGTTCCATGTGGGTCTGCCAAATCGCCTGCTGCATAAATTTGGTGTGGTTTTATTTTTTCTATTAGATCTTTGGTTATTTCTACATCGCCAACTCCTATTGGATTCTTTTTTATGGCACCTGTCTCATAAAACGGCAGGTTCATAAAATGAATTTGAGCATCTGGTAAACCTACAAAATGGCAAGTGGCTCTGGCTTCGCCTTTTCTAATTAAGCCTTTAATGTACCTTACTTCTGGGGTATCTATTTCACTCGACTTTTTGTTCTTTAAAAATTTAACTGCTTTTTTATAAATTTTTGTTGCTTCTGTATTGTCGATGCCAAATTTCTCGTTATAATCGCATACAAAACTTGCAAAACGCAATGCTTCATCATCTGCTACTGCAATATTTCCTGAAGTTTGATATCCTACATGTACTTCGTGACCTTGTTCGTGCAATCTTTTAAAAGTTCCTCCCATACTAATGATATCATCATCTGGGTGTGGACTAAAAATTAACACTCGTTTCTTGGTCGGTTCTGCTCTTTCTGGTCGTTTACTATCGTCTGCATTGGGCTTTCCTCCAGGCCAACCTGTAATGGTGTTTTGTAATTTATTGAATATTTTAATGTTA
The DNA here is from genome assembly GCF_017498485.1 of Polaribacter batillariae. Taxonomy (NCBI): domain Bacteria; kingdom Pseudomonadati; phylum Bacteroidota; class Flavobacteriia; order Flavobacteriales; family Flavobacteriaceae; genus Polaribacter; species Polaribacter batillariae. Next base: position 2,811,998 of record NZ_CP071795.1, on the reverse strand, counting down.
ATGTCGTAAGCGGGGCCAGAATCTGCCAACAAATCACTCATTCCGTTTTCGATATAATCGGCATCTGTTAGCATTAAAATGGGCTTTTTTAAGTTTAAAGCCAAACTTAATACTGCTTTTCGAATTAAATGATCTGTCCAAACAATTTTTTCTACCAACCAAGGCGTATTGATTCTTGTGAGTTTAGATGCTGCTGCTTTGTCTAATACAAACGTGGCATTTCTATGTTCTTGTAAATACGATGCAGGTACCAAACTGGTTACTTCGTCTTCTACTGAAGCTTTTATGATGTTCGATTTTCTTTCTCCCCAAGCCAATAAAATAACTCTTTTGGCTTCCATAATTTTTTTTACTCCCAATGTAATTGCCGTTCTTGGCGTGTTTTCTAATCCAGAAAAATCGCCACTTGCAGCCACTCTTGTGATATGGTCTAAAGCAACTAAACGTGTTTTTGAATTTTGAAGAGAACCAGATTCGTTAAAACCAATGTGCCCATTGCCTCCAATTCCTAAAATCTGTAAATCGATACCACCTAAAGCTTCTATCTTTGCTTCATATTGGTCGCAATAATCTCGAATTTCTTCTTTTGACAAGGTGCCATCTGGAATGTGGTAATTCTCTGGTAAAATATCGACATGATTGAACAGTTGTTCTTGCATAAAACGCACGTAACTATTTACAGAGTCGGGTTCCATTGGGTAATATTCATCTAAATTAAAAGAAATTACGTTCTTAAAACTTAAGCCTTCTTCTTTATGTAAACGAACCAATTCTGCATACAAGCCTTTGGGAGAAGAACCTGTTGCTAACCCCAAAATACAAGGTTGTTTTTGCGACTGCTTTACTTTAATTAAATCTGCAATTTCTTTTGCAACTTGTGCTGATGCTTCTCTTGAATCTTCGAAAACTACAGTTCCAATATTCTCGAATCTTTTCTCGAATCCGGTGGCTTTGTCTATTTTACTTTTTAACATGATGTATTGCTTCTCTATATTAAAATTAATCTCGATTATTTACTCCAATTTTTTATTTTATGACCCCATATTGCAAAGAATAGGATAATTGCATAGCAAGGAATTAAAATCCAATAGCTTTCTGTAGATGCTGTTGCAATGGCGTCTGCTTCTTGTATTCCATTGGCTATAAGTTCGTGTTTGTTGGCATCTACAATTCTTCCATACAAAGGCGGAATGATAGCCCCTCCTGAAATGGCCATAATTAACAATGCAGAACCTGTTTTGGTAAATTTTCCTAAACCATCTAAAGTTAGGGGCCAAATGGCTGGCCAAACCAAAGCGTTTGCAATCCCTAAAGCCGCAACAAATAGTACTGAGGTAAAACCTGTGGTACTTAATATGCAAAAACTAAATACAATTCCTAAAACGGCACTGGCGATTAAAGCTGTTTTTTGTTTTACATATTTAGGAATTAAGAGAACGCCTAAGGCATAGGTTGCCACCATTGCCATTAAGGTATAGGTGGTAAAGAATTTTGCTTCTTCTCCTGTAAATCCTAAGGAAATTCCGTAAGCGATAATGGTATCTCCTGCAATAACTTCTGCACCTACATAAACGAATAAAGCAATTACTCCTAACCATAAATTAGGGAATTGGAAAATGCTTGTTTTGGCGGTTTTCCCTTCTTCTAAAACGGGTTCTTCTGCGGCTTCTACTTGTGGTAATGGTGCTTTTCTTATTAAAATTCCTAATAAAAATAAGGCGATTGCCATTACAACATAAGGCATAAATACGCTATCTGCCATGGTATCTAACAACACATTTTTTTCTTCTAAAGTTGCACCTGCTAATTTTTCTTTTGTTTCATCGATTCCTGATAACAATAAAGCTCCAAAAATTAAAGATCCTAATGCTCCTGCAACTTTGTTTGCTATTCCCATAATGGCGATTCGCTTGGCGCCACTCTCTATTGGACCCAAAATGGTAATGTACGGATTGGCTGCGGTTTGTAAAATGGTCATTCCTATTCCTTGAATAAAAATTCCTGCTAAAAACACCCAATAGGTTCTTGCTTCTGCTGCTGGTATAAATACCAAAGCTCCAATAGCCATAATAATTAGCCCTAAAGACATCCCTTTTTTGTAACCAATTTTTTCTAAAATGTAAGAAGCTGGCAATGCCATTACAACAAACGAAATATAAGAGGCTGTCGCCACTAAATAAGATTGCGATTCTGTTAACTCGTTGATGGTTTTCATAAAAGGAATTAAAGCACCATTAATCCACGTTACAAACCCAAATATGAAAAATAGTCCTGCAATAATTACAATTGCTGTCGTGTTGTTTTTTTGTTGCATAATGTTTAATTTTTTTTGGTTAGTTTTTTTAATATTACAAGAATTTCAAAAGATAAACACCCTTTAAATTCTCGTAGGCATACACTTTTTCTTTTTTTGCTTCTCTATATTTTTATCTTTTCAGTAAAACTTTCTATCAATTTAAATTGATTTTTTGCTCTATCTAAGTTATGTTCTGCATAATTGGTTTTATAATACACGTCGTTATTTAAATAATCTGTTAAGAAACGAAGTGCCATAATAAAAATCATTGTTTTGGCTGCTAGTGGCAAATACTTTAATTCTAAAGCAGATAAAGAGTCTTTAGATTGCTCAAGAAATCCTTTTTCGTAAGCTTTGTAATATTCTAAATTAAACTCAACTTTAGCCAAATCTGTTTCATCTTCTGCTGCAGTGTTGCAAATTGTTCTAATCGCATCACCAAAATCGTAGTGTATTATTCCAGCCATTACTGTATCTGTATCTATCATACAAATACCTTTATTGTCTTTGGTAAAAAGAGAGTTTGATATTTTAGTATCGTTATGTGTTACTCTTACAGGAATATCTCCTACTTCTTTTAAATGCTGAAGAATGTGCATTTCTTCTTTTAAATCTGCAACAATTTTTGTGTATTTTGCAGCTTTAAATAACCTGTCTTTAGAGGCACTTTGTAATGACGATGCATACTGTTTGTAGCGAAAAGACATGTCGTGAAAATTAGGAATTACATCAATTAACTGACTGCTATCTAAATCTGCAGTTAAGTTTAAAAAATTACCTAAAAGTTTCCCTCCTTCGTAAGCAATTTCTTTGTTTTTTACAATTTCGTGTGTAACACTATCGTCGATAAAAATCATTACGTTCCAATAATTCCCTCCTTTTTTGTAATAATAAAAATCTGTGTTTTTAGCTTTTACAAAGCTCAACACTTTTTTAGATAACTCTTCTTTAGAAAGCTCTGGGTATTTGCTTTTTAAATGTTCGCTTGTTAACACCTTATTATTTACTAAACCTGGAACATCTTTAAATATTTGATGATTTATTCGTTGAAGAATGAAGTTCTTAGAACCCTCTGTTTTTACTAAAAAGGTATCGTTAATATGACCAGAATTTAACTCTGAATGACTTATAAAATTCGATTGATGATCGAACTCATTAAAGATGGATTTTATAGTTTCTGCCTTCATATTAACTCCATAATTTAGTTGGATAAACTCCGTTTTCTTTTAATTTATTAATCTCTTTTTGTACCTTCTCTTTATCTTCGCTATAAGTTACTCCAAACCATTTAGATTCTGATTCTAAAACTTTTACAGAAGCTTTTTTACTTTCTAGCATTTTATTTACGATAGATGGCAAATAAAATTCTGCCTTTAAGCTTTCTTTATTATTTTCTAAAAACTCTAAAAATAATTCATCACCAAATTCGAAACATTTTGGAGTAAACCCCCAAAAATTCATAGAAACAGTCGTATTTTCGTCTATAGGAACCATTTGTCCATCGTTATTTTCGCATTTTAAAACTCCATTTATTTTTTCGATTCGAACTCTTTCTGTAACATCTACTAGAAATCCATTTTTATCAACTGTACATTCTCCTCTAGAAACATAGCCATTCTCTGAAATGGTATTTTTTAAAGAGTAAGCAACCATACTAAAATCGTAACTATCTTTAGCTGTATTTTTTAACTGCTCTACAATTGCAATAAAAGCTTGCCTGCTATAAAAATCATCTGCATTAATAATGGCAAAATTTTCTTTTACAACATCTTTTGTCATTAACAACGCATGCCCTGTTCCCCAAGGTTTTACCCTTTCTGGATTTTTATATGGTTCGGGCACATTATCTAACTCTTGATACACATACGCTACTTCGACTTTGCCTTCTAATTTTTTATTAAAAATAGCTTTAAACTCTTTTTCGAAACTTTTTCTTATGACAAAAACAACTTTTCCAAAACCAGCCTCTATTGCATCGTATAACGAAAAATCTATAATGGTATCTCCTTCTGGTGTAAAAGCATCCATTTGTTTTAATCCTCCATACCTGCTTCCCATTCCTGCTGCTAGTATGACTAAAGTTGGTTTATCCATAATATTAGTTTTTATTTTTTTACGAAAAATGATTTAATTTACTGAAAATCAAATAGATGAAACTACATTAAAATGAAGCTATATTTTTTAATCTTTACAAAGCTATGTAATAAAATGATAAAAAAAAAGAAAAACCACAAAAAATGTGCTCGAACACACTAGAAATGTTATCGAACACATATTTTATCTATTTATTACATATATTTGCTATTATGACCAAAAAACATACGATAAAAGATATTGCAGAATTGGCTGGGGTTTCTAAAGGAACTGTAGATAGAGTTATTCATAACAGAGGAAAAGTATCTACAAAAGCTTTAGAGAAAGTAAATGCGGTGTTAAACGAAATAGATTATCAACCAAATTTGTTGGCAAGAAGTTTAAAAAACACCAAAGAATACCATATTTGTATAATTATGCCAGATTATAATGAAGATGCTTTTTGGCTGCCTTGTTTTGAAGGAATACAAGAAGCAATCGCCGAATTTAGTTCTTTTGGTATTTTTATAGAGCCTTTCTTTTTTAACACTAACGATGTACAAACTTTTATAAATGTAAATAAAAAAGTTTTAAAGTTATCGCCAAATGCTGTTTTATTAACACCTCTCTTTTATAAAGAAACCACTAAAATTGTAAATAGTTATGCAGCAGCGAATATTATTGTTAGTAAGTTTAACAATCAATTAGAAACAGAAAATACCAAAAATTTTGTTGGTCAAGATTTATTTAAAAGTGGTAGAATTGCTGCGAGTTTAATGAAAATTTTAATTCCTAAAAACGCCAATATTGCTATTATTCATATAGATGAAGATTTTAACAATGCAATACATATGCAAGAAAAAGAAAAAGGATTTAGAAATTATTTTTACGAACTAGAAAATTCTAGCTATCAAATAACAACGTATAGCGCTAAAAATGCTGATCTTAAAAATAAATTGAGATACATTTTTAACATTTCTAAAAATTTGGCAGGAATTTTTGTTACCACATCAAAAACATACAAAGTAGCCGAATTTACAAAAGAAAAAAATATAAAAATTATAGGCTACGATTTATTGGACGAAAATATTCGATATCTAAAAAATAATCATATCGATTTTTTAATTCATCAAAATCCTAAAAAACAAGTCTATTTAGGGTTAAACTATTTAGTAGAACATTTACTTTTTGGCAAAGAAATACCCGCAAAAAGCTTATTGCCAATCGATATTATTAATGCAGAAAATTTAGAAAGTTATTTAGAAAGTTAAATATATTTTCTATTATAGCACCAGTTTTCACCACAGCAAATCAACACAGAATACCAATAGGAAATAAATAAAAAACATTCACGAAACTATTATGCTAGCAACAAATTTAATAAAACGAACGCTTCCTTAAAAATTAGTTACACTTGAAAAAATATAAAGTAAATCTAGTACAAGACAAAGAAATTATCCTTTCTGGGAAAGGAAATCATCTTATTTGGAAAAAAGCAAATAGCTTAACCGATTTTTCTTCTCCTTGGGATGATAAACCTATTAAAAAAATTGAATTTAAAGCTGTTTATAATTCCGAAAAAATCTTTTTTCAATTTAAGGTTGACGACAATCAAGTACACATACATCCATCTAAAGAAAAAAACGACAGCATTAATAATTCTGACAGGGTAGAATTGTTTTTTAGGAGTGATGCTTCTCTAGAACCTTATTATTGTTTAGAAATAGACCCTCTTGCAAGAATTATGGATTTTAAAGCAAAGCCAAACAGAAAATTTGATTTTAATTGGAATTGGCCCTCACAAGACATTGAAGTAAAATCGACAATAGAACCTAATTATTTTATTGTAGAAATTGCAATTACACTAAAATCTTTAAAAGAACTAAATCTTTTAAAAAACGGACAGATAGAAACAGGAATTTACAGAGCAAAATACAATCTACAAGAAAATAATTTATTTGAGCCAACTTGGATTCCTTGGGTAAACCCACAAACAAAAGAGCCAAATTTTCATATCGATAGCTCTTTTGGTTTGCTTGAACTTACGTAACAATTAAAAAAGAGGCTGTCACAAAAGTAAATTTAACTGTTATTTTTAGCATTATTAAAATCAACATATATTTTAATTGAAAGTAGCAAACGAAGTTATCTAAAAATATAAAATACTGAAAAACAATAAATAAGATTTCTCCATTACAGTCGAAATGGCAAATTTTAAGACTTTCGAGACAGCTTCTTTTTTGTACCAATTCTTAGTTTAAAAAATGTAAGAATAGGTGCTGATTTTAAAATCCTACATCTTTTATTGCCTGAAGCTCACTCTTTAAGCTATCTTTATTTTTTAGTACATTTTATTTAAATTGTTGCTAATTTATACTGTTCTTCTAATTTTTGAATCATAATTTTAGACATTCTATCTAAATTATAAGCGGGTTTCCAGCCCCAATCTTCTCTTGCATTTGTATCGTTAATACTTTGTGGCCAAGAACTTGCAATTTTTTGTCTAAAATCTGGTTTATAACTTATTCTAAAATTTGGATAAATCTTTTTTATCGACTCAAAAATTTCTTTTGGACTAAAACTCATTCCAGCTAAATTGTATGAAGTTCTTACAGAAATGTTTTCTTTTGGGGCGTCCATTAGTGCTACTGTAGCTCTAATGGCGTCGTTCATAAAAATCATTGGCAACACTGTATTTTTCTCTAAAAAACAGCTAAATTTTTCTTTTTTTACTGCTTTATGGTAAATATCTACAGCATAATCTGTAGTGCCACCTCCAGGTAAAGATTGGTAACCAATAATGCCTGGGTATCTTAACGACCTTACATCTAAACCATATTTTTCGAAATAATAATTTCCCCAATTCTCGCCCGAACTTTTACTAATTCCGTAAACTGTTGTTGGTGTTAAATTTGGGTTTTGAGGAGTATTTTCACGCGGTATTTTATCTCCAAAAACAGCAATTGAACTCGGATAAAAAACTTTATCTATTCCGTACAATCTTGAAACCTCTAAAACATTAAAAAGAGATTTCATATTAATATCCCAAGTTTTTAATGGATTTTCTTCTCCTTTTGCTGATAAAATTGCAGCCAAATGATAAATTTGGTTGATTTTATTTTCGACAACGATTTTTTCTATTGCTTTATAATCTGTTGCATCTAGTTGTTCGAAATGCCCCATAAAATTAGGTTTTTCTAACAAATCTGTAGCAATTACATTTTGCACTCCAAATTTTTGTTGCAATTCTTTTGTTAATACCGAGCCCAATTGACCTCCTGCGCCTGTGATTAAAATTTTAATCATACTTGTATTTATTTGTTAAAATGAGTGTTTTTTTATTGACAAATTTCCTTTTTATTTCAATTTAAAATGGATGTTTTATTCATCAAAAAAGGGGTACTAATTTGTCAATTGAAAGTATTTTGCAGGTATTCGTTGCTTAATTTGAGGGAAATTTTTAAAATAAAAAAAAAGGAATAAACCAACAATTTCTTATCAATTTATTCCTAGCCAAACTAATTCAAATAAAAACTTTAACCACTGTATCGCTTAAAGTTTTGGTTTTGGCAAACTAGAGAAAATTATATTGGGGGAATTTTCACTTTCTTTTCTAGAAAAATTTGTTTTCAGCGCTACATTTTCGTTAAAGAAACCACCGTTTTTTAAGAAAAATTTATCCCCGATAACGCCCCCTGCGTAGTCTAATCTTTCGTTCGCATTTGCTGTGGCATCTGCTGTAAATTTTCCATTTGTAATTTCTATCCATTTTTTGTTGGTGGTATAAACCCACTGATTTTCGAAATAAGCTTTTCTTGTTTGATTGCCTGTACTTGGATTAAAATTCTCTAAAAAAGAATACAATCTCGTTAAGTAAGTTACTGTTTTTGGTCTTCTTAAACTGGCAATTATTTGCCATTTTTCAATTAATGGATCGTAAAAATACGCAGTGTAATCTGTAGATCCTGCTACAGGAGAGGGTTCTCCTTTTAATAAAAATTTATAGGTTGTATCTACTTTCCAATTTACGTTTTTAAAACTCTGAATTCCAGAACCTTCGTTGCCGAAATTTTGAATTGTTACTCCTTCTCCACCTCCTAAACTTTTTACTGTATAATCTTTTGGAATTTGATTTGGGTTGTCTGTTACAAAAGCGCTCCAAATAGAAAACAATACACGTCTTTCTGTTTTAGAGTTTACCTGTATTCCAAAATAACCTTCTGCATGACCATTTGCCATAAAGAAGCTTCCTAGTTTATCTTCTCCAGCAGGAACCGTAATTTCATTATAGAAATATTGCACTTCTTCATTTTCTGGTTGGCTGTATTTTAAATGTACAGATGGCCCTCTTCTACCAAAATGATGATTTGTTGATGGCACAAAATTTAAATTTGTTGCAACGGCTGTTCCTCCTAAAAGAACCTCATCTATATCTGCAATAATATTACCTGTTTTTTCTTTTCCTTGAAGCTCTATTTTTACATAACCTTCTGTAACATCGAAAGTTCCTACGCTTATTGTTTTATATTCTTTGTTTTTTACGTTTATCGTTTTTGTTTTATTATAAATTGTTACATTAATTTTAGAGTTTCCTTCTGTAGATTTTATTTTTAGGCCAAGGTTTAGTTTTCCACTTCCTGTTCTTATATACGTGTTAATTACATGATTTAAAGAGGTCCAATTTCGTATGCCTTCTTTTTTAACAATGCTTTTGTTTTCTGGTTTTTTTCCTGTAACCCAACTATTAGAACCAATAGGAACACTTGCCGTAAAATTGGTATTTACATTGTTATTTTCTTTTGTTTCGTTTGAACAAGAATCGTTAAAAAGTATAATTTGCAATAAAAGTAATATAGAAAATCCTCTTTTAACCATTCTGTTTTTTTTTGACACTCCTTTATCCATAAAATTGATTAACATTTATAAATGTCTTTGCAAATTTGATTATTTTATCTTAAAATGAAGAGTGACATATTCGCCAGAAAAAGGGGGCGTATTTGGCGAAAGTTCTAAAAAGTAAAAAAAAACGGCAGTATATGCAGAAAATATCGAGCTATTTTTAAAAAAACAACATCGACTTTACATACTTTAACAAAGCTTATATTATTTATGATTTGAAATTACTGCAAAAGAAATGATATTAAAAATTTCTCTCTATAAACCCTAATGCTTTTTCGACTTTAGAAACTGGTAATTTACAAGCTCTATTTACACACACATAAATTAGTGTTTTAGAAGAATTATATCGGTTTTCTAACAAAGGCATATTGCTTTCTCCTAAACTTCCAGCAATTAATTTATTGGGAATGTAGTTTTTATTAAGCTCTTTTATTTTGTCTTTCGCTTTTTCTCCAACAACAGCTATTTCGTAGTAAGGATTGGAAAAATTCATCATTAAATCTAACCAATTAGAAAACCCAGAAGGATAACTCTCTAATTCTGGCTGCACATTATTTAGCATTGCTTTTGCAGTTTCTAAATAACTCTTATTATCGAAATAATGCGATAATTTAAATAAGTTTTTCGCCATTACAGAATTACTGGAAGGCAGTACATTATCTCTAAACGCTATACTTCTAGCGACTAAAGAAGCATCTTTATTGGACGTAAAATAAAACATTTTGCTATTCTCATCAAGAAAATGAGCAAATGTATAATCTGCCAAATCACGTGAAATTGTTAACCATTTTTCTTCTAATGTGTTCTCATACAAACCAATTAATGCTTCAATCGTAAAAGCATAATCTTCTAAATAACCGTTAATTGAGCTTTTTCCATCTTTATATGTATGCAATAAACTGCCATCTTTTTTAAGTTGATGAGCGACAATAAACTTTGCGTTTTCTTTTGCAATTCTCAAATAATTTTCATCTCCAAAAACACGATAGGCATCTATATAGCCTTTTAACATAAGTGCATTCCAAGAGGTTAACACCTTATCATCTAATCTTGGTTTTTTTCTACTTTGTTTTGCTTTTTTAAGTATTTGTTTCCAATTTTTCTTTTTAGCTTTTAAGAACTCAATTGTAATGTTGTGTTTTTTTATAAAATCTACATCTTTAGCATTTCGAATTAATACATAGTGTTCGTTTTCCCAAAAACCATAATCGTTTATGTTGTAATAATCTTCGAACAATAAATAATCGTCATTAAGCAAAGACTGTAATTCTTTTTTTGTCCAAACATAATAAATGCCTTCCTCTAAATCTTTATTTTTAGTTTCGCTATCGGCGTCTAAAGAAGAATAAAACGAACCTTTATCGCCAATCATGTTGGCATTTACATAATTTAACGTTTCTAAAACCACTTCTTTATAAAGCGGATTTTTAGTAATAGAATAAGCATCTGAATACAAACTTACCAATTGAGCATTGTCGTAAAGCATTTTTTCGAAATGCGGAATGTGCCATTTTTTATCTACAGAATATCTAGAAAAACCGCCTTCAATCGGGTCGAATATTCCTCCAAAAGCCATTTTTTCTAGAGTAAGATATACATAATCTTGCAATTTTGCATCTTGTTTTTGGGTTGCATAACGCAACAAAAAATGATAATTATTAGGCATCATAAACTTTGGTGCACTGTTTAATCCACCAAAAGAATGGTCGAAGTTTGCAGACCATTTATCAATCGCTTTTTGAATAAAATTGTTTGTGAAATCTGGTTTTTTTAAATTCAATTCTACAACATCTACAGATTTTATTCCTTTTTCTAATTGGTCTGCAAAAGCGATTAATTTTTCTGGATTTTTCTCATAAACATCCGAAAGTTTGTTCAAAATATCAATCCATTGTTCTTTTTCGAAATAAGTGCCTCCCCAAATAGGTCTTCCATCTGGTAAAGCAACAACATTTAGCGGCCAACCACCACCGCCATTCATTAATTGTACAGCAGTCATATATACTTTATCTACATCTGGCCTTTCTTCTCTATCGACTTTTATGTTTATAAAGTTTTTATTCATGGTTTTAGCCACCAAAGTATCTTTAAAACTTTCTTCTTCCATTACATGGCACCAATGGCAAGAAGCGTAACCAATACTAATAAGCATTAATTTTTTGCTTGATTTTGCTTTTGCGAGAGTTTTGTTATTCCAAGCATTCCAATTTACTGGATTGTGAGCATGTTGTAATAAATACGGACTGGTTTCAGTAATTAAATTATTGGTATGTGCATGCGTTTTAACAACTGGTTTTTTACAACTTATAAATTTACAACTTATAAAAAGAAGTAAAAATTTTAAAATAAGTGTGTTTTTCATTATTTGTGGATTCTTTTTTTTAAAAGCTCTTAACTCTAAAAAGTGTTCTTTAAATTTTATACCATTTACCATTTGAAAATCCTGTAATAAATCGCCTTTTTTTCCTTTCTATTTCAGAATAAAAAAACCGTAGCTAAGGCTATTCTTTCGTTTTCTTCTTTATATAAAGAAAAAAACCATCAATTTCTTTCTCAGTAATTTCAAACAATAACTGGTATTGCTTTGTAAAAGTAGAAAAAATAAAGCGATCAAAAATTTATTCTTACCTTTTAATACACTATTAACCTAATTACACCCCTGTTTTTAACAAGTTTAACATGCTTTTACTTATTATAAAAATTCTTCGTCCTTTAATTTATTGTCGTTTTTACTGCAATTGTTTCTTAAAAATTAAGTAAATAATTGCAATAAAACATACTAGTACCTACTAGTTGTTTTTTAATAAAAATTATATATATTTGTAGTATGAAAATTGTTTCTCTAAAAAAATCGGGCATTCCAAAATACAAACAAATTGTAACTTCTATTGAGCGAGCAATTATTACTGGTAAACTAAAAAAGGGAGATCAATTACCTTCTTTAAATGTTGTAAAAAATAAACATAAATTATCTAGAGATACTGTTTTAAACGCTTTTAACGAACTTAAAACAAGAGGTATTATTCATTCTGTGGTTGGAAAAGGTTATTTTGTAAGTAGTGAAGATGTTCTTGTAAAAAAGAAAATTTTTCTACTTTTTGATGAATTAAATTCGTTTAAAGAAGACTTATACAATTCGTTTTTAGATAGTTTGGGCAATAATTGCCAGGTTGATATTTTTTTTCATCACTTTAATGAAGATGTTTTTCATAAATTGATAAACGACAATAATGGCAATTACAGTTCTTATGTAATTATGCCAGCAAATCTAAAAAACGCACATGCTTCTGTTGAAAATTTACCAAAAGAGAATGTCTATATTTTAGACCAAAAACATCCTAAATTATTAGCTTACCCTGTAATTTATCAAAATTTTGAAAAAGATATTTATAATGGACTTTTAAGTGCTTCAACCAAATTAGAAAAATATAAAAAATTGGTTTTATTATTTTCAAAAGAAAGACAACCTCAAGGAATTTTAAGTGGTTTTCAGCTATTTTGTAAAACAAATAATTTTACTTCAGAAATAATTTCTTCTTTAGATAACAGCAGTCCTAAAAAAGGAGAAGTCTATTTAATTTTAGACGATAAAAACCTAATTCGAATTATTAAAAAGGTAAAAGAAAGCAACTTACAATTAGCTAAAGATGTTGGGCTAATTTCTTTTAACGACACCATTTTAAAAGAAGTTGTTTCAGATGGAATTACAACCATATCTACCGATTTTAATTTAATGGGAAAAAGTTTGGCACAAATGATTTTAAATAACGAACATGCTAAAATCGAAAATCCGAGTGCATTAATTTTAAGAAAATCTTTATAAAAATGTTTGCAATTAAAGAAAAAAAACAAAACAATTTTAGCCTTGTAGAACTAAAAAATACGGCAAATAATTCTTATGCAAGTATTTCTTTAAACGAAGGTGCACGATTACAAAGCCTAAATTTTAAAGGAATTTCTATTATTGAAGAGCAGCCAAATTTCGATTATAAAGACTGTTATTCCTCTGCCATTTTATTTCCATTTGCCAATAGAATCGAAGAAGGAAAATATTCTTATAAAAACACAAAATATCAGTTTAAAAGTAACGAACCAAAGAGTAAAAACGCTTTACATGGTTTGGTTTTTAATAAAGAATTTAAAATCTTAGAAAAAGAAATTACTTCTAATAGCTGTGCAGTTACAATTTATTATTCAGAAAGAAACGAATGCAAAAGTTTTCCTTTTAAATATTCAATATACTTAACATATACACTTTTAGAAAATGAATTACAACTAAAGGTTACTGTAAAAAATAACGATACAAAATCATTCCCATTTGTTTTAGGTTGGCATCCTTATTTTAATTGTAACAATTTTAAAAACAGCTATTTAAGTTTTAAAAGTGATAAAAAAATTAGTTTCGATAAAAACTTAATTACCAAAGACATAATCAACCATAAAACAGCTTCGAAATTTAAATTAGAAAATAAACAATTAGACGATTGTTTTGTTCTTGAAGACAATATTGTACAATTCTTTACTTCAAAATATCAATTAGAAATATCATCAACCAGCGAAGAAAATTTTCTACAACTATACACTCCAAAAAACAAACCTGTTATTGCCATAGAACCTATGACTGGTATTTCTAACAGTTTTAACAATAAAATAGGCCTGCAAGAATTAGATGCAAACAAAACCTACGCTTTAACTTGGACTTTGAAGCTTTTATAAAATCGAACGATTATGAGTAATAAATTAATACAAGAAGTAAAAGAAGAATTTAAAAAGGTGTTTTCTGCAAATCCTTTACTGGTATTTTCTCCAGGAAGAATAAATATTATTGGAGAACATACAGATTATAATGGCGGTTTTGTATTTCCTGCAGCAATAGATAAAGGAATTGCAGCTGCCATTGAAAAAAGCGACACTGGTACTTGCACTGCAATCGCGATGGATTTAGAAAGCAGTATCGAATTCGAATTAGATAAATTAAAACCATCTAAAGAAGGAAGTTGGGAAAATTATGTTTTGGGTGTGGTTGCAGAAATACAGAATAGAAATAAAGTTATTGGCGATTTTAACATCATTTTTAAAGGAAATATTCCTGAAGGAGCAGGCATGTCTTCTTCTGCAGCTCTAGAAAATAGTGTTGTTTTTGGTTTGAATAAATTGTTCGATTTAGGTTTCACAAAAACAGAAATGATTTTAATTTCTCAAAAAGCAGAACACAATTATGTAGGCGTAAAATGTGGAATTATGGACCAATATGCGAGTATGTTTGGTGTGAAAGACAATGCTTTGCTTCTAGATTGCAACACTTTAAAGTCGAAAGCTTATAAAATCGATTTTAAAGACCATCAATTAATGCTAATCAATACAAACGTAAAACATAGTTTGTCTGACAGTGCTTATAACGATAGGCGTTCTGCCTGTGAAAATATCGCAAAATTATTAAATGTAGCAACGCTAAGAGAAGCTACTGAAGAAGATTTAGAGAAAATTATTGATAAAATTACGCCAGAAAACTACCAAAAAGCGTTGTACGTAATTCAAGAAATTGACAGAACGCAAAGAGCTGCAAAAGCCATTGAAGAAAATAATTTAGAAACTTTAGGTGCATTAATTTACGGTTCTCATAATGGCTTACAACATCAATATAAAGTAAGTTGCGACGAATTAGATTTTCTAGTAAACCAAGCAAAGAAAAACAAAAACGTTCTAGGTGCACGAATGATGGGTGGTGGTTTTGGTGGCTGTACCATTAATTTAATTAAAAAAAACGAAGCAAAAAACTTTGCGAAATCTACTGCTATAGCCTATAAAAACAAATTCGACAAAGAATGTTCTGTATATTTTATAGCACTTTCTGATGGTACACATTTGGTAAAATAATCAACAAAAAACAATCGTATGAAAAATACAAACTTGCAAGATTACTCTCATAAAAGATATAATATTTTAACAGGAGAATGGGTTTTGGTTTCACCTCACAGAGCAAAAAGGCCTTGGCAAGGTCAAAATGAAGAAATTTCTACAAACAAAAGACCTTCTTATGATAATAGTTGCTATTTATGTGCCACAAACACAAGAATTAATGGTGAAGTAAATCCTGATTATAAAGACGTTTTTATTTTTACAAACGATTTTGCTGCACTTCAAAAAGATTCTCCAAAATTTAATGTAAATAATGGTTTATTAAAAGCACAAAGCGAAAATGGTATTTGCAAGGTAATTTGTTTTAGTCCAGATCATTCTAAAAGTTTGGCAGACATGGAAGTTTCAGATATTAAAAAAGTAGTGCATGCTTGGCAAAAAGAATATGCATCTATTGGTAAAATTGAAGGTATCAATTACGTTCAAATTTTCGAAAACAAAGGAGCTGTAATGGGTTGTAGCAATCCTCACCCTCATGGACAAATCTGGAGCCAGAGTTCTTTACCTAATGAAGTGGATAAGAAAGACCAACAACAATTGGCGTATTACAAAGAAAAAAATAGCCGTCTTTTAGAAGATTATTTACAACAAGAACAAGTCGCTAAAGAAAGAATTATTTTTGAAAATAACCATTTTTTAGTACTCACTCCATTTTGGGCCATTTGGCCTTTCGAAGTAATGATTGCTCCTAAAAAAGCACAGAAAAACATCACGGAAATGACAGAAACTGAAGCTTTACATTTTGCAGAAGCAATTTCTGTTATTACAAAAGCCTACGACAAGCTGTTTAATACTTCTTTCCCATATTCTTCTGGAATACATCAAGCACCAACAAATGGCAAAGAAAACAACCATTGGCATTGGCACATGAGCTTTTATCCACCTTTATTAAGAAGCGCAACTGTAAAAAAATTTATGGTAGGTTACGAAATGTTTGGCTCGCCACAAAGAGATATTACTGCAGAAATAGCAGCAAACAGACTAAAAGACTTAATTTAAAAACCAAATTACTAATGTGATGCCAGTTTTACTCTAAGCACAAATTAAAAAATTTGCAAAGATTTACATCTTCTAAAAATTCTGATGTATATTTAGACACATATAAAATTAAATAACAACCAAAAACCAAATTATGCAGTTTCTAACCTTTATAGGATTTACGGCTTTAGTCGCAATTATCGCTTATTTAAAAACAAGAAATACAAAAGAAGATTCTTCTGATGGATATTTTTTAGGAGGACGAAGTTTAACAGCAGGAGTAATCGCTGGTTCTTTATTATTAACCAATTTATCTACAGAACAAATTGTTGGTTTAAATGGCGCTGCTTACGAAAGCGGATTATCTGTAATGGTTTGGGAAACTTTAGCTGCCATTGCAATGGTGGTAACAGCCATATTTTTATTACCAAGATATTTAAAAGGCGGTTTAACAACAGTACCAGGATTTTTGGCAAAAAGATTCGATATTTCTACAAAAACACTAACATCTGGCTTGTTTCTAACAGGCTATGTGGTTGTATTGTTGCCAGTAATCTTATATTCTGGTTCTTTGGCCATCAGCGGAATGTTCGATGTGCCAGAATTGTTGGGTGTTACGCATAAAGAATCTATATGGATTTGTGTTTGGGGAATAGGAATTGTTGGATCTATTTATGCCGTTTTTGGTGGACTAAAAGCTGTCGCAGTTTCAGATTCTATTAACGCAATAGGTTTATTAATTGGCGGGCTCTTAATTCCTGTTTTTGGGTTGATGATGATAGGTGATGGAAGTATATTAGACGGTTTATCTACATTAATTACAGAAAATCCAGATAAGTTTAAATCTATGGGAGGAAAAACAGATCCAGTACCTTTTTACACCATTTTTACAGGAATGATGTTGGTTCAGTTATTTTACTGGGGAACCAACCAACAAATTATACAAAGAGCATTAGGTGCAAAAGATTTAAAAGAAGGTCAAAAAGGCTTGTTATTAGCTTCATTTATAAAAATACTAGGTCCAATTATTGTGGTTTTGCCAGGTTTAATTGCGTTTCATATTTTTCAAGGAAATTTAGAATCTGCAGACAGTGCTTACCCTGTGCTTGTAAAAGAAGTACTGCCAAAAGCTTGGGTTGGTTTCTTTGCGGCTGTTTTGTTTGGCGCTATTTTAAGTTCTTTTAATTCTGTATTAAATAGTTCTGTAACGTTATTTGGCATAGATATATACAAGCAGCATATCAATAAAAATGCAGATGAAAAAACAGTTGTAAAATACGGTAAAACTTTTGGGGTTGTTTTAGCCATTGCAGCGATGTTTATTGCGCCACTAATAGCAAATGCAGGAAGCCTTTTTGATTATTTACAAGAAATTAACGGAATATACAGCATTCCTATTTTAACAATTATTATAGTTGGTTATTTAACAAAGTATGTACCTGCAATAGCGGCTAAAATCGGTTTGGTTTCTGGCTGTTTATTATATGTAGTTAGTCAGTTTATTATGCAACCCTATTTTGTAAACTCTGCATTGGAAGAAGCCAAGGCAAAAGGAATAACAGAAGCAACAGAATTGGCAATAATTGAAGCACAAGCGTATCCTCACTTTTTAGACGTTATGGCTATTTTATTTATTTTAAATGTGATTATAATGTTGGTTATTGGAAAATTATACCCAAGAAAAGAACCATTTATACAAGAATACACAAAACAGGTAGATATTACTCCTTGGAAATATACAACGCAAGCAGGAATTTTAATTTGTTTGATTGTAGTCGGTGTTTATGCTTACTTTGCTTAAGAAAAATTAGATTAAAACAAAGAGTCTGTCTCGAAAGTATTAAAATTCGTCATTTCGACTGCAATGAAGAAATCTTATTTATTGAATTTCAGTATTTTAAATTTCGATTTCGCTTAAAAATGACAATTAAATTTACTTTTGTGACAGCCTTTTGCAATCTGGATTTTTTTAATTTTTAATCAACTGTATTTCAGGCACTTAAACTAATAAGTTGAAAAAATAACAAACAATTATAACTTTTCTATTAAAATTATATCGAACTCAGGTTTTAAACTCTTTTAGAGGTAAAAGAGAACATTTTTGAAGATTTATCTCATTAAATTGTTTTTTTAACATTTAATTAACAAGGGGAAACTCCATTTATGAAGTCCTAACTATGAAATAAAAAACAAAACATCTAAATGACACGTAAATCAGCCTTTAAAATAGTCTTGCTCTCATTTTTATTCTTCTTCGTTACAATGTTTACGAATGCTCAAAAAGAAGTATCGAAATTTAAAAAAATTAAAGAGTTAAGTAACATAGAGGAATACATATACACACCCAACAACTTAAATATTCTTTTATTACAAGACAACTCTGCACCAGTCGTTACAGTACAAATGGTCTATAGAGTTGGTTCAAAGCACGAGGTTACTGGAAATACGGGTTCCACTCACTTATTGGAACATTTAAATTTTAAGGGCACACCTACCTTTAACAAAAGAAACGGCAATGCGATTTTTTCTACATTGCAAGGCATTGGCGCCCGAATGAATGCCACCACTTGGAAAGATCGAACAAACTATTACGAAACCATTCCTAGTGACAAGCTTGAACTAGCCCTGCACATTGAATCTGATAGAATGCGTAATTCTTTATTGCTGAAAGAAGATAAAGATGCTGAAATGACAGTTGTTCGTAATGAATTTGAACGTAACGAAAACAACCCAAACAGTTTGTTGAGTAAAGAAATATGGGCAACAGCCTATATGGCACATCCTTATCACCATCCAACACTTGGATGGCGTTCAGATATAGAGAACATGCCCATTGAGGTTTTGCGAGATTTTTATAACACCTACTACTGGCCAGATAACGCCACCTTAACTATTATTGGTGATTTTCAAAAAGACCAACTTTTTAACTTGATTGATACCTATTTTGGTAAAATCACTAAGGCACCACACACAATTCCACAACCATACACTATGGAACCAGAACAACTGGGACCACGAAAAATTACTATAAAAAAACCTGGGCAACAAGGTGTTATTTCACTAGCATACAAAATACCTGGTAGGCTTCATAAAGATTTACCAGCACTACATGTTTTAGTAGAAATTTTGGGCATTGGGCCATCGTCTATAATAAACAAAACCTTTGTTGATACAGGTCTAGCAAACTATGGTTACGCTGGTACTTCAAATTTTAAAGAAGTGGGGTTGTTTACAATAAATTTAGGTTTTAGACCTGATAAAAGTTATGATGAACTAAATGACAAAATGCTAAACATGATAGAAAAGGTTAAAAATGAAGGCGTTTCACAAGATGATGTAAATCGTATTGTAGCAAAGCTAAACGCTAAAACCATTTTATCAAGAGATGGCTCTGGAGCCATTACCAGCCAGTTAAACGAAGCTATTGCAGTTGGTGACTGGACAGATTACATCTACTCCATAGAAAAATTTAAAAAAGTAACATCCGAAGATGTTAAGCGAGTGGCAAATACATACCTAAAAGAAAACCAAAGTACCACCGGTTATTTTTTGCCGCAAGTTCCTGGAGCAAATAAACCACAACAGGAAAAAGCTTCTAATTTTATTCAAAAAACAGGGGCACAACACTTTAGAGATACTGAATTGTCTGAGCACGATTGCCATGAATCTTTAAAATTTAAATCCGTTTATCAACAAAAATTTAGCGAAACGCTTTCAGCATACAATACTAAAAAATCACTAAATAATAGCCAGAAGTTTATCAGAAAAGAAGTTGCTGGTATAGACGTGATAGTTGCAAAAACTGGAGTAAAAGATTTTTTAACTGTAAATGCAAGTTTTCCTATTGATGATTATCTGAATTCAAAAAAAAATGAAGCGGTACCAAATTTAACTGTTAAAATGTTAAGCAAAGGAACAACTAAAAACGATAAATTTCAGTTTTCTAAAAAATTTGAAAAATTAGGGGCTTTTGTGAGTATTAGCACAAACAATCACCATGTAAATATCGGGTTTAGATGTTTATCTAAAGATATCAAAGAAGTAATTGATCTTTTAGCCGAAGAGTTGCGATACCCGCTATTTGACGCTAAGGAATTTAAACTGCTAAAACAACAAACTATCAGCAGTGCTAGGCGCAGTCTAACCAGTACAAATCGGCAAGGTAAAATAGCTTTATCTCAAAGCATATATCCTAAAGATCATCCTAATTACACCTCTTCTGTAGAAGATTATATAAAGACCATTAAAGAAGCTTCATTAGAAGACCTAAAGGCATTTCACAAAACTTATTTTGGCCCAAAAGGGATGCATTTAGTAGCTGTTGGCGATGTTGACACAAACAACTTATACAGTGCTTTAAAATCAGGGTTTAAAGGTTGGAATGGTGGTATAACTACCCAATTTAAATATCAAGAACCTTCAAAGTCCAAAGCCGTTACCAAAGTGATTACCATTCCTAAAAAACCTAGTGCTGAAATTTTTATTGGACAATATACTGGGCTAAATAGAAGCAACGCCGATTTTTTACCCTTTTACATAGGAACAAGCATATTGGGCGGTGGTTTTGGCAGATTAATGCAAACTGTTAGAGATAATGACGGTCTCACCTATAGTATAGGAGCTCGACACGATGGCCATGATTATGCCGGCGGCCATTGGGTGGTAAACGCATCGTTCAACCCTTCTTTGTTTCAAAAAGGTTTAGATGCCACTATGGAACAAATTGAAAAATGGGCAAAAGAGGGCATTACTGAAGAAGAACTTGCAGCTAAAAAAACAAACCTTATGGGGAGTTTTAAAGTAGGACTTTCTACTACAGGAGGACTCGCCAGTGCAATAATGAGTGTTGTAAAAAGAGGATTGGATCCTGATTATATTAATCAATACCCAAAAGATATTGATGCTGTTACCTTAGATCAAGTGAACAACGCTATAAAAAAATATGCAAACCTTAACAAATTGATAATTATTAAATCTGGATCGTTAGACCAAAATGGAAAACCTTTAAAATAAAGTATTTCTTACAACCAACTATTCTCGAAGCATAGCCACAGAGGTATTTCGCTAGTTTCATTTTAATCTAAAAAGGTTAAAAAACAAGATTCTTATGTATTGTAATTATTTAGGCAAATTCGTTGTTATGCGTTATGATTCAAAAAAAATTGTGCATCATCGTGATTGTTATGAAATTATTAATCATAAAATACTGATTATTAGTAATTTAAATTGTATGTCAAAATAATTAAAAAGAGGTGGTATAAATTGTGGTTCTGGTAAATCTAGTGTCGATAGTTAGTCGCGAATACTCTATAATAATGTTTCATTAAATTCATCTCGCTAAAAAAAAGGAGAATATTTTTTTATCTAAGAAACTCAATTAGGTAGATTAACCACATCATTTTATCATTTTCAAAACCTTGCCTTATTTTTTTAAAGGCAGTACCCATGTGAGATTCGACTGTTTTTTTTGATACGCCAAGCTTTTCAGCAATCTCGTCGTATTTAAGCCCCTGTATTTTGCTTAATTTTAAAACTTTTTTACAAACTGGTGGCAATAATTCAATAAGTTGTCTCAGTTTTCTAATGTTAGATTCCTGCACATCATCTTCTTCTTGCAATAAGTTTCGTATAGCCTCTTCTTTAAAGTTTTCTAAAATACGATTTTGTCGTTTAGATTTTCTATAATGGTTAAGATAATCATTATAACAAATCCGGTACAAATAGCCTTTTACGCTTTTGTTAATGTTTAAATTAAATCTATTTGCCCATAAATTAACAAATACCTGCTGAACAATATCCTCGGCTAAATAAATATCTTTTGTTACTGTTTTTAAATAAATTACCAATAGCTTATAGTATTTTTTAAAAAGTACATCAAAAGCCTTAATGTTATTGTTCTTAATACCGTCTATTAATTCTTGATCTTCCATTTTTGCCATAATGCATATAACCTCCTAATAGCTTTGTAATATACACAATATTAAACAAAACCTATTTACAAACTCAATTTTTACAAGGTGCAAAATATTAGAGATTAATAAAGTATTGTTGAAGTGTAAAAGCTAAATGTAAACAAACTTTACAGCAAGAATGTTGCTTAAAACTTGGCTAAACCATTAAAAATTAAAAAAAAAGAACATTTAACTAGGGTTTTTTTTAAACTCATGACATCATACTAATGAATTTGCTATACGTTACTAAATTTTATGAAGAAAATAATTTTAAAATACCTAAATGGAGAGATAACCAACTTAGAACAAGAACATTTGTTAAATTGGCTCAAAAATCCTAAAAATATTAAAAAGTTTCAAGCTTTGGTAAAGGAAAATTACCAATTAGATTTAATTTACAATGATATTGATGACGAAATTGCCTTAAGAGAAGTAAAAACTCTCATTCAAAATAAAGAAAAACCTGTTAGAAAAATTTATTTACCATATTATGCTGCGGCTTCTATACTTCTTTTAATATCACTTACTTTTCTTTTTAATAAAAACACCAATGAAAATGAAACTGTTAAACAGGTACTACATAAAAACAATATAACCATAGGTTCAGATAAAGCCATATTAACTTTAGAAGACGGTAAAGAAATAGCCTTAGACAAGCAACAAAACTACGCTACAAATAACTTTAAGAGTAATGGCGAGCAGATTATTTATAATCCCCCAAGTAAACCTATTCCTAATATCGTTTACAATTATTTAACTGTTCCTAGAGGTGCGCAATTTCAAATAAAACTTGCCGATAATACCAAGGTTTGGCTAAATTCTGAATCTCAGATAAAATATCCGGTTCACTTTGTAAAAGGACAAGATAGGCAAGTAGAGTTAGTTTATGGCGAAGCTTATTTTGATGTCTCATCGAGTACTAAAAATGGTGGAGACCAATTTAAAGTACTTACTCATGGGCAAGAGGTAAAAGTGTTAGGTACTGAGTTTAATATTAAAGCCTATAAAGAAGAAACTGATATTTACACAACTTTGGTAGAAGGTAGAATACGGGTTAACAACACACAGTCATATGCTATTTTAAAACCGAACCAACAATCTGTAAATTCTACAACCAGCAATACATTAAATGTTGTTGATGTAGATATTTACAATGAAATTTCATGGAAAAATGGCGTTTTTAGTTTTAAAAGAACATCTTTAAAAGAGATTATGAAAGTATTATCTAGATGGTATGATTTTAAAGTAGTCTTTGAAAACAACACACTTAAAGAGCAAAAATTTATTGGAGTACTAAATAAAAACCAAAGTATTGATGACATTTTAACAACTCTAAAAAGCGCATCCATAATTAAAGATTACCAAATAAAAAACAAAACAATTATATTAAAATAAAGTATAAGTGTAAGACAAAACAAAAGAAAAAGTGGCTCAAAATTAAATACCTAAACTATATTATTATAAGCCATTTTCTCTTCTTCTTAACCTTACTTAATTCTAAATACTAACCCATAACATCTAAATTTATGAAAAAAAAGTTAATCGAGTCTTCTTGTTGTTTAATCCAACGTAAATTTCTATTACTGATGCGAGTATTTGTTTTTTTCTTTTTTACGACTGTATTTAGTTTTAATACAGAAAATGCCCTATCACAAAACACCAAAATTGTTATTGAGCATAACGAAACTCTTAACATCCATGAGGTTTTTGATATTATTAGAGATCAAACAAATCATTCATTTATCTATCACGAATCATTATTTGATAATTTATCAGAAATTACTTTAAAGAAAGGTATAATTACTGTTGGAGATTTATTAAGATACTGTTTACCTAATAATCAGTTCGATTTTGAATTTACTTCAAAACAAAATATATTAATAAAAAAACATGACCCTAATATACAGCAACTGGTTATTTCTGGAAAAGTTACCGATAATAATGGAATCACACTTCCTGGTGTTAACATATACACCGATACAAAAAAATATGGAGTTTCCACAGATATCGAAGGTAATTTTACTATGAGAGTTCCCTCTGGAACTAACGAAATTATTTTCTCTTATATTGGTTATGTTGAAAAACGACTTGTTTTAGGCAGTCTTAATAACACAAAAAACATAACAGTAATACTTAAAGAAGAAGTAAATACTTTAAACGAAATTGTTGTCACTGGATATCAAACCTTATCTAAAGAACGTACAACAGGTGCTTTTGAAAGTATTAACACAAAATTATTAGAGCAAAGACCTGCTGCCAACTTTCAAGAGCGTTTGGTTGGGCAAGTACCAGGTTTAAATATAAACCCTTTAAACGGCAATATAGAAATTAGAGGTAGAAGTACTATTAATGAAGCTTTTTCATTACCCTTAGTTGTTTTAGATGGTTTTCCACTAACAAATCAAGATGATTTCAACACAATCAACCCAGAAGATATTGAGAGCATAAATGTGCTTAAAGATGCAGCTGCGTCTTCTATTTGGGGATCCAGAGCTTCAAACGGAGTAATTGTTATAACCACGAAAAAGGGTAAGAAAAACCAAAAACTTTCGATAGATTTCTCCTCTTTTATCGAAGTTGAAAATAAAGTAAATTTTAATGATTTTAACTGGTTAAACACTTCAGAAGAAATTGATTTAGATATTGAGTTTATTGATAAGAATTGGGTAAATTTTGAAGGACTTATTGGCCAAAACTCTAGTTTTAACGATTTGCATTTAGGCTATATTTATCGCAAGGGGCTTACACCAAATGGCTCTACATGGCTACAAAGCACTTTAGACGATTATGTTAATAACTTACGCACACGAGATATCACAAAAGACTGGAGCAAGTATTTGTTACGTAACGCGATGCGCCACACGTATAACTTGTCCTTTAGAGGAGGTAGCGAAAAAAACACCTATTTCGCATCCTTATCTTACACAAACCTTTTTGGGCAAGCAATTGGTGATAAAAATGATAGATTGTCTTTTAATTTACGTGACACCTATCAACTTAATGAAAAAATTAATTTAACAGCAGGGCTTACAACTGTTTTAAGAAACGAAAAAAATAACGGCACATCACCTAGCATAGCCGCCTTTTTACAACCTTATGACAGGCTGGTTAATGAATTCGGAGAATACGTTCAACAATATAGAAAATGGAATCCATGGGTATCTCAAGAACGTGAGAATCTATTAGGGTCTCCCTACACATTTAACTATTTAGAAGAACAAAGGAATTTAGATGATACGGGTCGAATTCTAGATGTTCGTGCCGATGTTAAATTAGACGTTGAAGTATTTAAAGATTTTACAGTGTCCTCTTCATTTAGATACGAAACAGGGTCACAGCGTAGAGACGAATTTAGAGACATGACCTTACCTTCACACCGAAATTTTATAAACGATTATTTTGTAAACGGTGGATATCAAATTCCTGTCGGATCAGAATATGTACAAGAAGAAGGATATTACAAAGGCTGGACATTTCGAAACAATATTACGTGGGATAAGAGATGGAAAGACCACGATTTAACGGTTTTTGCTGGTGGCGAGTACCAAAGACGATTTAGTGAACTTACATTTAACAGGCTTCTTGGCTATGATAGACAAAGCACCAACTATGTACCTTACGATGAATTTGGCATAGTAAATAGAACGGTTCGTAATTGGAATAATGGCTTTAGACTTTTAACGAATCGTGATTTTTTTGACTTGAACAATACTGATAATCGTTTTGTTAGTTTCTACAGCAATGTAGGATATTCTTTTAAGAAAAAATACCTTTTCAACGCCAGTTACAGGGTAGATCAAGCTAATATCTTTGGTAGCAATCCAGATTTTAGATATAAACCCTTATGGTCTGTAGGGGTAGGTTGGGAAATTGCGAAGGAAGATTTTATGGCTCAAGTTTCTTGGATAAACCGATTAAAGTTTAGAGCAACTTACGGTCTTGGGGGTAATAGCTTATCATCAGTTTCTCCTTTTGTAACTACCTCTCCATTAACAGCTACATTCGGAAGACCATATCCTTATTTAAGATTAACGGATCCTGGAAACCCAGATTTAAAATGGGAAGAAACTGCCACTACAAATTTAGCCTTGGACTTTAGTTTGTTCGACAACAGGATATCTGGTAGCTTTGAATATTATATTAAGAAAAGTGATGATGTTTACTCAAGCCGTCCACTAGATCCTACAGTAGGTTTCCAAAGAGCCCTCGTAAACTATGCAAACATCGAAAACGAAGGTATAGAACTTCAGCTAAATGCAAAAGTAATAAAAACACCAGATTTTGATTGGAATTTACGCATAAACATAAACCACAATAAAAATCTTGTAACAGAAAATATTAGTAGCCAAACAACACTACAGGCACATTTATCTGGCCTTACCAGAAACCCAGACAAAGCCGTTAGCAATTACTATTCATATAATTTTGCAGGTTTAGACAGTAATGGAGAAGTACTTTTATTGGATCGTAATGGCGAAACTAAATTATGGAATGAAACCTTTACGGTAGATGATCTCGTATATTCTGGATCAAGAGTTCCCGAAGATTATGGAGGACTTTCTTCTACATTTAGATACAAAGATTTCGACTTAACAGTAAACATGAACTACCAAGCCAATTATGTATTTAGGGCTCCTTACGATTCTGCACTATCTGGTTTTGGCGCACATAATAATACTGGAAGATTTGGTAATGCACGTTTACACAAAATTTGGGGTACACGCTGGCAACAGCCTGGCGACGAAGCTACAACTTCAGTTCCACGAATATTTTATAATGGCCTTAATCCTATTACAAACGAAAATGAAAGTAGCACGGATATGATAAGAATGCACCAAATTTGGAGTCAATCGACATTTACCACACTTAAAGGCGATTACTTAAGAGTACAGGATATTATATTAGGCTATAGTTTCTCTAAACAAAATTTAGAAAGAACTTTTTTAAACAAATTGAGGTTGACCATGCAAATAACAAACCCTTTTTTATGGGTAAAGAACAAAGCAGGTGTTGATCCGACTGCACCACAACAAAATGCTTATACCAATTTAACTCGATACACTTTTGGTGTAAGAGCTAACTTTTAAAAAAAATTATTATGAGAGTTTTTAAAATATATTTCCTATTCGCGATTTTAATGTTTTCTTGTGAAAGTCCTGATGATTTTTTAGATGTAATTCCAACAGATAAAGTGATACCAACTACTGTTGAAGATTTCGATAAATTAATGAACAATCCATTAATTTCTAGATCAAGACAAGAAAATATTTCATTTATGGATCCAGACGTATTTATGTCTGAAGTTAGTTTTGGTTCTATAACTGGAGATAACGTTAATATTAATGCCTACACATGGCAAAGTGAACTGTACAACATCACAGAAAACGACCCAGATTATAACGAAACCTATCAATTTATCCACATCTCTAATCAAGTATTGGCAGATATCGACGAAGCGAGTTTAGGCGTTTTTAATGAAAATAATCGTCAAAACATCAAGGCAGAAGCATATGCGCAAAGAGCTATGGAATACTTTTTAGCTGTTACAGAGTATGCACCTGCTTATAATCCAGAGAACACCACTACTCCAGCTATACCTATGCCTTTAAAGGTAGATTTACAAGCACTGCTTAGTAAATCTTCTATTGGTGAGGTTTACAATCAAATTATAGCAGATTTAAATAGATCTCTTGATTTGTTCTCTATTGACTATCCAGCAATAAACGAAACTGCTAACTTTAGGCCAGGTGTTGCATCGATATATGCTCTTTTAGCAGAAGTTTACTTATTTATGGGAGATTTCGAGCAATCAAAAATTAATTCTAATAAAGCATTGGATCTTTACAACTATTTATACGATTGGAATGAAATTGATTTTATAGACCCATCTAATCCATGGCAAGGTTATAATATTAACGATTTTCAATTTAGTACACTTAACAAATCTGTTATTTGGAACAGAGGACATAGATCCGATTACCAAAATCCGTTTCAGTTATATCACCCAGATTTGGAAGCACTTTATGACAAAGATAACGATAGAAGGTGGTATCTTAGATCTACACAAACTTCATTTGGAGACCAAGATGTCAGCCCCTATTATATATATTTATTTTCACGCTCTGAAACCAACGTTGGTCTTACCACCTCTAGGCTGTTACTAACAAACGCAGAGGCTAAAGCTCGCACAAATGATGGTACAGGAGCAATTGCTGCGTTAAACACTTTATTAGAAAAGCGAATTTCTAATTTTACGCCTTTAACCCACGTAGATAATCCTACAACGTTATTAACAATAAAGAATGAGCGTCGTAAAGAATTACATGGAACTGCACTGAATGTTTTTGACCAAAAACGCTATCGTATTTATGGCGATAATGTGCCTACTTATACTAGAACAAATCCAGAAACCGGAGAAACATTTACTTTAGAACCTGGAGGAAATGGTTACAGAGTAAATATTCCTGCAAAAGTTAGAGAATTAAACCCTAACTTAAATTAGATAGTTTAAATAAAAAATAACATCAAAATGAAAAATTTAATCATATTTTTAGGCATCTCGTTCTTTTTTTTAACTTCTTGCGAAATAGAAGAAGACCCTATACAACTACAGCCTATAGAAAAGGAGTGGACCCAAGGTTCAACAATGAAATTGGTGCCACTAGACCCAAACAATATTGGATTTACGTATAACATCGATCAAAATATCGGAACTGCCTTTTGGAGTAATACGCTTGCCGAATTTCAGGCCTTTTTAAATATTACAGATAAAACCATAAACATTAAAAAAATCGATATTTATGCTTTTGTCGAAGAAGAAATAGAAGGTACTTACAAACTTCATGGAGGCAAATCAGGTAAACTCTTAACCTCTATACCTTCTCCAAGCCTTAAAGACCCCATTAATTTTTCAGTATCTTCAACTGATGTTTTTAGTCTTTATGCAACAGAGTTGGCAGCGACTCACAATGGAGAGCTTTTACCAGAAGACCTTGTTGGATTAAGGTGGACCATTACTGCAACAGATGGGTCCGTTCTAGACACAAGAACAAATTGTTTTGATTTTGATTGCTCCTATGGTATTAAAACTAATATTAAATTTGTAGATACTTGGTTAGGCGATTTTGAATATCACTGGCTAGAAGTAGGTACAGATACCGAAAGGTTTTCGCATGCAGACCTTGTGGTTGGTTCTAGAGGTACAATATCTTTTACACCATCAACTAATAACCCAGAAGATTACGATGTAAACGACCTATCAATGGGAGCCGCTTTTGAGCCTGAACCGGGCTATCTTAATTACAATGTAACCACAAATACATTAACAGTATTAAACTATAATACCTTTTTTAACAGCGAATGGGAACTTGTTGAAGTTACAGACACAGTTCTTACCGTAAAATGGTCTTTCGTTTTTTCTGGCTTTTTTCGTGATTTTATTGGAACCGTAGAAATCATTAGAAAAGATGGCCTATCATGGCCAGAAGGACTTACTATTGTTAACAATTAATTTTGCCTATAAGCTAAGCTCACAAATAGTAACTATCTTTAACGCACTTTCAGAAGTAGCGCAATATAATTACTTTAATCAATAAAAAAGGACACAAAAAATGCATTTTTTGTGTCCTTTTTTAAATCAATGATTCCATTTGATAAGTTCGTTTAATTAAACAAAAAAAGCATCTCAATTGAGATGCTTTCTGCGGTCTGGACGGGACTCGAACCCGCGACCCCCTGCGTGACAGGCAGGTATTCTAACCAGCTGAACTACCAGACCGTTGCTTTTAGCGGTTGCAAATATATAACAGATTTTAATATCTACAAACAAAAAAATGGTTTTTTATTTGAATTTTTTTCTGCTAATTAAATATTTTGTAAGAATTTGATCAAACCCAGCACGAATATCTACAGGAACATAATCTATTTGATATTGTAAACATTTATTTTTTAGTTCTTTAAAATACCCCTCTACAATTGCTTTATATCTTTCTTGAACATTCTCTGCGTACACATTTATTTCTTCTCCAGTTTCTACATCTACAAATTTTTTGGGAGCATTGTCAAAATTAAAGTTCAATTCTGTTTTTCCATCGAAAGTATGGAATAAAACCACCTCGTGTTTGTTATATTTTAAATGGCGTAAAGCTTCAAATAGTGATTCATCGTCTTTTGATGTTTGAAACATGTCTGTAAAAACAAATATTAAAGAACGCCTATGAATTTTTTCAGCAATTTCGTGTAGATATTTATAGGTATCTGTGGTTGCATTGGATTCTGAAATTAACAATTGCTCCAGTTGATGTAATAGCATTTTTCTATGACGCTCACTCCCCTTTTCTGGTGCATAATATTCGTAAGAAGCCGCATAAATACTCAAACCAACTGCATCTCTTTGTTTTTTAAAAATCTCCATTAAAGCGGCTGCAGCAACTGCAGAAAAACCAACTTTATTTAAAGAATGTAACGTTTGCTTTTTTACAATCGGATAATGCATAGATGCTGAATTATCTATAATAATATGGCAACGCAAATTGGTTTCTTCTTCGTACTTTTTGGTGTACAATTTCTCTGTTTTTGCAAACAGTTTCCAATCGATATGACGTGTACTTTCGCCTTTATTATATAATTTATGTTCAGAAAACTCTACAGAAAAACCATGAAACGGACTTTTATGCATTCCTGTTATAAAGCCTTCCACAACCTGTTTTGCAAGAATGTCTAAATTTTTAATTTCCGAAGACTGTACGTTTGATAAATCCATGTTTATTTTTTAATTTCTTGAGCTCTTACTAAATTATCTGTAGTTTGCAATAATTTTTTCTTTAAAATAGGATTGTAATTCGGGTTTTCATCTAAAAATTCGCTTAAAATATCAAACGCTTCTTTTGATGAATAATTTCCAATAGAACTCGCCAACCAACCTTTTGGAAAGAAAATATCGCCCGTTAATTGCACTTCTTCTAATTTTTCTAAAATCGATTTTAAATGTTTTGTAGAAGATTGCTGTCTTAATGGATGATGAATGTTATTCAACGCACTTTGTACCCAAGATTCTTTTTCTCGGTTTTCTTTCTGCAAAAGCGATTTCATAAACGCATCTCTCACGCTTTCATCATCCGAAAGTGATGGCAACAGCCATTTAAAACGCTCTAACCTGTCTGGATTTGAAATTCGGGTTTGCTGTTCTTCTAAAATTTCTCTTGCTTTTGGATGCTTAAAAATCGCCAAATACATTGCCAAAGAAGCATCGTCGTTTTCATTTAAAAAGAGGTTTTTAATCTTCTTATTTTTTTTCCAAATTTGATATAAATTTTCCTTACCATTTTTTGAAATTGCAATTGATTGATACAACCCAAAAAGTGTTCTTTTGATATTTTTTGGCAATTCGCTTTCTAACAAATTAAAAACTATAGTTTCTGTTTTATTTTGAACGCTTTTTTGTTCATTTTCATTTAAAA
This sequence comes from Polaribacter batillariae, assembly GCF_017498485.1. Taxonomy (NCBI): domain Bacteria; kingdom Pseudomonadati; phylum Bacteroidota; class Flavobacteriia; order Flavobacteriales; family Flavobacteriaceae; genus Polaribacter; species Polaribacter batillariae. Next base: position 2,780,424 of record NZ_CP071795.1, on the reverse strand, counting down.
AAGTCCAAAATATTTTTTGAATTCTGCCAGATAAATAACTCGTAATTAATTCGTTTTCTTCTTTTTGAATGGCCTCTAAATACACATTATACGTTTCTGATGGAGTAATTACTCCATTTAACATATTTTCATACAAATTAATGAATTGATACCCTCTTGAAACTTCATCTTTAAGATTTTTATACGTATTAATTTCTTTCTTATAAATAGGAAAAACGCCATAACCAAATCCGTTTGTGTTGTATAAAACTTGTCTGGGTTTAAAATCTTTAGTTGCAGAAGTAATATCAAAAGACTTACCCATATTTTTAATGTTGATATTTTTTAGATATCCTCTTTTATCGATTAACTGAATTTTAAAAGATTGTGTCCAAATTTTATCTGAACCATCTTCTGCTTTTTGATAAATCACAAATTTAGTGACATTCCCTTTTTCGTTCAGCTCAATTTCTTCGTAAAAAATGGGTCTTCCAGATGAGTTTACCCAAACATCACTCCAATTTTTAATATTACCTTCTGATTTTTCATCTAAAATAGCAACCAACTCACTCCAATCTGCATTAGAATTTTGGTAGGTTTTTATGTATTCTTGAATGCCTTGTTGAAACGCTTCTTTACCCAATAAATACTCTAACTGACGCATCATTATTGGTGCTTTGTTGTAAATAATTCTTCCGTATAAAGACCCTGCATTTTTTAAGTTTCCTAAATACTGACGAATGGCGTTTGTGCCTTTTGTTCTATCTTCTGAATAGGCGCTTGGATAATGCGTCATCATAAAACTTAATCTATGATTTACCTCTGGAAAAACAGGATTCATAATTTTATCTGCCATAAAATTGGCAAACACTTCTTTCATCCAAACATCGTTAAACCATTTCATGGTTACCAAATCGCCAAACCACATGTGCGAAGTTTCGTGGGCAATTAATTTTGCCCTTCTTAATTTTTGAGTTTGTGTTGCATTTTTATCTAAAAATAAAGAGGAAGCTCTGTATTGAATTGCGCCAACATGTTCCATTCCTCCGTATTGAAAAGGCGGAATTGCAGCGAAATCCATTTTTTGAAATGGAAATTTAACTTGTGTATAGTTTTCTAAAAAATCTAATGAGTTTTGATGAATTTTAAAAACCTCACTTACACTTTCATCTATTTTTTCTTGGTTGTTTTCTCTGTATAAAAAGCGCATATCAAAAGCACCTGGATTTTTAGTTTCTTCTGTAAACTTTCCGGCCACAAAAGAAAATAAATAGGTACTCATTAAATCGGTTTTCGCAAATGTATGTTCTGTAAAACCATCTATTTCTATGGCGCTTTCTTCAAAACCACCACACAATACTTTCCAATCTTTTGGCGCAGTTATTCTTAATCTGTACCTCGACTTTATATCTGGCTGATCGAAACAAGGAAACAGCGTACTTGCTCTATCTGGCACTAATAAGGTATATAAAAATTCTTCGTTTCTGTTTAAAGAAATTTCACCTGCATTAAAAAATATTTCTATTGAGTTTTTACCAGAATTCAATAATTTTTTATCGATAATTAAATGCTCTTTTTCGTGTTTTATTTCTGATGTTTTGCCATTAACTCTCAACGATTTTAAATGTGATTTATCTTCATTAAAATCTAAAATCAAATCATTTTCAAGATTATTTAGGGATAATTCTAACAATAATTTAGAGGAAATTGGGCTCGTTTTTTCTTTTGGAATTTTAAAATCTAAATGATAGACAACATCATAAATTTGTTGTTTTCTTAACTGGGCTAATTCTAAAGAAATTCCTTTTTCTAACAATAATTTTTCTTCTTGTTTTTGGTTACAAGAAATTATAAAAAGGAAACAAAATAGGTATAATAGATTCTTCATTAAATTGAGTTTATATTCAAATTCTGCAAAAATGCAGATTTTGTTCTTTTTAAATCTTAAGAAATAACTTTGTTAATTTTAAAAACGATTGAGAAAATTATATTGAGCCCCTGCTAAAAGACAGGGTTAGTTCAACTTGTAATTTATAAAATTAGCTTTGTCTTTTTTTAAAATCATTAGAACAAACTTCCTAAGACCCCGCCAAAATGCGGGGTTATTTCAACTTACAATTTTAAAAAATAGCTTCGCTATTTTTTAAAATTGAGTTTCACTAAAATAAAAAAGGTTTAGCGTTAGCCAAACCTTTTTAACAATATAATATGTTAATTGTTCCTATAAAGCAGCATCAATTTTTCCTGTATATGTGTTTTTTGGAGCAACACCTACTTGCTTATCTACAACTTCTCCATTCTTAAAGATTAAAACAGTGGGTATGTTTCTAACCCCGTATTTTGCTGCAAATTCTTGGTTTGCATCTACATCTACTTTACCAACCACTGCTTTGCCTTCGTATTCTGCATGAATTTCATCTACAATTGGCCCAACCATTCTACAAGGTCCACACCAAGCAGCCCAAAAATCTACCAATACTGGCTTGTCTGATTTTAATACTACTTCTTCAAAATTTGCGTCTGTTATTTCTAATGCCATTTTTATATTTTTAAATTGTTATTTCGCTTTGTTTTTCTGCAAAAATAATTAAATATTTTTCTTTTTATTATTTTAAGTATATAAATTACTTATAACGACATGATTAAAACTTATTTATTGTCGTTTGATGGCTAATTTATGTCGTTTATATAAAAAACTTTCTTTGCTTCTATAATGTTTGTAGTTTTCTTTCGTTAAAACCTAAAACCTAAACCCAAAAAACATGAAAACATTAAAATTTATAGGGACTTTGATACTAGTCTCTATTTTATCAACCTCTTGTACAAACGAAGATTTGATAAACCAGCCCCCAGTATCTAGCGAAACTAATTTACAAACCTCTAAAAAAACCAAAGATTTACAAAAAACAAACAATGCAGGTCCTATTATTTTAGGCTATTTTCCTTCGTGGCAAGAAAGTTGGACATCAGGTAACAACGGCTCAAAATTAAGAGACATTCCAAAACATGTAACGCATGTATTTTTAGCTTTTGCAAAACCCAATCTTACCTATCAAAAAGGCTCTTATGACATCTCTAAAACAGGTATTCAAACACCTTATGGAGGTACTCTTTTAAAAAAATCTGTAGCTATTTTAAAAGCAAAAGGAATAAAAGTTCTTCTATCTATAGGAGGAGAAACCTATTGGGGAACGAATGATGCATACAACATTAATTACCAACAAATAAAAGACTTAATAGATGATATGGGTTTTGAAGGTATCGATTGGGATTTTGAACCCAATGGTAGTTTTGCCCAAATAGGAAGCCCAGAAAACATACAACATTTTATAGATTTTTTTAATAATTCTAGGGCAATTATGCCTAAAGGAGAATACCTTTTAACTTGCGCTCCTTCTGGTGTTGGAGCTCTTGGAGGTTTAAATAACAACGATTCTAACTCTCCTTTTGCTTACAGTAAAAGAAATACATTAACAGGCGAAAGTGACGCTAATTTATATAATGCAACGACCCCTAACAATGGCATAAGCCTTTTTGGTTTTAGCAGTACAGGACATATGATTCCCGTTATAAAAGCTGTAGGAGATAAAATTGATTTTATAGCCTATCAAGGGTATAATGTAGGCGCTCCAACCAATAGAAAAATTATGTACGATTCTTACAGACATTATGCAGACCAATATGGTTTTAGTATTGTTGCTGGAACTCATTTTCCTGAAGAACCTTGGGGGCCATATTACACTTTTTCATACGACAGAATAGCCGATTTGTCTAATCATATTAAATCTTCTGAAAATTCTAATGACGGAGTTATGATTTGGCAATTATTATTAAAAAAGGCTTCATCTTCATCTTATGGATATTTACATGTAGCCAGTCAGGTACTTAATGGCATTTCTACTTCTATTGCAATAGCCAATGCAGAAAATTATCCATTATCTCCACACACTGGAGATTCTAGTGGCAACGAAAACACGGGTAATACTACTGGTTGTGATAATGCCCCTACTTGGAGTAGCACCGCTGTTTATACAGGAGGTCAACAGGCACTATATAATGGAGCTCTTTATGAAGCTAAATGGTGGACACAAAACAATAATCCTTCTACTAGTACTGGAACAGGAAATCCATGGAAGTTTATTAAAAATTGTACTAACGATGGAAGTGAAACTGGAGCAAATGAAGCACCTAGCGCTTTTTTAACATCGCCTACTGTCAATAGCAATTTTAACGAAAACGAAAATATTACTTTAACTGCCAATGCAAGTGATGCAGATGGAACAATATCTATTGTTGAGTTTTATTCAGGAAATACAAAGTTAGGAGAAGATGCTACAAGCCCTTATGAATTTGTTTGGCAAAACGTTTCTGCTGGAAGCTATAATTTATATGTTAAAGCAAGAGATAATCAAGGCAGTGTAACAACCTCTTCGTCTGTAAATATAAAAGTAAGCTCAACAATTACAAGTGGTGGTGACACAGATTGCTCCAATGCTTCTGAATGGAAAGCATACCCGTCTATTTATAATACAGGAGATATTGTAAAATACAAAAACAAGTTATATGAAGCACAAACAGGCCCTATATGGGTAACTCCAGGTCTTGGAGAACACTGGTGGAAAACCATTGGAATTTGTAATTAATAAATAACCTCTAATCTTTAAGCTATCTAATAAGGTAAATTCTTTTTAGATAGCTTTTTAGTTAAAATAATTTAGATGCAATTGCGTGTATATTATCGCTTTTACCCATCGAATAGTAGTGTAAAACTGGCACTCCTGCAGCCAATAATTCTTTAGATTGTTCTATGGCAAATTCAATTCCTACTTGACGTACTTTTTTATTAGAATCACATTTTTCTATTTCGGCAATCAATTCTTCTGGCAAATCTATTTTAAAAACCTGGGGTAATAATTGCAAATGTCTTTTTACTGCAATAGGCTTAATACCTGGAATAATTGGCACGTTAATTCCTGCTTTTTTGGCAGCATTAACAAACGCAAAATACTTTTTATTATCGAAAAACATTTGTGTAACCACATAATCTGCACCCGCATCTACTTTTTCTTTTAAACGTTTTAAGTCGGTTTGTAAAGAAGGTGCCTCTAAATGTTTCTCTGGATATCCTGCAACTCCAATGCAAAAATCGGCCTTGTTTGCGGCTTCTACCACATCGTGCAAATATTTTCCGCAATTTAAATTTTGAATTTGTTTTACCAAATCTATTGCATAATGATTTCCATCTTTATTGGGCACAAAATATTTTTGATGGCTCATAGCATCTCCTCTTAATGCCATTACATTGTCGATTCCTAAATAATGGCAATCTACCAAAACATACTCTGTTTCTTCCTTTGTAAAACCTCCACACAAAACATGAGGCACAGTATCTACATCGTATTTATGTTTAATGGCAGCACAAATACCTACGGTTCCAGGACGCATTCTGGTTATTTTTCTATCTAATAAACCATTGCCTTTATCGATATAAATATATTCTTCTCTCGAAGTTGTAACATCTATAAATGGCGGTTTAAATTCCATTAACGGATCTATATTATTGTATAAATCTTGAATGTTATTTCCTTTTTTTGGTGGAATAATTTCAAAGGAAAACAAGGTTTTTCCGTTTGCTTTTTTAATGTGTTCTGTAATCTTCATAATAAGTCTCCCTTAATCTCCTCTAAAGGAGGGAAAATTGTTGCGGGTATTTTATGTTATTAATATTTTTTATTGAAGCGTTCCCTAAAGGTTGCGCTTGTAGCTTGTCTTGAGCGTCTTCGAAAGATGTATCTTTTTTGCTTTGTTCTCGATACATTTTTTTTTCGTCTCTTAAAAATTCACGAGCTGACAGTTAAAAAAAAGGTTGTTTCAATCGCTAACGCTAGTTGTTTAAAAGCTTTTTCACTTCATCAAAATCTTCTTGATATTCCCAGTAAATCCATCTTCCATGTGCATAATCTGTTAAAATATATTTTTCACTTAAAGATTTAATTCGTGAAACTGCAACTAGCTTTTTGCTAAACTCATCTGCAGAAATATTTTCTACAATTTCTGTATTATTTTCATCATATCCATGAGAAATAATATGACTTCCTAAATGTAATTCTATAAAACTCATATTTTATTCTTCTGCAAGTGTTGGGTACAACCACTTTCTTGCTTTTTCTTTTGTGATTCCTTTTCTTATAGAGTAATCTGTTACTTGGTCGTCTGTTATTTTTCCTAAACCAAAATATTTTGCTTCTTTATTGGCAAAATAATAACCAGATACTGCTGCTGCAGGCCACATTGCCAAACTTTCTGTTAAAGTAACTCCGATATTTTCTTCAACCTTTAACAAATCCCAGATGGTTTCTTTTTCTAAATGATCTGGACATGCAGGATAACCAGGTGCAGGTCGAATTCCTTTATAATTTTCTTTGATTAAATCGTCGTTTGTTAAAACTTCATCTGAAGCATATCCCCAATGCTTAATACGAATTTGTTTGTGCAAATATTCTGCAAAAGCCTCAGCAAACCTGTCTGCAATGGCTTGCGCCATAATTGCATTATAATCGTCTTCTTTGGCTTTGTAACTATCTGCTAATTCTTGAGCTCCAAAAATAGCTACACAAAAAGTACCTATATAATCCGTTTTATTACTTTCTTTTGGAGCAATAAAATCTGCCAAAGCGATATTAGGAATTCCTTCACGCTTTTTTAATTGCTGACGTAAGGTTCTAAAAATAACTTTATCATTCTGAGATTTCTCGACTGCGCTCGAAATGACATTCTTGCTTCTATTAGGCTTTTTTGAAACTAGGATATCATCATCATTAATTGAATTTGCTTCGAACAAACCAAAAATTGCTTTTGGTTTTAAAGATTGATTTGCAATAATTTCTGCAATCATTTGTTGCGCTTCTTCATACATTATTGAAGCTTGTTCGCCTACCACTTTGTCTGTTAGAATGTCTGGAAATTTTCCATGCAAATCCCAACTTCTAAAAAACGGACTCCAATCTATAAACGGAACCAATTCTTTTAAACTTAATTGTTTTAATACCTGAATGCCTAATTCGTTCGGTTTTTTAATTTCTGATGTTTCCCAATCGATTTTATACTTTCTTTTTCTTGCTTCTGCAATAGAAATATAAGATTTTTCTTTTCCTCGTTTTAAAAATTTGGTTCGAAATTCGTCGTAATCTTTCTTTAATTTTGCAGTATATAAATGGCTCGATTTCTTGTTTAACAAATCGCCAACAACTGTTACTGCTCTAGAGGCATCGTTTACATGAACTACTGCATTTTTATATTGTGTGTCTATTTTTACAGCAGTATGCGCTTTGGAAGTTGTTGCGCCACCAATTAATAAGGGCAATTTAAAATTTTGACGTTGCATTTCTTTGGCTAAATACACCATTTCGTCTAACGAAGGTGTTATTAAACCAGACAAACCAATGGCATCTACACGTTCGTCGATTGCAGTTTGTATGATTTTTTCTGGTGGAACCATTACTCCTAAATCTACAATCTCGTAATTGTTACAAGCCAATACCACACTTACTATGTTTTTACCAATATCGTGTACATCACCCTTAACAGTAGCCATTAATATTTTTCCAACAGGTTCTGATTTATCGGATTTAGCTGCCTCAATAAACGGATTTAAATAGGCTACCGCTTTTTTCATGACACGTGCAGATTTTACTACTTGTGGCAAAAACATTTTTCCTGCTCCGAATAAATCGCCAACCACATTCATTCCAATCATTAAATGCCCTTCTATGACTTCAATAGGAGCTGTAGCTTCTTGTCTTGCTTGTTCTACATCTTCAATAATAAAGGCATCTATTCCCTTTACTAAAGCGTGTGTAATTCGCTCTTGTAATGAGTTTTCTCTCCAAGATAAATCTACTCCTTTTTCAATTTTAGACCCTTTTACAGTTTCTGCAAAATCTAATAAACGTTCTGTTGCATCGTCTCTTCTATCTAAAATAACATCTTCTACATGTTCTAATAAATCTTTTGGAATGTCATCATAAACCTCCAATAAAGCAGGGTTTACGATTCCAATATTCATGCCTGCTTGAATTGCATAGTATAAAAATACAGAGTGCATTGCTTCACGAACTCCATCATTTCCTCTAAAAGAAAACGACACGTTACTTACACCTCCACTTACAGAAACATTTGGTAAATTTTCTCTTACCCATCTTGTTGCTTCGATAAAATCGATGGCATTTCTTCTATGTTCGTCCATTCCTGTTGCCACCGGAAAAATATTTAAATCGAAAATAATATCTTCTGATGGAAAGTGAACTTTATTTACTAAAATATCGTAAGAACGTTTGGCTATTTCTATTCTTCGTTCGTAATTATCTGCTTGCCCAACTTCATCAAAAGCCATTACAATTACTGCTGCTCCATAACGTTTTATTTGTTTGGCTTCCCAAATAAACTTTTCTTCTCCTTCTTTTAAAGAAATTGAGTTTACCACACATTTTCCTTGTACCACTTGTAAACCCGCTTCTATGATTTCCCATTTAGAACTGTCAATCATAATTGGAACTCGACAAATATCGGGTTCAGCAGCAATTAGGTTTAAGAAACGAATCATGGCTTCTTTTCCATCAATTAAACCATCGTCGAAATTTACATCGATAATTTGCGCACCACCATCTACTTGATGCCTTGCAATGTCTAAGGCTTCATCGTATTTTTCTTCTTTTATTAAGCGTAGAAATTTACGAGAACCAGCTACGTTTGTGCGTTCTCCTACATTAATAAAATTACTGTTTTCGTTTAAGATTAGTGGTTCTAATCCTGACAATCGCATATATTTGGTTTGTTTCACTTTCATTACTTGTAATGCTCTACTGTTGGAAATGGTTCATAAAAATGATGCAATAATGTTTTCCATTCTTTATATTCATGAGATTTTCTGAATCCAATTTCGTGATCTTCTAAAGTTTCCCAGTTTACTAATAAGATGTATTTATCTTTAACTTCAATACATTTTTTTAGTTTATGAGAGATGTAACCTTTCATAGAAGAAATAATGGTTTCAGCTTTTTTGAAATTGATTTCAAATTCAGCAGAAAAACCTTCTTTTATATTTAATATGGCTACTTCTAGAATCATATTTTTATCAGACCTTTCAGGTTTTAAAAACCTAAAAGGTCACTTTTATTTTAATGTGATTCTGAAACAGGTTCAGAATGACGTTTTGATAATTTCATGTATTTTGTTTGTTTCACTTTCATTTGCTTTCTATCCTTTTAAAAGACTTTTCGACTGTGCTTAAAGTGGCAGCTTCTCTAGGTTTATATTTAGCAGCAATATTTGCTATGACTTTTATATGCTCTGGACTTGTACCACAACAACCTCCAATAATATTGATTAAATTCTTTTTTAAATATTCTTCTATTTGTTCTCCCATTTCTTCTGGAGTTTCATCATATTCTCCGAAAGCATTTGGCAAACCTGCATTTGGATGTGCAGAAATCGCAAAATCTGTTTTATTAGCAATTGCTTCTAAGTGAGGTTGCAATAAATTGGCACCTAAAGCACAATTAAATCCAACAGATAAAAGCGGAATATGAGAAACCGAAATTAAAAAAGCTTCTGCTGTTTGGCCAGATAAAGTTCTACCTGAAGCATCTGTTATTGTACCACTTAACATTACAGGAATGTTAATATTTTTTTCTTCTTTTACTTGCTCAATGGCAAATAATGCTGCTTTTGCATTTAAGGTATCAAAGACTGTTTCTACCAATAATAAATCAGCTCCACCATCGATTAACGCTTCTGTTTGTTGTTTGTAAGCGATTCTTAATTCTTCGAAAGTTACTGCTCTGTAGCCAGGATCGTTTACATCTGGAGACATACTTGCTGTTCTGTTTGTTGGACCTATAGAACCTGCTACAAAACGTGGTTTGTGAGGTTCTTTTGCTGTAAATTCTTCTGCGACTTCTTTGGCAATTTTTGCAGATTGATAATTTAATTCATATACCAAATCTTCCATTTGATAATCTGCCATGGCAATAGTTGTTCCTGAAAACGTGTTCGTTTCTACAATATCTGCACCCGCTTCAAAATACTTAGTATGAATGGTTTTTATGGCTTCTGGTTGTGTTATAGATAACAAATCGTTATTACCCTGTAATGGAGTTGGGTAGTCTTTAAAGCGTTCGCCTCTAAAATCTTCTTCTGTAAACTTATAGGCTTGCAACATGGTTCCCATGGCGCCGTCTAAAACTAAAATTCGTTCTTGTAATGCTTTGTAAATGTTTGACATTTTTTGATGTTTTTATCAATATATGTCATCAGGAAAGGTGTTTTTTTCGCTGTTATCTGTCCGTTTCTTTTGCTAAGTGAATCTTATCAAAAGGTACTGAAACAAGTTCAGTACAGGTAGAATGTAGCACCTTTCTCAAAAGTGAGAGGTTGCCAAGGCTTCAATGGGTCTAATCCCTCTGCCTTTCGTGATAACGTAAATCAATAAGTTTATGAACTAAGTTGCAAATGTAATATAAAATACTTTATTTGCGGAATTATTGTTCTTAAATTTAAGAAGCCGTCTTAAAAGTATTAGAATTTGTTATTTCGACTGCAATGGAGAAATCTTATTTATTGAATTTCAATATTTTAAATTTTTCGATAACTTCGTTCGCTACTTTCAATCAAAATATATGTTGATTTTAGTAATGCTTACAATAACAGCTAAATTTACTTTTGTGATAGCCTCGTTGTTTTTCTATTCTTTTTCGAAAAGAGTTGAAGACAAATATCGGTCTCCTCTATCGCAAATAATGGCAACTACTACGCCTTTGTCTAATTTTTGGGCAACTTTAACTGCTGTTGCCACAGAACCTCCACTACTCATGCCTGCAAAAATGCCTTCTTCGGTAGCTAATCTTCTGGTCATTTCTGTGGCTTCTTCTGCGCTTACTTCCATTATTGTATCTACTTTTGAAGCGTTAAAAATAGCTGGCAAATATTCTTTACGCCATTTTCTAATTCCAGGAATTCTTGCTCCGTCTTTAGGTTGCGCACCAATAATGTTAATGTTTTTATTTTGCTCTTTTAAATAGTCTGAAACGCCCATAATGGTTCCTGTGGTTCCCATTGCAGAAACAAAATGTGTTACTTCTCCTTCTGTATCTCTCCAAATTTCTGGTCCTGTGGTTTTGTAATGTGCCTTGCAGTTGTCTGTATTATCAAACTGATTTAGTCTAAAATATCCTTTTTTGTATTTTAGCTTTAAAGCATAGTCTATGGAACCTTCCATACCTGCTTCTTGTGGAGTTAAATGTACTTTTGCTCCGTAAGCACGCATGGTTTTTACTCTTTCAATTGTAGAATTTTCTGGCATTACCAATACCATTTTTACCCCTAAAACCTTTGCCATTAAGGCCAAAGCAATTCCTGTGTTTCCACTGGTTGCTTCCACTAAAGTATCTCCTTTTTTAATATTTTTTCTTCTTAGGGCTTCAGAAATCATATTGTAAGCGGCTCTATCTTTTACGCTTCCACCAGGATTATTTCCTTCTAATTTTAGCAATAAAGTAACGCCTTCTTTTTTGAATATGTTTTGTGCTTCCACCAAAGGTGTGTTTCCAACAAAATCTATAATGCTTTTCGTTTTCATTTTATTTTCTTTTTGTAATAAAATTATTTGACTCTACAGTAACTATTGTATTTGGTGATACAGTTTCTGTAATGCAAACATTTGCTCCAATGATTGAATTTTCTCCAATTACAACATCTCCACCTAAAATAGTTGCATTTGCGTAAATAATTACATTACTTTCTATGGTTGGATGGCGTTTTGTAGAAGCCATACTTTTTTTTACTTGAATGCCTCCTAAGGTAACTCCTTGAAAAATAGTGACATTATTTTTAATGATGGTGGTTTCTCCAATTACAATTCCGGTTGCATGATCTATAAAAAACGAGTCGCCAATTTCTGCTCCTGGATGAATATCTGTTCCTGTTGCACTGTGCGCAAACTCGCTCATCATTCTTGGTAAAACAGGAATTTCTTGTTTTAATAGTTGATTACTTAATCGATACACTGCAATTGCATAAAAGCCAGGATAGGCCAAATAAATTTCTCGTAAACTTTTTGCGGCTGGATCTGATTTTAACGCTGCAAAAGCATCTAAATCTAATTTTCTTCTTATTTCTGGAAATGAATTTTCAAAGGCCGCCCAAGAACAATCTTCATTATTAATAGATAATCTTTCTAAAATTTTAAAGAATTTATTTTTAGTGTCTCCTCCTTTTTTTTGCTGATAATCTTCATCAAACAAACAATTTATCAATTCTTTTGTAAAAATCTCTACAGCATCTCTTAAGCACATGCTATAATTTTCTACGGAAACCTTTTGTGCTACTTCTTTCATTTTTATTACGATTCTGGCGCTAATTCTACTTCTAAACCATCAATTTCTGGTGTAATTTGAATCTGACAACCCAATCTACTATTGTCTTCTACATGAAATGCTTCTGCTAACATTGCGTCTTCATCATCTGACATTTCTGGCAATTCGTGGGCTGATTTTACATAGCATTGGCACGAAGCACACATTGCCATTCCACCACAAATACCAATGGTTCCTTCTTCTGCTAATTCGTACGAACGAACAACTTCCATTAGATTCATTGCCATATCTGTTGGTGCAACTATATCGTGCGTTACTCCATTTCTGTCTGTTATTTTAAGATTGATGTCTAAACTCATTCTTATCGGTATTTATTGCAACCAAAAATAAGGAATTTGATTGATTAAACCTCTCTAGTTTTACAACCCAATGAGGTCTATTACTAATTATCATTTAATGGCTAAATATATTGTCTAAAAAAACATAAAAACCTAACAATAAAAGATACCTACAAGGTTTTTGAAACCTTGAAGGAAGTTATTTTTAATTACTGAATCGCTTTAACTACAGCTTTTGGTGCTTCTTTTCTTGTTCCATCAAAACCATCTACACCACCTACAGTTGTGTATTTCATTACATATTTTTTATCTGGAAAAATTCTTTTATAGGCACTTTGGCACATTAAAGTTGCTTCGTGGAACCCGCATAAAATTAGTTTTAATTTTCCTGGGTAGGTATTTACATCTCCAATGGCATAAATTCCTGGAATATTGGTTTGATAATCTAAAGCATTATTCACTTTAATGGCATTCTTCTCGATTTCTAGACCCCAACTACCAATTGGTCCTAATTTTGGTGACAATCCAAAAAGTGGAATAAAATGATCTGTATCTATAATAAAACCATCTTCGCCTTTTTTCTCAACCACAACTCCTGTTACTTTTTCCGCTCCTAAAATTCCTTTTACTTCTGCAGGTGTAATTAAGTTGATTTTTCCTAAGTTTTTTAATTCTTGTACTTTTTCAACAGAATCTAAAGCACCTCTAAATTCGTTTCTTCTGTGAATTAGAGTAACTTCTGAAGCTACATCTGATAAGAAAATTGCCCAATCTAAAGCAGAGTCTCCACCCCCAGAAATTACCACTTTTTTATTTCTGTACAATTCTGGTTCTTTAATAATGTATTCCACTCCTTTATCTTCGAAATTTGTAATATTTTCGAGCAGTGGTTTTCTTGGTTCGAAAGACCCCAAACCACCTGCAATTGCTACCACTTTTGCATGATGTTTTGTGCCTTTATTTGTCGTTACAATAAAAGTACCATCTTCTTGTTTGTCTATTGTTTCTGCTCTTTCTCCTAAGGTAAAACCTGGTTCGAATTGTTTTATTTGTTCCAATAAATTCTTTGTTAAGTCTCCTGCTAAAATTTCTGGATATGCAGGAATATCATAAATTGGTTTTTTTGGATAAATTTCTGAACATTGCCCTCCAGGCTGTGGTAAAGCGTCTATTAAATGACACTTTAATTTTAATAAACCTGCTTCAAAAACGGTAAATAATCCTGTGGGTCCTGCTCCAATAATTAGTATGTCTGTTGTAATCATATTCTTTTTTATAATCCTAATATTATTTAAATTTTTGTTTAGATTTCTCAACTTCGCAAAAGCTTCGTTCGAAATGACAAACTTTTGTCATCTTGAGCGAAATGTAATGAAGTCGAAAGATCTCTTTTTTTTCTGCAAACTGTCACTGTCAACTGCAAACTTATTCCACCAAACTCTTTGTAAATTCGTTTAGTTTTTCTACTTTTTCTTCAAAGTTTCCTTTGATGGTTTTTCTATATTCGTTTAAATTATTTACTAAATCGTCTATATTTTCTGGAATTACATCTTCAAAAAACTGACGCAACCTTTTGGCTGTTGTGGGTGATTTTCCGTTTGTGGAAATCGCAATTTTTACATTTCCTTTGGTTACAATGCCACCCATATAAAAATCGCAATAGGGAGGATTATCTGCCACATTTACCATAATATTTTTTTCTTTACAATCTTTGTAAATTTGAATATTTACAGCTTCTTTATCTGTAGTTGCAATGACAATATTTTTGTTTGATAAATATTTTTTTTTATACTCATCAACAATCATTTTTACTCCGAACTTATTTGCCAATTCTCGAGTTTCTTCTCTAAAAAAAGGAGCAACCATCGTTACTTTCGAATTCGGACTCGACTTCAACAAAAAAGATAATTTTTCTAATGCTACAAAACCTCCACCAACTATTAAAGTTTCTAATTGCTGCGTTTTTAAAAAAATAGGATATAATTCGTTTTGTTCCATTATAGTATTGTGTAGTTGTGTAATTGTTTATTCGTGTAATTGTAAAACCCTTTCTTGCGGTTGCGTGATATTGTCTTGGTTCTTGTCACTAAAACTTTTGATTTCTGATAATTTTTCACGATGTTTTACAACTTCGCCCAAAACAATAATTGCAGGATTGCTTAATTCTTTTTCTTTAACTACATTTAAAATGGTGTTTACTGTTCCAATTCCTACTTTTTCGTTACTTCTTGTTCCATTTTGGATGATGGCAACTGGCAAATTGTTTTTCTTTTCTTTTTGAAATAATTTGATAATTTCTGGCAATTTTCCCATTCCCATTAGTACAACTACTGTTGCATTGGATTTCGCTGCCAGTGCCACATCATTCGATAATTTGTGTTCTTTTGTAGTTCCTGTAATTACCCAAAAACTTTCTGCGCTTCCGCGTTTTGTTATTGGAATATTTTGATACGCAGGAACCGCCAATGAAGACGAAATTCCTGGAACCATCGCCGTTTCGATTCCAAAACTTGCTGCATATTCCATTTCTTCTGCACCTCTTCCAAAAATAAAAGGATCTCCACCTTTTAAACGAACTACATGTTTGTGTGTTTTTGCTCTTGCTACAATTAACTCGTTAATTTGTTCTTGCTGATATCTATAACAACCTCTTCTTTTTCCTACAAAAATGAGTTCTGCATTTGGATTTACAAAGTCTAACAATTCTTCATTTACCAAAGCATCATATAAAACAACCTCTGCCTTTTTTAAAACTTTAATTGCTTTTACTGTAATTAAATCTACATCTCCAGGACCAGCGCCAACTACTGTTAAAAACCCCCTTTTATCCCCAAAAGAGGGAAATACAGACTCTGTTATTTTGTTATTATAATTATTCATTTTCTAACTAATTTATTTCAAACATATGTTTGCAACAATCTTGCAGTCTTATGTCATAAGTCTTTTCTGACTTAATTCTTAATTCTAAAATCTTAACTCCCAACTTCAACAGTTCTAAACGCATCTGCTTTTTTATAAAATAATTTTGCATCATTTAAATAACTTTCTGCAAACGTTTTGGTAGGTGCTTGTTTTTTAATTTGATATACTAAATCTTCGAAAGAACCATTTATTTCGAACTTATTTGTGTCTATAAAATGTTTCTGAAAATCACTAATAATGCCTGCTTGGGTATTTGTTTTTACATTTTCGGCAATTAATAATGCTTTTGCTGTATTTACCAAAGATGTATATGCGTGATATATACTATCTGAAAACTGATGCTCTTTTAAGGCTTCTTCTGAATTGGTAATTTTTTCTTCACTTTCGAATAAAAGTGTCGCAATTAAATCGATTACAACTCCTGCACATTCTCCTACTCCAATTGCTTTTACGTAGTTTTCTGAATGCCCCCAATCGATAAAATCGTTAGGTTCTAAATTTGTGGTGTCTTGCAATCCTTTTAATAAATCGTAGAAATATGTTTTTCCTTGCCTGTCGTAATATTCTAAAAAAGTCTCTTTTTCTTGCTGATTTTCTTCAATATCATTTAATAAAATACGCAATGCTTCTGGGCCTCTTTTGCTTGGTACTTTTACCAATTTGTCTGAAAAACGACCTTTTCCATCGCCTAAAATTCCTCCACCAATTAAAATTTGTAATGCTGGTGCTTGTAAATTCCCAACTTTAATTGACATTCCTTGGAAACCAATATGTGCCATATTGTGTTGCCCACAAGCATTCATACAACCACTAATTTTAATGGCGATTTCTTTATTGTTTAAATACTTTGGATATTCGTTTTCCAATACTTTTTCTAGCTCTACTGCAATTCCTGTACTGCTCGAAATTCCTAAATTACAGGTGTCTGTTCCTGGACAAGCTGTAATATCTGCTGTAGAATTGTACCCTGCTTTTGCGAAACCTAGTTTTTGCAATTCAACATAAAAAAATGGCAATACTTCTTCTCTAACATGGCGAATTAAAATATTTTGACGTAAAGTTAAACGGATTTCGTTTGCTGCATATTTCTTTACCAAGTCTGCTAACAATCTCGCTTTTGGTGTGTAAAAATCTCCTAAATGTATTTTTAAACCAATGGCAAATAAACCTTCTTGCTTTTGTTTAATAACGTTAGTTTCCTTCCATTTTTGATAAGCTGTTTCATCTTCAATTTTTACGGAAGGAATTGCTGTTTCTTGAAAAACAATGGGTTGTTCAAATGCAGAAGTATCTACTTTAAACTTTTTGTTTTCTAATGCATTTACTTCATCTGCAACCAACTCTAAAAAAGCTTCAAAACCTAAATCTTTTACCAAAAATTTTAATCTTGCTTTGGCTCTTTTTGCACGTTCGCCAAATCTGTCGAAAATTCTTAAAACTCCTTCTATAGTCGGAATTAAAAGGTCTTCCTCTAAAAATTCGTAAATAACATCTGCATGTCTTGGTTGCGAGCCTAAACCACCACCTAATAAGACTTTAAACCCTTTTTTTGTGATTCCGTTTTCGGTTTTTACTTTTGCTATAAAGCCTAAATCGTGAATAAAACTAATGGCAGTATCGTTATCTGTTCCTGAAAAAGATATCTTAAATTTACGACCCATTTCTTGACAAATTGGGTTTCTTAAAAAGAATTTAAACGTTGCATCTGCATAAGGCGAAACATCAAAAGGTTCGTTAATATCGATACCAGCAGTTTCTGATGCTGTTACATTTCTAACCGCATTTCCACACGCTTCACGCAAAGTAATATCGTCTTTTTCTAATTGCGCCCACAATTCTGGAGTTCTATCTAAACTTACATGGTGAATTTGAATATCTTGCCTTGTAGTAATGTGCAATCTTCCACGAGAATATTCATCTGAAACATCTGCAATTCTGTGTAATTGTTCGCTAGTAACTCTACCAAAAGGTAATTTTATACGAATCATTTGAACGCCAAATTGACGCTGACCATAAACGCCTCTCGCCAAACGTAAACTTCTAAAACGTTCTTCGTCTATTTTTCCTTCTTTAAAAAGCTGAATTTTTCGCTCTAATTCCAGAATGTCTTTTTCTACAACTGGATTTTCTATTTCGGTTCTAAAACTTTGCATATTAAAAGCCCATCCTAACCTTCCCAAAGGGAAGGAATTCTCACTCGGGCGTAAGAATATTGTTAATTATTTTCTATTTTTTATTAGCAAACTTGCTAAATTCCCACTTTGGGGGATTAAAGGGGGCTTTTTATAAAACCAACCCCAACTGTATTGTTTGTTTTTGGATTGATTAAAATAAACGCACCATTTGATTTGTTTTTGTTGTAAGCATCTACCAACAACGGTTTGCTTAATTTTAATTGAATGTCTCCTATTTGATTCAGTTCTAATGCTGATGGATTTTCGATTTTTCCTGAAAAATCTGTTTTAATAATTGTATTTAATTGTGTAATTTTTGCTTGTGCATCATTTACACCATGTTTTATGTAATATTTTTGAGACGCTTGCAATGGTTCTTTGTCCATCCAACAAATGGTAGCATTTAGTTGCTTGGTAATGGTTGGTTCTTCATCTATTTTTACCAACATATCTCCTCTGCTTACATTTACATTGTCGTTTAAAGTGATGGTTACAGAACTTCCGCTTTTTGCTCTTGTAAATTCTTCATTAAAAAAATGAATGCTTTTTATGGTTGATTTTGTTTGTGATGGCAACACAGCTACTTGATCTCCAACTTCGAAATCGCCTCCATAAATTTTACCTGCATAACCTCTAAAATCGTGGTGTTCTTCTGTTTTGGGTCTAATGACTGTTTGTACTGGAAAACGTGTTTGTGAAACTTCATTAATGTCTTCTGCATCTAACCTCTCTAAATGATGTAATAATGTTTCTCCTTTATACCAAGGCATGTTTTTTGATGGTGTAACTACATTATCGCCTTCTAAAGCCGACAAAGGAATGAATGTTAAGTTCTGATTTTTATATTCGCTTTTGCTTGCTAAATATTCGATTTCTCCTTTAATGATGTTGTATTTTTCTTCAGAAAAATTAACCAAATCCATCTTATTAATGGCAATGACAACATCTTTAATTCGTAATAAATTATTGATAAAAAAATGACGATAGGTTTGTTCTACAACGCCATTTCTTGCATCGATTAAAACGATAGAAGCTTGTGCTGTTGAAGCCCCAGTAACCATATTTCTTGTGTATTCGATATGACCTGGAGTATCTGCAATGATGAAACTCTTTTTTCTTGTTGAAAAGTAAATATGTGCAACATCAATAGTTATTCCTTGTTCTCTTTCTGCCACCAAACCATCTGTGGCTAAAGAGAAATCTAAATAATCGAAACCTCTTTGTTTGCTTTTTTCTTGAATTGCTTCTAACTTATCGTCTGTTAACGATTTTGTGTCGTATAATAAACGCCCAATTAAGGTGCTTTTACCATCATCTACACTTCCTGCTGTTGCTATTTTTAAGTGCCCTAATCCAGCCTTTTCCAAAGAGGAAGAAGTAGTTGAGTTTGTTTGTGTTTTTGTATCTTTCATAAAGCCAATACTAAACTTCCATCGAAGGAAGAAATTTTATTTTAATACCTACAAGGTTTTTGAAATCTTGCAGGGTAGTTTTTTTATTTTTTTAATAATTACAAGCTTTTGAGACTTGTAAGTTGTTATTAAATAAGTGCGTTAGGGATTGAAGTGGCATCCTTTTTAGTTGTCAGTTCGAGTTAATTTGTGAAGAATGAACAAATTTGTATCGAGAACAAAACTAAAAAGATATAGTGGAAAGCCCGTTAAAACGCCCAAATAACTTTAAAAATATCCTTGTTGTTTTCTCTTTTCCATGGCGGCTTCCGAGCGTTTATCGTCGATTCTTGCGCCTCTTTCTGAAATGGAAGAATCTCTAATTTCTTCGACCACTTTTGCAATATCTACTGCATTGGATAAAACTGCAGCTGTACAACTCATGTCGCCAACCGTTCTAAAACGAACCATTCTTTCTTCGACTTTTTCTTCTTCGTCTCTAAAAACCACAGCATCGTCTGCAGACCAAATTAAACCGTCTCTTAAAAAAGTTTTTCTTTTGTGAGCGAAATAAATGGAAGGAATTTCGATGTTTTCTTTTTTAATGTAAGACCAAACATCTAGCTCTGTCCAATTAGAAATTGGAAAAACACGTACATTTTGTCCTAAATCTATTTTTCCATTTAACATGTCAAACACTTCTGGACGTTGGTTTTTTTCGTCCCATTGCCCAAAATCGTCTCTTACAGAAAAAATTCTTTCTTTGGCTCTTGCTTTTTCTTCGTCTCTTCTTGCGCCACCAATACAGGCGTCGAAACCAAATTCTTCGATAGCATCTAACAATGTTTCTGTTTGCAGCATATTTCTACTTGCATACCTTCCTGTTTCTTCTTTTACTGTTCCATTATCGATATTGTCTTGCACGTTTCTTACGATTAATTCTACACCTAATTCTCGTGTTAAACGATCTCTAAACTCGATGGTTTCTGGAAAATTGTGCCCAGTATCTATATGCATTAAAGGAAAGGGAATTTTTGCGGGAAAAAATGCTTTTTGTGCTAAACGAACTAATGTAATACTGTCTTTTCCGCCAGAAAATAGCAGCACAGGTTTTTCGAATTGTGCTACGACTTCTCTGAGTATATAAATTGCTTCACTTTCTAAAGCATCTACTTGTAATGTTTTTTGATTCATAATCATGTCTTTTAGATATGCAAACCACATTCTCTATTGCTTTCTACTTTTGTTGGGTCGAAATAGGTAAATTCGTTTGGCAAATTGTATTGCTCTAAATACGTATCTAAATCTTCATCTGACCAATGATAAAAAGGACTTACTTTTATAATACCGTCTTTACTTTTTGATACGATATCGATGCTATCTCTAAAAGCGGTTTGCCCTTTTCTTAAATTTGTAAACCAAACATCTGGTTGGTGCTCTTGCATTGCTCTTGCAAAAGGTTCTAATTTTACTTGTTCTGTAAAAAGTTGATGTTTCTTATCGTCTATTGAAGGAACTCCTAAAACCACATTTCTATGTGCAACTGTTTGTTTTGGAACATAAAGTTGGATGTTTAAATTTAATTTTTCTATGATTTCCTCTGCATGTTTATAGGTCTGAACAGTGTTGTAACCTGTATCGCACCAAATAACTTTTATGTCTTTTTTTACTTTGGTAACTGCATTTAAAATAGCCACTTCGTAAGGCCTAAAATTGGTAGTTATTACCGGGTTTTTTGCAATTGAAATTGCCCATTTGATAATCTCTAACGGATTTTTATCTGCCAATTCTTTATTTATTTGCTGAATATCTAAACTCATTATTTTCCCCATTTTATTTTGTTCCAAATTCTTTCATGAAAGAAATACAACACTAGTTTTGTTAAAAAATCTACAGAGGCTATGGAGGCTGCCAATACTATTTTTCCTGTTAAAAAATAAGAAACCACCAATGTATCTAACGTTCCAATTACCCTCCAGCTTAATGCTTTTGCTATACTTCGCAAAGGTTTTTCTGAAGTTTTGTCTTCTTCGAAACTTGCTTTTGTTTCACTTTTATTAAAAATCATCTGATCTAAAATCATAATAATTTACTTTTTATTACCCTATTTGTTTAATAGGGTATGCAAACATAGTGCATTATTTAAACATAAACAGCATAAAAAAGAAGAAATTTATAATTACCCTATAGATTTAGTAGATTATTAAAAATAAGAATGTATATTTGTGAATATGCAAATGAATTAACAATTAGCTTGCAGTATTAAAAGAGAAAAAGAAATTAAATATAAAAAAGGCGTTATTATGCCTTACAATTAGCATTTACACAAGTCTGATAATGTTGTATTTCTAAAGATTTGCAGTGTACTATCTCTAACTTTTAGCATTAAATTATGAACAGCGCAAGCCTTTTCATCTGGGCAATCGTCGCATTTTTCGTAGAAGTTTAAGCTCACACAAGGCACCATAGATATGGGACCTTCTAAAATACGCATGATTGCTGTCATTTGAATTTCGGAAGGTTCTTTTAGTAAGTAATACCCACCACCTTTGCCTTTTTTGGAACCTAAAATTCCGTTTTTACGAAGTGTTAACAAAATACTTTCTAAAAATTTAAGTGAAATATTTTCACTTTTAGAAATCGTAGCGATTTGAACAGGCGTTTTATTTTCCTGTTTTGCCAAATAGGTAAGCGCTTTAATTCCGTATTTTGTTTTTTTAGATAGCATAAGTAACAAATTTACAGAAATTTCTGCAATTTAAACGTTTAATGCTTGTTCTAAATCGGTAATTATGTCTGTTACATTTTCTAATCCTACAGAAACACGAACCAAACCATTTGTAATTCCGACTTCTAATCTGTCTTCTTCTGAAAGTCTTCCATGAGTTGTAGAAGATGGATGTGTAACAATGGTTCTTGTGTCTCCTAAATTGGCAGAAAGTGAACACATTTTTATGTTGTTGAGAAATTTTCTTCCAGCTTCTATGCCTCCTTTTATTTCGAAAGCAACGATATTTCCACCTAATTTCATCTGATTTTTTGCCACATTATATTGTGGATGCGATTTTAAAAATGGATATTTTACCAATTGTACATTTTCGTTTCCTTCTAAAAACTGCGCAACTTTTAACGCATTTTCACAGTGCTTTTCTACTCTAATTGCTAATGTTTCTAAACTTTTTGATAAAACCCAGGCATTAAAAGGAGACATGGCTGGCCCTGTGTTTCTTGCGAATAAATAAATTTCTCGCATCAATTCTTTGTTTCCAACTGTAACTCCTCCTAAAACTCTTCCTTGTCCGTCTATTAATTTTGTGGCTGAATGAATTACCAAATCTGCGCCAAATTTAATGGGTTGCTGAATGTAAGGTGTTGCAAAACAATTATCTACAATAAAAATAAGATTATGCTTTTTTGCAATTTTACCAATCAATTCTAAATCTAAAATATCTACAGCAGGGTTTGTAGGTGTTTCTATATATAAAATTTTGGTGTTTTCTTGAATTAAACTTTCTACCAACTCTACTTCATCTACTTTAAAATAGGATGTTTTGATATTCCATTTTGGTAAAAATTTGGTAAACATGCTGTGTGTAGAACCAAAAACCGAACGACAAGAAACCACGTGATCGCCAGCGTTTAACAACGCTGCAAATGTAGAGAAAATGGCAGACATTCCTGTTGCAAAAGCATAACCTGCTTCTGCACCTTCCATTTGTACAATTTTATTAGTAAATTCTGTGGTATTTGGGTTTGTGAACCTGCTGTATAAATTACGTTGTTTTTCTTCTGCGAAGGAAGCTCTCATATCTTCTGCATCATCAAAAACAAAACTTGAGGTTAAATATAAGGGTGTAGAATGTTCAGAAAATTGTGTTCTTTCTGTTTGATTTCTAATGGCTTCTGTTTCGAAATGTTTGTTCATATTGTGGTGTTTAGAATGAAGACCGCTAATGCTTTTAGAAGAAAGCATCAAGACTAAAAACGTATCGTTCTTCTCTTGATTCTTATCTCTTTTATCTTGTTTCTTGTTTCTTTTATTTTTTATAAATCAGTTTTTTTTGACTGAAATACTGCCAACTGAAAACTGCCTACTTTTTTAATTATTATGTTTTGCCAGTCTTAGAATATCTCCAAAAACGCCTCTGGCTGTTACTTTAGAACCTGCTCCTGCTCCTTGGATTACAATGGGTTGCTCTCCATAAGATTCTGTATAAATTTCAAAAATTGCGTCTGAACCTTTTAAAGAACCTAAAGGAGAATTTTTAGAAACAGATACCAATTTTACATCTAAATTTCCTGTTTCTTGTGATAAATCTCCACTTAATTCTCCAATATATCTTAAAACGTGGTTTTCTTTTTGACTTTCTTTTATTTGTTGATATTCTTCATTCAGCACTTCTAAATTTAATAAGAAATCATCAACATTACCTTCTCTTAAATTTTCTGGAATTAAATTCTGAATTTTTACGTCTGCAAATTCATTTTCTAAATCTAATTCTCTTGCTAAAATTAGTAATTTTCTAGCGACGTCATTTCCGCCTAAATCTTCTCTTGGGTCTGGCTCTGTAAATCCTGCGTTAATTGCTGCTTGTAAAACTTCAGAAAAAGGTTTGTTTTCTTCAGAAAAAGTATTGAATAAATAACTTAAACTTCCAGAGAAAACGCCTCTAATTTTGGTAATATTTTCTCCAGATTCGTGCAGTAAACGAATGGTATCAATTAAAGGCAAACCTGCACCCACATTCGTTTCATACAAGTATTGTTTTTTGTATTCTTTTAATTTTTTTCTTAATTCTTTATAAAAATTAAAAGACAAGGTGTTTGCTATTTTATTACAAGAAACCAAATCGAAACCTGCTTCTATTAACGGAATGTAATTGGCTACAAATGGTACACTTGCAGTATTATCTACCGCAATTAAATTCTCGAAATGATTCGCTTTTGCAAACGAAATAATAGCATCTACAGAAATATTTTCTTGTCCTTTTGACTCTAAATCTTCTTCCCAATTTTTGGAAACTCCGTTTTTGTTTAGCAATACTTTTTTAGAATTCGCTACCGCAAAAACATTCAATTGAATTTTTCTTCTTTCTAAAACAGAAGCTGCATTTTCTAAAATCTGATGAATTAATGTTCCGCCCACCAAACCTTTTCCGAAAATGGCAATGTTTACTTTTTTAGCAACACCAAAAACTTGACCGTGAATTACGTTTACTGCTTTGTGCAATTGCTCTTTCTTTACGACCAAACTCACATTTTTACCTGTAATGGTATTGTTGAATAAAACAGGAACAATTTGATTTTTAATCAAGGCATTGTAAGGTAAATGAAATTCGCTTAAATCTTGCCCAATAATAGAAATTACAGCCACATTATCGACAATAGAAATTTGATTTACGTCTTGTGAATAAAAATCGTTTTCGAACTCTTTTTCTAATGCTAAAACAGCTTCGTTGGCTCTATTGGCATCGATAATTAAACCAATTCCTCTTTCGGATGAACCTTGAGAAATAATACTTACACTAATATTTTTATCACTTAAAGCTCTAAAAATTCGTGCATCTACACCTACTTTACCTAACAATCCTCTTCCTTCGAAATTTAATAAGGCAACATTGTTAATGGTAGAAATCGATTTTATGCCTTTGGTAGAAGATTCTGAGGTAATTAATGTGCCTTTGTCTTCTTTATGAAAGGTATTTAAAATACGTAAATTAATGTTCTTTTCTAATAATGGAATAATGGTTTTTGCATGCAAAATGGTCGCTCCGAAATTCGCCAATTCATTCGCTTCTGAAAACGATAATTGCTCAATTTTTTTTGCGTCTGCAACCAAATCTGGATTCGCCGTAAAAATTCCACTTACGTGTGTATAATTTTGAAGCTCTGCTGCATCTAAATAATTTGCAATTAAAGCGGCTGTGTAATTACTTCCATTTCTACCTAAAGTGGTGGTTTCTCCTTTTTTATTGGATGCGATAAAACCTGTTACTACATTTATAGTTTTCGAATTTTCTTTAAAATAAGACACAACATTTTCCGAAGAAATTGCTGAAATTGGTTGTGCGTTTCCAAAATTATCATCTGTAATAATTAATTTTCTTGCATCTGTTGGGTTTGCTGAAATTCCTTTTTCTTCTAACAAACTTGCGACTAATTTTACGGATAATAATTCGCCTTGTGCTAAAACTTCGTCTTTAATTTTTTCGCTATAATCACCCAATAAATACACACCTTCAAAAATGGTTGCCAATTTTAAAAACTCTTGTGTGCAATCTAAATTCGGGTTGGGTTTTAATTGATAATCTTTAAAAGCATCAAAAGCGTCTAAATACGGTTTCTGTTGAGAAGCTAAAGTCAACAAATTTTCTAACTCGTCTGTGGTATTTCCTCTTGCAGAAGCAATTAAAGTTATTTTTTCTCCGTTTTTGTGTTTGTTAAGAATAATTTCTATGGCATTCTCCAACCCTTTTCCATTGGCTAAAGATTTTCCTCCAAATTTTAATACTTTCATCTTTTTTGCTCTATAATCTTTATTGAAAATAGGTTCTATAATTTTCTGTAATTGGTCATATTCCATTAAAAATGCATCATGCCCATGCACAGAATTAATTTCGTTATACGTTACGTTTTCTTTTGTTAAAGCCAGTTTTTTATGGGTTTCTCTATTTTCTTCCGCCGTAAAAAACAAATCGGAATCTACACCGATAATGTGAATATTTGCTTCTATTTGATCGAGAACTTCTATATTTTTCTCTCCATTTTTAGTAACATCAATACTTTTTAATAATTGATTCATTAATTTATAGGAAGATAATTGGTAGCGTTCTTGCAATTTTTTTCCATGGTGTAATAGCCAACTTTCTACGTTAAAAATATCTGAATTTTCTTTCTTTGATCGATGAAAACGTGCTTTAAACGATTCTGGTGTTCTGTAACACAACATGGCATGCATTCTTGCATCGTGCACTGGATTGTTAGAATTTACCAAAAATTGTTCCTGAATTTGACAATTGGCAATCAACCAATCTGTCGATTTCCAATCGGTTGCAATGGGTAAAAAATGTTGGGTAATTTTGCGATTTAAAACAATCATTTCCCAAGCTATTCCCCCACCTAAAGAACCTCCAATTAATGCATATAATTGGGTTATTTTCAACTCCACTAATCCTTTTAAAAAAATTCTTGCGATATCTCTTGCAATAAAATCTTTATAATTTTCAATTAAAAAACCATCGAAACCATTTCCTGGAATATTAAAAGACAAAATGGTATATACATCTGTATTTATGGCTTTGTCTTTTCCTACAATATCTAACCACCAACCTTTTTCACCAGCAACATCGCTATTTCCAGTTAGTGCGTGATTGATTAACACCACAGGTGCTGTTCCTAAATCTTGCCCAAAAACTTGATAACTTAAATTGATATCCGAAATATTTACACCTAATTCTGTGGTAAAATCCTTGATTTTTATATGTTGTAATTTGTCTTTCATTATTAAAACAAGGGTTTTAAACCCCTTGTTATTTTTCGTATTAATTATATTTCTGAAAAAGCCGCTTTTAAATCTGCTTTTAAATCTTCTAAATCTTCAATACCAACAGACAAACGAATTAAATCTTGACTTACTCCTGCGCTTTCTTGTGCAGCTGCATTTAATTGTTGATGTGTGGTACTTGCTGGATGTATAATTAACGATTTTGTATCTCCAATATTTGCTAACAAAGAAAATACTTTGGTTTTATCTGTAATGGCTTTTGCGGCTTCAAAACCTTTTTTCGGCCCAAAAGTTACAATTCCGCTTTGTCCTTTTGGCAAGTATTTATCTGCTAATTTCTTGTATTTATTGCTCTCTAAACCTGGATAATTTACCCAAGCGACTTCCTCTTGTTGCTCTAACCATTTTGCCAAAGCCAATGCATTTTCTGAATGCTTTTGAATTCGAACTGGTAACGTTTCTAAACCTTGAATGATATGAAACGCATTTGTAGGGCTTAAAGCACCACCAAAATCACGCAATCCTTCTAAAATTAATTTAAAAGTATAGGATGCTGCCCCTAAAGCTTCGTAGTATTTTAACCCATGATAACCTGCAGAAGGTTCTGTAAATTCGGGAAATTTTCCATTCGCCCAATTAAAAGTTCCAGCATCTATAATTGCACCTCCTAAAGAAGTTCCTTGTCCGCCAATATATTTTGTTAAAGAATGAATTACAATGTTTGCGCCATATTTAATCGGATTTAATAAAACTGGAGTTGCTACAGTATTATCAACAATAAATGGTACTTCTGCTTTTTTTGCATGAGCTGAAATTGCTTCTAAATCCAACACATCTAATTTTGGGTTTCCTAAAGATTCCACAAAAAATGCTCTTGTATTTTCTTGAACGGCTTTACTAAAATTTTCTGGTTCATAAGCATCTACAAACGTAGTTTTAATACCTAGTCTTGGTAAAGTTACATTTAATAAGTTATAGGTGCCTCCATACAAACTGCTGGATGCTACAATGTGGTCTCCAGCTTTTAAAAATGTTAACAAACCTGTTGCAATTGCTGCAGTTCCAGATGCAAAAACTACAGCTCCAATTCCGCCTTCTACAGCCGCCAAACGATCTTGTAAAATTTGATTGGTTGGGTTGTTTAAACGTGTGTAAATAAAACCTAATTCTTTTAACGAAAAAAGATTTGCAGCATGTTCCGCATTGTTAAAAACATACGAAGATGTTTGGTAAATTGGAACAGCTCTTGTACCTCCATTGGCTGTTACATCATGTCCTGCGTGCAACGCATGGGTTGCTAATTTGTGTACACTCATTTTTCTATTTTTTTTTGAGTTAATTTAGATTCCTGTTTTCACAGGAATGACATTTTCAAAAGAAACACAATATTTCATATTGTGAATCAATTTTAGATTAAACCAAAAGTCAAATGCATCAATTTTTGTTGATGTACGAATTAGAAAAATGTTATTAAGAAAATAGAATTTTCTAGTGAGAGAAGATTCTTTTTTGTTATCTATCCTTTTTCTCTTTTTTGAGATACCGAAAATTAAGTTCAGCACAGGGTAGAATTTAGCACCTTCTTTATTTCTAAAGGGTTGCTAAGGTTTCAAAGGGTCTAATCCCTCCACCTTTCTTGATAACATTTCAATAAGTTATTGAACTTTGTGAGTGCAAATATATGTTTAGAAAAATTTAATATCCAAATAAAAAGTGGTTTATTTTTATTTTATATCGATTTTGAAGCGAAAAAACACTGTAAACTTGCATTAAAAACGATAATTTTTTTTCTATAAAATTCGTGTTTTAATGATATCATCAAAAATAATTATCTCTAAAAAATGTTGGAATTTCATTTTATAATGTAACTTTGCAAAAGAATTTAAGAGGAAAAATTTGAACTGATTGCAACCTCTTGTGCTGAACTTGTTCCGGTACCTAACTTGTAAACGAATTTCTATAATGAGGTTTTGAAACAGGTTTAGAATAAAAATGCTAAAGCAGTAATTATCTACTTCTTTTAGCGACTATGCAATCAATTTCTATTTTCTGATTCTTGTTTTTACGGGAATTCTAATTTTAAAGAAACCTAAATGTACAATTATTTTAGGAATCATCATTTTTCAATATTAAAAAGAAAAGATTATGTCATATTTATTTACGTCAGAAAGTGTTTCTGAAGGACATCCAGACAAGGTTGCAGATCAAATTTCTGATGCTTTAATTGATCATTTTTTAGCATTCGACAAAAACAGTAAAGTTGCTTGTGAAACGATGGTTACCACTGGACAAGTTATTTTGGCTGGAGAGGTAAAATCTAAAACCTATTTAGATGTGCAACAAATTGCAAGAGAAGTTATTAATAAAATTGGTTACACTAAAGGCGAATATATGTTCGATGGAAATTCTTGTGGAGTTTTGTCTGCAATACACGAACAATCACCAGATATTAACCAAGGAGTTGATAGGTCTTTACCAGAAGAACAAGGTGCTGGAGACCAAGGAATGATGTTTGGTTATGCCACTGACGAGACCGAAAACTACATGCCTTTGGCCTTAGAATTGTCTCACAGACTGTTAAAAGAATTGGCGCTTTTAAGACGAGAAAATAAAGACATTACCTATTTAAGACCAGATGCTAAAAGCCAGGTTACTATCGAATATTCAGATGATAATGTTCCACAAAGAATAGATGCCATTGTAATTTCTACACAACACGACGATTTTAACGAATCTGATGCTGTAATGTTAGAAAAAATTAAAAAAGACATTGTTGAAATTTTAATTCCTAGAGTGGTTGCAAAGTTGCCAAGCCATATTCAAAAATTATTTACGAACGATATTACCTACCACATTAACCCAACTGGCGTTTTTGTAATTGGTGGACCTCATGGAGATACTGGTTTAACGGGACGTAAAATTATTGTAGATACCTATGGAGGAAAAGGAGCTCATGGTGGAGGCGCTTTTTCTGGAAAAGACCCAAGTAAAGTAGATCGATCTGGAGCTTATGCCACAAGACACATCGCAAAAAATTTAGTTGCAGCAGGCCTTTGTAAAGAAGTTTTAGTACAAGTTTCTTATGCGATTGGTGTAGCAAAACCCACAAGTATAAATGTAGAAACTTACGGAACTGCTACTGTAGATTTAACAGATGGAGAAATCAGTAAAAAAGTGGAAGAAATTTTTGATATGCGCCCTTATTTTATAGAGCAACGCTTAAAATTAAGAACCCCCATTTATTCGGAAACTGCTGCTTATGGCCATATGGGAAGAACCCCAGAAATTAAAACAGTAACATTTACAAACCCTATGGGAGAAACTGTTTCTGAAGAAGTAGAAACATTTACTTGGGAAAAGTTAGATTATGTAGATAAAATAAAAGAAGCTTTTAAGGTATAGAAAAAACAACTTAAAATACAATAAGAAGGCTGTCACAAAAGTAAATTTAACTGTCTTTTTGAGCATTACTAAAATCAAAATATATTTTGATTGAAAGTAGTTAACGAAGTTATCGAAAAATCTAAAATATTGAAATTCAATAAATAAGATTTCTCCATTACAGTCGAAATAACCAATTTTAATACTTTCGAGACAGCTTCTTTTTTATGCTTAAAATTTAACATAATTCGCCAATTGTCTTTAACAAAAATTTAAGACAGCGTAAATAAGGGTTTGTGTAACTTCGAAAACTATAACTTTAACCAATTTTATTATGATAAAAAAAATACTAACCCCTTTTCTTCTGGTTCTTTTTGTTTTCGGTTTTTCTACTGAAACGAATGCTCAATTTTGGAAGAAGAAAAAAAAAGACGCTCCAAAAACAGCTCAAAAACCGAAGCCAAAACCTAAAAAAGGCGATATTCAGCCCTATGGAAAAGTGGTTACAAAAGAGCACAAAACAGACGATGGTTTGTTTAAAGTACACACCAAAGACCAAACTTATTTATTTGAAATCCCAGATTCTCTCTTAAGAAGAGAAATGTTAATGGTTACAAGAATCGCAAAAACTGCCAATGGAATTGGTTTTGGTGGTGGAAAAACAAATACACAAGTGTTACGTTGGGAGAAAAAAAATAAAAATATTTTATTAAGAATTGTTTCCCATAACGTTGTTGCAGATACTATTTTACCTGTACATGAAGCCGTTGTAAACTCGAACTTCGAGCCAATTTTATTTTCTTTTCCTATCAAAGCGTTTAGTAAAGATTCTACAGCAACAGTTATAGACGCAACAAAACTTTTTACTTCAGACATTAAACCCCTAGGCCTTCCTGGAACTTTAAGAAAAAGCATGCAGGTTAGCCGTTTAGACAATTCTAGGTCTTATATAGAAAGAGTTAGTAGTTACCCAAGAAACATCGAAATAAGACACGTAAAAACTTACTTTGCAAATAAACCACCTTCAAACGCAGCTTTGGGCTCTATTACATTAGAAATGAGCAACTCTATGGTTTTACTACCAAAAGTTCCAATGAAACGTCGTTATTTCGACGAACGAGTTGGCTGGTTTACTCGCGGACAAATAGATTATGGTTTAAAGGCTCAAAAAAGTAAATCTGTTACTTTTTTAGATCGATGGAGATTAGAAGTAAAAGATGAAGATATTGAGAAATTTAAAAGAGGCGAATTAGTAGAACCTAAAAAACAGATTGTTTATTATGTAGATAGAGCAACCCCAAAAGAATGGGTGCCTTATATTAAACAAGGAATTAACGATTGGCAAGTTGCATTTGAAGCAGCAGGATTTAAAAATGCAATTATTGCTAAAGATCCTCCAAGTAAAGAAGAAGACCCAGATTGGTCTCCAGAAGACGTACGTTATTCTGTGGTGCGTTATTTAGCCTCACCTATTCCAAATGCAAACGGACCGCATGTTAGTGACCCACGTTCTGGAGAAATCTTAGAATCAGATATTAACTGGTATCACAACGTAATGTCTTTATTACACAACTGGTTCTTTATTCAAACTGCTGCAATTAATCCAGATGCAAGAAATAAGGAGTTTAAAACAGAAGTTATGGGACGTTTAATTCGTTTTGTTTCTGCTCATGAAGTTGGCCACACATTAGGCTTGCCACACAATATGGGTAGTTCTGTTGCATATCCTGTAGATTCTTTACGTTCTGCAACTTTTACTCAAAAATATGGTACTGCACCATCTATTATGGATTATGCTCGTTTTAATTACATAGCTCAACCAGAAGATAAGGGTGTTGCTTTAATGCCAAACATTGGTGTTTACGATAAGTACGCAATTGCTTGGGGTTACAAACCAATTTTAAATAAATCTGCTGAAGAGGAAAAAGAAATTTTAGATAGTTGGATTTTAAAGCATGCTGGAGATCCAATGTATCGATTTGGGCACCAGCAAGCAACTGGCGTTGTCGATCCAAGTTCTCAAACAGAAGATTTAGGAGACGATGCTGTAAAAGCTTCTATGTATGGAATTAAAAACTTGAAAAGAATTTTACCAAAATTAGAAGAATGGACCTCTGAAAAGGGAGAAAATTACGAAGAGTTATCTACAATGTACGGACAACTATTAGGTCAATTTAGTAGATACATGGGACATGTTTCTGCCAATATTGGCGGTGTTTACGAGTATTACAAAACTTCGAATCAAGAAGGAGCTGTTTATACTCATGTTCCTAAAGCAAAACAAAAAGAAGCTTTACAATTTGTTATTAACGAATTGTTTAAAACTCCAGAATGGATGCTAGATGAAAATATTTTTAGTAAAACTGAATTTTCTGGTTCTGTAGAAAGAGTTAGAAGTTTGCAAGCAAGAACTCTAAACAATATTTTAGATGCAGGAAGAATGGCTAGAATGATTGAAAACGAAACTTTAAATGGTTCGTCTAAGGCATATACTTTGGTAAATATGATGAGTGATCTTCGTAAAGGAGTTTGGAGTGAAATTTACTCTGGACGCTCTATAGATACCTACAGAAGAAATTTACAAAGAGCACATTTAGATAGGTTAAACTATTTATTAAATGAAGCAAAAAACCAAAGAGGTATAAATCGTGGATATTTTAAAATAAGCGGAATTACAATCAATCAATCTGATGTAAGACCTGTTGTTAGAGGAGAATTAAAACGTTTACAAAGAGATGCTAAAGCGGCTTCTAACAGAGGCAACACGCTTACTCGATACCACTTACAAGATGTTGTCGATAGAATTAAAACAATTTTAAATCCTAAATAAATTTTTGTAGTTAGCGTTTTAAAACTGCGTTACAAAATCTAAAAGGTAGTGATTATATCACTGCCTTTTTTGGTTTTATATTGTTTTGATTTTATACCATTTGTTTATTCCTAATGCATAATGCGAGTTTAACCAAAACAAAAGCAATTGCATTTTTGCCTACAGCTTAATTTCCTTCGGAAATTTTTCATAAACAAAATCGCAACTTTTCATACCCAAATATGGCAACGAAACTCTAAATTCTACCGCTCTAAAATCTCTTTAATATTTGGTTTAAAGTAATTTGGACCTTTTAAAACTTTACCATCCTCTCTGTAAATCGGCTTGCCATCTTCGCCTAATTTACTCATGTTACTTCGTTGTATTTCATTAAAAACTTCTTCAATTTTATCTTGCATTCCATGTTCTATAATGGTACCACATAAAATATACAACATATCTCCTAAGGCATCTGCAACTTCTACTAAATCGTTATTTTGGGCGGCTTCTAAATATTCTTCGTTTTCTTCTTTCATTAAATGATAGCGCAACTTATTTCTATCTTCGCCAATATTTGCTATGGGTTTGCTATTCATATTCAAATTAAAAGCAGTGTGAAATTCAGTTACGGACGCGATTCTTTTCTTCATTTTATATCTTATTGTGAGTTTTTTATTTAGTAAATTTTTATTCGATATTACAACATTTTCTTTAACAACCAAGCAGGCGCAACTTTTAACACCCAAGCCACCAATCTCCAACGTTTAGAAACGTAAGCAACTCGCTTTTTCTTTTGAATAGCCTTATAAATTTGGTTGCTTGCTTTTTCTAACGGAACCAACCAAAAAAGGTTTTCGCCTAAAGCCATGGCTGTATCTACAAAACCAGGTCTAATGTCTGTAATAAAAACTTTGTTAGATTTTATGGTTTTTGTTTTAATATACAAACTTTCTAAATAAGCTTTTTGATAAGCTTTGGAGGCAAAATAAACTGGTGCAGAACGATTTCCTCTTATAGAAGCTATGGAAGAAATTCCGACCAAATGCCCAAATTGTTGTTTTCTAAATAAATTGTACGCCAAAACATACAATTTTGTAACACCCAAAACATTGGTATTAATGCTTTGTGCTTCCATGGTCCATTCTAATTTTGGGTTTATGTATGCCACTCCAGAAGACTGCACCACCAAATCTATGGTTTTAAATTCGGCAACAATTTCGTTAAAAACCTTTTCTACAGTATCTACTTCTTGAATATCGTTTTGTTTTACCAAAATTTTATCAGGAAATTGATTTTTTAGCTCCATCAATTTCTCTAATCTTCTTCCTGTAATGGCCACTCTATAACCATCTTTTACCAAAAGCTGAGTTAATGTTTTTCCTATTCCAGAAGTTGCTCCAAAAACAATGGCGTTCTTCATTTAATTTGTAATTTTGTAAAATCGAAATTTTACTGATTTTTAGAAAGACAATATATAGAAACTTTATGAAAAATGAAGATAGAAGTACATCTATTAATCAAGAAGATATAAAGAATTAAGTTATGTTTTTAAGTGCATATTTTACATCGGGTAGAATTATTTTTATGATTTTTTTCATTTTAGCATTTGTCGCTTTAATGATTTATAGCTACAGAAAAGATATTAAAAATCACGAACGTTATTATAAAAATGCTGGTAAAAAAGTACTTATTTATGGGAGCTTAATCATAGCCATTTTTGTGGCGATTCGTTTTTTAGCTGGAAATTAATTCTTGTAGAAACTTATTTTTTATATTGAATTAAATATTAAAATAATTTCTTGCAAATAGGCTTTTGAAATATGGTTCATTTTTAACATTTAGGATATTTAAAACAATCTGTTGTGTGATCGTTTACCATTCCAACTGCTTGCATGTATGCATAGATAACTGTAGAACCAACAAATTTAAAACCTCTTTTTTTTAAGTCTTTCGAAATTTTATCAGACAATGGTGTAGTTGCAGGAACTTCTTCTCTTTTATGAAATGTATTTACAATGGGGTTTCCATCTACATAACTCCAAATAAATTTAGAAAAAGAGCCAAACTCTTTTTGGACCTCTATAAACAGTTTTGCATTTGTAATTGCGCTTCTTATTTTTAATTTATTTCTAATGATTCCTGCATCTTGTAGAAGAGATTGGTATTTACTTTCTGGATATTTTGCAATTTTTTTGTAGTCGAAATTATCAAACGCTTTTCTAAAATTTTCTCTTTTGTTTAAAATGGTAATCCAACTTAAACCCGCTTGAAAAGTCTCTAAGATTAAAAACTCAAATAAAGTTGCATCATCAAAAACAGGTGTTCCCCATTCTTTATCATGGTAATCTTTATATAATTTGCTATCTGTAACCCAAAAACATCTTTTTTTCATCCTTGTTATTTTAAAAGCGAAAATTAGTGTTAAATGAATTAAAAATCAATGCATTTTGGAATAATTTTTGCAACTTTACGAATGTTAAACATCTTGATTATGAAAGTTTTAAAATACATTTTATTGTTTACTACAATTTCTATCTTTTTTTGGGCCTGTGGTGCTTCACCAATAAAAAACCAAAATACAGAAGAAAAAGAACAACCCGTTGTTATTGCTAATGATAGTCTAGAATACGAAATTATAATTATAGACCCTGGTTTTACTGCGTTTTTATACTCTATTGCACAACCAGAAGGTTTTTATTCTCAAGAATATTTAGAAGCAAGAAATAGAGTTTGGGTAAATACGTGGAATATTAGAGCTCAAAATCCAACACAATTTAACAATAATATTTACGAAAATGTAATCGATTATCAACCAAATATAGATTATGGTTACGAAGTAAATTACAAACTCTTTAACTATTTTTTATTTGCACAAAGAAAATATAAAATGAGTTTAGGTGGTGGTTTTCGGTCTAATAGGATTAATTAACTAAAACCTTGTCGTGTATTTTAAAATAAAGAATTTCTTGAAACCAACTATCTTCGAGACAAAGCCAAAAAAGTATTTCGCTGCTTCACTTATAACCTAAAAAGGTTCGTTCGAGTGGTGTTGAGGAACAAAAAATTGTATCGAGAACTATTTAAAAAATTAAAATTCTAAACAATATTTAAAATTATATTTTTATTTTTTTCGATAGCTTACAAAGCTATAATCATATTTGTTTTTTTCGTCTGCTTTAAAATCTTCTCTCGAAACTTCTTTCCAAATTTTAGGATTTATTTCCGGAAAATAAACATCCGCTTCAAATTCGTGATGCACCAAAGTAATATCTAATTGGTCAGCCAAGTTATTTGCCATTGCTTCTTTGTAAATTTGTGCACCTCCAATAATATAAATTTCGGCATCTTCTTTTGCCAAATCAATGGCATTTTCAATACTATTGGCAATAAGACAGCCATCTTTAAAATAATTATTATTTCTTGTAATAATAATTGTAGTTCGATTGGGTAGTGGTTTTCCAATAGATTCGAAAGTATTTCTACCCATTAAAATATGGTGCCCAGTAGTTACTTTTTTAAATCTTTTTAAATCTGCAGGCAAATGCCAAATTAAATCGTTGTTTTTTCCTAAGGCATTATTTTTAGCGATGGCAGCTATAATTGTAATCATAAAGTGAATCCATTTTTAACAAAAATAAAAGAAATGATGTGAGATTTAGCGTTTTTTAAGAGTTTTCGTTCGATACGACCGATTTACGAAACCGTTTTCGAAGCAAATTACCTGAAAATCAGACAAAAAGAATGTTCACTATTTTTAAACATACAGTAATTATTTCCATTATTTTTTTTCAATAAACTTTATTATAACGTTTCATATTATTAAAACGATAATTCTTTCTTTTTCAGCAGTATATTGTTTGAAAAGTTAATAATTGTTCTATAAATTTACCGAAAATTTTGAAAACAAAATATTATGGCAATTAAAAAACAATTTTTAAAAAGCAAACCAGTTTGTAAAGTAACTTTTACGGTACCAGCTGAAGATGCTAATAATGTAGCAGTAGTTGGTAGTTTTAACGAATGGAACGCAGCTGCTACTCCATTAAAAAAATTAAAAAATGGTTCTTTTAAAGGAACTGTTGATTTGGAATCGGACAATTCTTACGAGTTTAGATATTTAGTAGATGGCAAATACGTTAACGAACAAGAAGCAGATGCTTTTGCTTGGAACGATTATGCTGGTACTGAAAACAGTGTTATAAAATTATAACAAATTACTCTAAAAAAAGTAAAAAAAGAGTTCTCGCCTATTTTTTTCAATTGAGAACTCTTTTTTATATTTTATTTAAGCAATTATATCGCCACTTTTCCTTTGATATGAGGGTGTGGATTATAATCTATTAGTTCGAAATCTTCGAAATTGAAATCGAAAATACTGGTTATCTTTGGGTTGATTTTCATTTTCGGCAAGGGTCTAATTTCTCTAGACAACTGCAACTCTAGCTGCTCTATGTGGTTGTTATAAATATGAGCGTCTCCAAAAGTATGGATAAATTCTCCTGCTTCATAACCACAAACTTGCGCAATTATCATAGTAAGTAACGCATAACTTGCGATATTAAAAGGCACTCCTAAAAAAATATCTGCACTTCTTTGGTATAGTTGGCAAGATAATTTACCATCTGCTACATAAAATTGAAAAAATGCATGGCAAGGAGGTAATGCAGCTTTTCCGTTTTTTACATTTTCTGAAAAAGATACAGAAGTATCTGGTAAAACTGAAGGGTTCCAAGCAGAAACCAACATTCTTCTCGAATTCGGGTTCTTTTTTAAGGTTGATATCACTTCTTTTAATTGATCGATATCATCGCTATTCCAATTGCGCCATTGATGGCCGTAAACAGGACCTAAATCGCCATTTTCGTCTGCCCATTCGTTCCAAATACGCACGCCATTTTCTTGTAAATATTTAATATTGGTATCTCCTTTTATAAACCAAAGCAATTCGTAAACAATCGATTTTAAATGTAATTTTTTGGTAGTAACCATTGGAAAACCTTCACTTAAATCGAAACGCATTTGATGCCCAAAAACACTTTTTGTTCCTGTTCCTGTTCTATCTCCTTTTTCATTTCCGTTCTCTAAAACATGTTTTACTAAATCGTGGTATTGTTTCATTTTCTTTGTGTAACTGTGTAATTGTTGAATTGTGTATGTAAATGTCTCGTCGTTTAAACCATTAAACGCTGCTTAAACAATTACACTTTTTTTACCCTATAATCATTCCTGCAATTGTAGCAGACATTAAAGACGCAATGGTTCCACCAATTAAGGCTTTTATTCCAAATTCTGATAATGTTTTACGTTGTCCTGGAGCCAAAGAACCAATGCCTCCTATTTGAATTCCAATAGAAGCAAAATTGGCAAAACCACACAACATATAAGTCGCCATAATTACAGATTTCTCGTAATTTAAATGCACTGCATTTGCAACGTTCTTTAGTTCTGCTAATTGAATGTACCCAACAAATTCACTGGCGGCTAATTTAATGCCTAACAATTGCCCCATCATTGTAATATCGGCAGAGTTTACACCAATTAACCACATTAATGGCGCAAAAATAGAGCCTAAAATAAACTCTAAAGACAATGTTTTATAAGATGAATTTGCGGCAATAATTTCATTTAAAGAAGTAAAATTCCAACTAAAATATTCGATTCCGTTAAAGTTTCCAATACCTCCTAAAATTCCGTTGATCAT
Source organism: Polaribacter batillariae (assembly GCF_017498485.1). Taxonomy (NCBI): domain Bacteria; kingdom Pseudomonadati; phylum Bacteroidota; class Flavobacteriia; order Flavobacteriales; family Flavobacteriaceae; genus Polaribacter; species Polaribacter batillariae. Next base: position 2,741,854 of record NZ_CP071795.1, on the reverse strand, counting down.
GGCAATAACCGCAACAAAAACCAGTAACATTGCGCCAACATTTACTGCCAATCGTAAACCTTCTGTTGTTCCGTTTGCAATGGCATCTAAAACGTTCGAACCAATTTTTTCTTGAGAAACGGTTACATCTGTATTTACTTCTTCGGTTTGCGGATATAATATTTTAGAAATTACAATCGCGCCTGGAGCTGCCATTACAGAAGCTGCCAATAAATGCTTTGCAAAAACAAGTTCTAACTCTTTGTTTCCACCACCTAAAAAGCCAATGTATGCTGCTAAAACAGCTCCTGCAACAGTAGCCATTCCACCAATCATTACTAAAAGCATTTCAGATCTGTTCATTTTTTCTAAATATGCTTTTATTAGAAGTGGTGCTTCGGTTTGTCCTAAAAAAATATTTCCTGCAACAGACAAACTTTCCATACCAGAAATGCCTAAAAATTTAGACAATACTCTTGCTAGAATTTTTACGATTTTTTGAATAATGCCTAAATAAAATAATAAAGAGGTTAATGCCGAAAAGAAAATAATTGTTGGTAAAACCTGAAAAGCAAAAATGTATCCGAAAGTATTCATATCACCCACCATTCCTGCGAATAGAAACTCGCTTCCAGCTTTTGTATATTCTAGAATTTCGATAAATATGCTTCCAACAAAATCGAAAATTATTTGTATAAATTTTACTTTTAAAACTCCAATTGCAATTGTTAATTGAAGCGCTAATCCGATTCCGACTTTTTTCCAATCAATTGCCTTTTTGTTTGCGCTAAATAAAAATGAAACGATTAATAAAGCAAACATTCCTAAAACCCCTCTCCAAAGACTTCCAAAGGTAAAACCTTCGCTCTCGATAATTCCTTTTGCAAGTGGGTCTGCTGTTTGCGAAAAAATGTTTACAGATAAGAAACAAAATAGGGCTACTACTAATTTTTTCATACGGTTTTTAGATTAGGAGCGTTTGCTAATTTCATCTCTAATTTTAGCTGCTAATTCGTAGTTTTCTTCTTCTACAGCTTTATTTAACTGCTCATTTAATTCAGGAACAGATAAATCGGAAAAGTTGCTTTTTACAGTATTGGAATCGAAATCTTCGACGTCTATCGTTGTTTTTTCGACATCTGTGGTTTCGTTAATTGCCAATTCTTCTTCTATTTTTAAATAAATTCCTGCTTTATCTAAAATATTTTCATAGGTGTAAATTGGTGCTTGAAAGCGAACTGCAATTGCTATTGCATCTGAAGTTCTTGTGTCTATTGTTTCTTCTACTCCTTCTCTTTCGCAAACCAAGCTAGAAAAGAAAACACCATCTACCAATTTATGGATAATTACTTCTTTAATGGTTATTGAAAAACGATCTGAAAATGTTTTAAATAAATCGTGTGTTAAGGGTCTGGGTGGTCGAATTTCTTTTTCTAATGCGATGGCAATAGATTGTGCTTCGAATGCGCCAATTATTATTGGCAATGTTCTTGTTCCTTCCATTTCACTCAATACCAAAGCGTATGCTCCACTTTGTGTTTGACTGTAAGAAATTCCTTTTATGGTTAGTTTTATTAAACTCATATATCTTTCTGCAAGTATAAAAAAGCTTTCGGTTAACAGATTTTATATCTGGCTTTTTCAAGGGCACAATTTACTAAAAATTATATATTGAAAAGTTTTATTTCCTGAAAAATACGATTCTAAATATTCGAATGGCCCGCGTGAAGGATTGAGCCATTGTTTGAGCTCTTTTCTTTTGTTGATTGAAATGAAACAAAAGTAAAAGCGAGTGGCGAAAGCCTGACGAAATTATTTTTTTTAAATTTTACTGATGTAGTACTTTTTTTAGTTTGATATGGTACAAATAAAAAAACGAACCAAATTTATATTTTGATTCGTTTTTTAAAATTTAAAAAAATGATTTGGGCACGCCCAAAATATAATTTTCGAATTACGAAGCTTTAAAAGCTTTTAATTTTTCGATTAATTTGGGTACTACTTCAAAAGCGTCTCCTACAACTCCATAATCTGCTGCTTTAAAAAATGGTGCTTCTGGGTCTGTGTTGATTACCACCTTTACTTTAGAGGCGTTTATTCCTGCCAAATGCTGTATTGCACCCGAAATTCCAATGGCGATGTACAAATTAGAGGCTACTGGTTTTCCTGTTTGCCCAACGTGTTCTGAATGTGGTCTCCAACCTAAGTCTGATACTGGTTTAGAGCAGGCAGTTGCAGCGCCTAAAACGTCTGCTAATTCTTCAATCATTCCCCAGTTTTCTGGGCCTTTTAAACCTCTACCTGCGGAAACAACAATATCTGCATCTGCAATGGTTACTTTGCCTGTTACTTTATCTATTTTTTCTGATTTTACTCCTAGATCTGCATCCGAAATATGTGCTTCAAAATTTTCTGAAGTTCCAGAAACTGGATTTTCGTGAATTCCGAATGAGTTTTTAGCAACTCCTATTACTTTATTTTCTGTAGAAATTGTAGTATTTGCAAACGCTTTATTAGAGAATGCTTTTCTTTTTACTGTAAATGGTGCTGTACTTGAGGGTGCTGCAACTACGTTAGATGCATAACCAGCTTCTAAAGCGACTGCAACTAATGGACCTACATACAAACCATCTGTACTAGAATCTACAATTACAACGTTTGCATCTGTGGCTTCTGCTGCTTGTTTTATTGCCAAAGCGTACCCTTTTGCATTAAATGTTGTTAAATTATCGTTAGTAATGTTGAGTACTTTTTCTGCTCCATAGGTGTATAGTTGCGAAGCATCGCTTGCATTTATTGTTAAAACAACTAAGTTACTGCCTAATTGTTCTGCTACTTTTTTTCCATAAGAAACTACTTCGAAAGCCGTTTTCTTAAATTTTCCGTCTGTTGAATCGGCAAAAACTAAAACTGACATATATTTTTTATTTTTTATCCTGAACTTGTTACAGGATCTTGTTATTATTGTTTCTGATGTTTTTTAAGTTCCGAAAATACGTTCGGAATACTATAATTTTCCATCTTTAAAATTAGATGCTAAAACGGGTTTAGCACGATTTAATTTTTGAGAAAAATTAAATCACTTTCGCTTCGTTATGAAGTAAGTTAATTAACTCGTCTAAATT